>JAKEFJ010000048.1 GCA_022616665.1 Acidobacteriota bacterium
CAGTGACATCTCGCCCATCTGGTCCGCGATGCGCTGGCTGTTGAGGACCGAGACATCCGCAACGAAGCCGCGCCAGGATCCGGCGTGGGCGCTGAACTTCTCGCGGAAATAGGCCTCGTTGGCCTTGCCGATCTGCTCGGTGGTGAACCACAGCTGGGAGAGGATCATCCGATCGGCGCCCATCTCCTCCACCGTCTTGTAGGTTTCCAGCAGCACGTCCTGATTTCCGGGAGAGATGGTGGTGTTCACGACGATCTCGGGCTTGCGGCCGTTGCCGTTGCGCGCCTCGCGGACCGCCTTCACCCCATCGGCGATTTTCTGGAAGGAGCCCTGCATACCCCGAATCCGATCGTGTACCTCCTGGGGGCCGTCCACGGAAACCATGATGGCGTCCACCCCCAGGTCCGCGAGTCGGCGCGAGTCCCTCGGAAGGTAAGTCCCGTTGGTGTTGATGCTGCAGTACATCCCCTTGGATTTGATGAACTCGACGAAGGGAAGAATGTCGCGGTGCAGGAACGGCTCGCCTCCCCAGAGGAAGGCCCCGGTACCATCCTTGGCAACGTCCTCGATGACCGAGCAGAGTGTGGCAAGGTTCAGCTGCTGGATCTCGTGCTCTTTCGAGAGATCGTGGAAAAGGCCCTGCTCACCCCATTGCCAGCACATGGTGCATCGGAGATTGCAGCGATAGGTCATCATGAAAGTGAGAATTCGGGGGGCCTGCCAGCGGTCGGCCATGAAGACCGGCCCCGCCCTCAGCAGCAGTTCCTTGAGCCTCGTTCCCAGGTCGTAAGACAATTCACTGCCTCATTTTCTTGGGCGTCACCACCGCCAGATAATTGATTGCCAGTTGCCTGTCCACCTCGCACAACGATCGCGCCACTCCCCACCCTGAGGCGGAGGCGGCCCGGACCAGCCTCTCCGAGGCGAGGCCGAGAGCATTGACTCCGAGATAGATTCCCTTGAGGGGAAGCGCAAGCGCCATCCCCAGGTGGGGATGCTGCTTCACCAGGTGACCTTCCACACCCAGGGCCAGCACCGCATTGGCCAGCTGCGGGACAAGCTGCAGGTAGCCGCCATTCGCCTCCACGCGAACCTCGCCAAACTCGGAAAGGACTTCCTCCAGCTCCCGGCGGCTCCAGCGGTGCAGCCGATCGGAGGGGGGATGGGGCCAGATGCCAATGGTCGTCACGATGATTCTCCCGCCGGGGCGGGTGACCCGGGCGAATTCGGCAAGGACATGGCGAAAATCGGCCATGAGATAAAACGCCTGGGTGCACAAGGTCAGATCGAAGGAATCCGAACGAAAAGGCAGCGCCAGCGCATCTCCGCGCACGGCCACGCCATGGTAGGGGCTGAGATCCATCCCCACGTACCGCGAAGCCCTTGGGGAAAAGAATTCCCGGTAAGGCGTGTACTTGCACCCCACGTCCAGGATTTCCAGACCCGACTTGCCGTTGAGAGCGGCCGCCTGCCGCCTGAGCCCTGCGGCTATTTCCCGCAGCATGAGGTAATCGTATTGCCATATCCGCGGCTTTGAGATGCGGCGCACCACGCGCCGTGCCTCGTGCTCCGGGTGGCTTCCGTTCGAGCTGCTCATGACTTCTCCGCTTGCAGGGAGGCGCGGGGAGCTGCCTCCACCGGCCAGCGTCGCGCCCACGAATCCTCGCACCAGTCCCTCGGAAAAGGACAGCGAAGCGCGCAGATCATGCCCCCGTCCCAGCACCGCAGCTCCGGCCGCGTCCCGTCCACCATCCCACAGACTTCTGGCCATGCGGGCCACCATGTGGAGATTCCCCCGGCGCGCGTGCTTTCCGTAGAAGGCCCCCTGGCCGATCCCGTAATCGCGATAGAGCCCCTGCTGTTGCCGGGGCTTGCGCCAGGAACGGTGTGTGACCACCAGATTCGGGAGATAACGGATGGGCACTCGGGCCCGCAGCAGCCGGTATCCCAAGTCGTTGTCTTCCGCGGCCGGCCAGCTCGTCCCGGGTCCCAGCGTCTCATCGAAAGGCCCGACCCGGCGAAGGACGGGCGCGGGTATCGCCATGTTGTTTCCGAACAGGACGTCCCGAAAAGCCGGGCGTCGATATTCCCTCTCCTGGCCCTCGTCCAGAAGAGAAGGGGCGATGACCGCATCCCCCTCCCGTTCACCCGCCAGCACTCTTCCTGTCAGGGCCACCTCGCCCCGCGTGTCCACGCACGCCCGGTGCATTTCCTCCAACCAGTTCTCCGCCACCCGGCAGTCGTCATCGGTGAAGGCGAGCAGCCCCCCTTTCGCCTCGGCGATTCCTCGGTTGAGGGCCGCGCTTTTCCCTCGCCGGGGGCAGTGCACATGTCGCAACCAGCGCTCGGGGCCGTCTTCCTCCGGCTCGCGATGTTGCAGATTGCGGCTTTGGTCGAGGACGATGATTTCCACGCCCTCGAAGGGTGACCGGCGCAGGTGGGCCAGACAATCGGCGAGTAGCTCCGGGCGATCCGCGGTGGCGATGAGCACAGAAATCCGGGGGCCTCTCATGCGGTCCTCCCCCGCTGTTCGCCGGTTTCTCGTTGAGGCTCTGCTCGCGAGGCTCCCGAACGACGAAATCCCTTCCAATAGCGTCGCTCTCCCAGAAGGGACTGCGCCTTGCCCAGGATGCTTCCGCGTGCTCCCATCCATTCCAGTGACGCCATCCCCGCTTCCAGCAGACTCCAGGCGGGAGCCAGGGGATCCAGCGTCGACAGCCCGCTTGCCCGGGCCACGCGCTTGAGAGGGTGGTGGGGCACTGAGGCGAAGCGAAGCTCCCGCTCCAAGGAGGGATGCTTTCCGGCCAGGTCTCGATCCGCCATCCCGACGCACTCGCAGTCCCGAAGCCAGCGGTACAGGGTCTTGTCGTAGATCTGGCGGGCCACAGCAATAGAGAGATAGCGCATCTCCGCTCCCGCTTGGATGAGCCGCCAGCCCAGGTCATAGTCCTCATTGCCATAGCGGATGAAAGATTCGTCGAATCCCCCGGCGCGCTGGAGAAGCTGCCGCGACATGGAGGCGTGGCCGAAATGGCAGTCGTCGAAGCGGAATTCGTAGCCCGGCGTCGAGAGGCGTTGCTCCACCTGACCTCCCCAGATTTCAATGCCCTGCTTCAGGAAGGAATGCCGCAATCCCTCAGCCAAGGCGAGGCCGCCGAAGACGACCCGTTCCATCCCGTCGGTATGCGCCTCACGGTGAGCGCAGATCGATCCCTCCTTCAGGATCATGTCATCGTCGAGAAACAGGACGACTTCCGAGGAGGCCGCATGAGCGCCCCGGTTTCTGGCGGCCGCCAAGCCACGATTCTCCTGGGAGACCACGCGCAGCAGAGGATCGCCGCGGAACCGGCTGAGCATCTCCAGGGTTCCATCGCGAGACCCGTCCACCACCACCAGGATTTCCGCGCCCCCCGCCGCGCCTGCCTGATTCAGCAGCGCCGGTAGCGTTCGCTCCAACAATCCGCGACGGCTGTAGGTGGGAACCACGATCGACAGGCGCGTGGTGGTCATGACATCCCTCGCAGCGGCTCCGGAGCCGTTTGACCCGCCAAGGCCGCCAGGGAGGAGGCGGCCCATTCCCGCATGCCAAACCCGGTCCTGAGCTTGAAGGCGAAGGACCACTGCGTCTCGTGGCAGGTGATCAGGCTGCGGCGGAGCTGGAAGGGATCGGTTCCTTCGCCGTTGCCTCCACGAATGTCGGCGCAGGCGCTCTCATATCCCGCCTCCCTCAGCAAGGCCAGACAGCGATCGTCGAAGAGCCCATGGGGATAGGAGAAATGACTCACCCGGATGCCGAGCCGATCCTCCAGAATCTGCTTGGAGCCTAGAATCTCCTCACGCAGATCGAGTTGGGGGATGCTGGGGAGCGGGCGGTGGGTCCGGCTGTGGGATCCCAGCTCAATACCCCGGGCGGCAAGATCGGCGGCCTCCTTCCATGAGAGCAGAGGCCGGGGCGGATCCCCATGCCGCGCATCCCAGGTGTTGCTCTCGCCGACCCGATCCGCGACCAGGAAGATCGTCGCCGAAAAGCCATATTCCTCCAGCACCGGCGCCACTTCCTGCATGAAATCCCGGTAGCCGTCGTCGAAGGTGAGGGAAACTGCCCGCTGGGGGAGTGGACGCGTTCCCCGCGCCACCTCAACCACCTCGCCGAGAGGGATCGTTCGATACCCGTTCTCATGCAGGGATCGCATCTGGGAGCGGAATTGATCCGGAGTCAGCCCCCACTGGCGCAGTCGCTGGCCCGGATCTCCGCTGATCCAGTGGTACATCAGGATTTTCACGCCTCGGCTCTCAGGCACCGGTCTTCGCCTCCTCTTGAGCATCCTCGCGCGTGCGGGTGAATCCGGAAAAGATCAGCCAGCTCGCAACGCCTTGCCCCAGGCCCGAAAGATAGGCCCGGCCGGTGCGCCACGCCGAAGCATCCCGCCGCAGCGCCCCCAGCAGCGCCGTCTTGCCCTGGGCCAAGAGGACCGCCAGGGCCACCCGCGAAGGGAAAAAGTCACCACGCGCAATCCGTTTGAGCGCCCAGACGGCGATTCCGTATCCGTACTCCCATTCCACCGCCGACTGGGTCTCGCCGTCGCGCCAGGGCAGGTGCGCCACGATCACCTCCGGGTCGTAGCGAATCCGGCCACCGCGCAGTAGCAGGCGGTGAATCAGGTCGGTGTCCTCGGCGCTTCGATAGCGGCCGCCTGCCCCCAGCTCCGGATCGAACGGACCGATGCGGTTCAACCAGCTCCTCCGCACCGAAAGGTTGAACCCGCCTCCCACCGTGGAGGGGTCCACCGGTCTTGTGTAGATCTTCACCTCCGAAGGGTGCCATGTGGTGGCCGCCAGGATGCGAGGATCGGCACAGTCGCTCGGCTCAGGCAAGGAGCCACCGGTGACCGCGGCCAGCTCCGGATCGCTGGAGAACGCTCGGGCCACCGAGTCCGCCCAATCGCGGCGCGCCAGGCAGTCATCGTCGATGAAGCCCAGAATTTCCCCCCGGGACTCCCGAACCGCCAGGTTGCGCGCGCGGCTGAGCCCACGGCTGGGTGTCGGTATCCATCTAAGATTCGGGATTCGCCTCTGATGTTGACGCACCAGCTCCCCCGTCTCGGGACCGTCGCTCTGATCCACCACCAGGATCTCCAGAGGCGCGGGTGCGAGTTCGCCGAGACGCGCCAGACACCTTGCCAGCAGGTCGGGGCGATTGCGGGTGCAGACCACGACGGTGATTTGCTCGGGAGAAAGGGGCTCGGGCTTCACAGCATCCCCCCTCCGGTGACAGCGGGTGTCGAAGTCCGCACGTCGGCGGCGCCGCCTTTCACTTCGAAAACCTTGATCCCTCCATCGTCGTAGACACGTGTGAGAAACGCAGCCTCATCGGGGTCGTACGATCCCAGCTTTCGCTCATCCGGTCCGTAGTAGACATAGTCGATGCCGAAGCGCTGCAGCAGCCCCAGGCGTTTGCTGTCATCCCACTCCTCGGAATAGAAGAGCTGGATATCTCGTTGCCTTGCTTCTATCTCGTTGGTCAGCATGTCCTCCCCGATGAAGACCCGCTGCCCCGACAACCGAGGCACATAGTTGCCAATCCGGTAGGAGGCGAGAACCAGGGCCTCCCTGGGAACCTGCCGGTTCAGCCAGTCCATGGCCGCGAGCTGCGTGCTGGGGAGATAGGTCGGTGCTCTCACGATCTTTGCCTCATGCCGATAGGAAAGGAAGAGGTTGGCGGTGCTCAGACAGCAGGCCACCAGCATCACACCCATTGCCGCCACCAGTCCGGGTGGCGCCCAAAGGCTCCGCGGCCGGCACGGAGCGCGTTTCCGGGCTCGGCGCCGGAGGAGAATTCGGCGGAAGACGGTTCGACGCAATCCCTGGGTGGCGAGAATCGAGAGTGGAATCTGGATCCCGTTCAGCAGGTGCCATCGCCAGTTGATGTAGGGGACATACGCAAGGATCAACACCGTGAGAACCCATGCCTTGGCCATGCGCTCCCCGGAAGGCCGCCGGATCCGCAGGAAGCCATCGAAGGTGAGCATGGCCACGAGGAAACTGGCTCCCAATCCCATTCCAAGGCGGAAAGGCTCGGGGGTGGGGAAATTGAGTCGGGATACCACGTCCCCCCACCTCGGCTCCCGCTCCAGAATCAACCGGTTGAAGAACAGCATCCCCAATGGAAGACCCAGGACGATCGCGACGCTCTTCAGCCGATTCAAGCCGGGGATGCGTCCCATTCCGAGCCCGTCTAGGAGCAGATACATCCCGGCTATGGGAACGAAGGCCACCGCTTCGAATGCGTGGCTGGATGCCAGCCCGGCCGCGCAGCAGCCGGCTGCCAGGGCGGGGCCAAACCGCCTGACCCGCTCCGATTTCAGCAGCAGGGCGAGGGAGCCGGTCATGAGGGCCGCGGCAAAGATAAAGTGCGGGTAGACGATCATGGCGTGAAATAGATTCAATTCTACCAGCCAGTTACTCACCGGCCTGAGGTCGAGACCGGTTGCCCGCAGGACGATACGGGTGAACCAGAGGAGGCCTCCTCCGAAGCACGCCAGGAGTAGGGCGAATCTGCGGTAGAAGGGCCGGCGAATTGCCGTGGCGATGAAGGAATAGGCGGTAAGCACCAGCAAGACGATGGAAACTGCCCCGAAGAGCCGATGGGTGAAGTCAAGACTCCATCCCATCCAGCCGGAGAGCCGTCCCAGGGACAGATAAAGAAAATTGAACAGCGCCGGAGGATTGGGCTCAGGAGTAAAGTTGTTGGTGAAGAGAGCCTTTCCTTCGGAAGCCTGGCGCATGAGCGCCAGATAGACATTGTTGTCATCGATGGCGTCGGTCCCCACCAGCCCCATGAATCTTTCCGTGGCGCTCTGGCGAGAATAAGCATCCCAATAAGGGATCCCGACGATGACGATGAGAAGCCCCGATAGTAGCAGTGGGAGGATCCACTCCTTCATGCGGATCTGGCCGAACGGCGGCGGCACAGTCGCCTCCGGCCGATAAAGCCCGGCGCCCCTCATCGCGTGACCTCCGCCCAGGCTCTTCCCACGAGCCGCCGCTCTTCCCGGAACGTTCCGCTCAAGCCGTAGACCAGAGCGAATCCCGCCAGGCAGGTTGCTCCACGCGCCGCCAGGATCGGAAGCGTCGGATCGGGAATCCAGCTCTTCCACAGCCACATCACCAGGGCCACCGGCAAGCCTGCACCCAGAGGCGCGGCAATGGAGCGCAGCAAAAACCCCGATGACTGCACTCCCGCCCAGGCGCACCCGCGCCTGAGGATGAGGAACAGGTCCACTCCCATTGTGGCGATCAGCGTGCCCAGCGCCGCACCCGCCAGGGAGAATAGCCGGTAACCGGCCACCACGAGGACCAGATTCAGCGCATATCGGACGGACTCGGCCTTGAGCAGATCCGAGACTCTTCCCGCTCCGAACAGCAGCGTCGTAGCGGTCAAGGATGCGGCTCCCACCAGGCCCGTGAGGGCGAGGGCGCGCAGCGCTGGCAGGCCTTGCACGAAGCTTTCACCGGCCCAGTGCCGCAGGATCGCTCCCCCGTCCACCATCAGCAGGGTCACGATCGGCATGGCAAGGGCGAGGTTCACGCGCGTCGCGACTTCCAGCATCCTGGCGGCAGCGGCACCTCCCTCCGCAGCGTCGGCGCGCGATGCGAGCGGAAAGAGGACGCCGGAAATGGGTTGGAGACCCTTCAGGATGAGAGAAGCCAGCGTTGCTCCCGCCGCGAACAACGCCACCACCTGGGGTCCCGCCAGGATTCCCAGAATCAGGAGGTCGGCGTTCTCGAAAAGGGTCCTGACGCTCTCGTAGCCGAATGAAAGGAAAGAAAAGAGGGAGGCTCCCCGTTCCAGGCCCCGGTAGGCGCCCCCTCCGGTGAAGTGGATCCCGGGAGCGATGCGACGAATCGTCAGCCAGCGCGCCAGGTGCCCGGAGATGGAAGCAACCAGCTGAACTGCCCCCAGCGAAACCACCCCGAATCCCGCGTTGAGAAGGGCCGCTGTGGCCACGAGCCGGAACAACGCGGTCGACACTTCGATGGCATTCAAGAGGCCAAAACAATGCAGTCCTGCCAGGACGCTGCGGGTCACTCCGAAGGGAAATGAAACCAGAAAATTCAAGGCGATGAGAATGAGCAAAACACGCACCGGACCCTGGCGCTGGGACGTGACGTGAAACCTGTCGAGCGCGGTGAAGCTCAAGAGGATGAGACCGGCGCATGCGACCATTCCCACCACGAGGTAGATGCGGAAGATGGATCCAAGCTCTCGATTGGCCTGCTCGGCGCGCCCCGCGTCCACGTGGGCTGCCACGGAGCGGACGCCGGCGGCGCCGCTCCCGGCGTTGAGAAAGCCGAAATAGCTTCCCAGAGCCGTGGCCATCACCCAAAGCCCATACTCCACGGCACCCAGGTGGCTTATGACCATCGGTGTGAGGACCAGGAGCATCAGTCCGTTCACCGCAGCTCCTGCGTATCCTGACGTGATATTGCGCGCCAGCCGGCCCATGTTCATGAAATCTCTTTCGCCCCCGAGAGAACGTCGGAAGGTGTCTCCAGGATTTTTCGAACTCCGGCACGGGCGCGGGCGAAGTTGCCGGTCTCGTCCTGCTCCAGATAGCGGAATTTCTTGAGGCAGAAACCTGCCCACGCCAGGGCCAGCAGGGACGGGAGAATCGCTGTGGGAAATTCCATCTTGCTTGCATAGCGCCCAAGGGTTCGGCGAAGCTCGGAAGCCAAGGGATCGCGGCCCTTGAGGAGCCGATCCAGGGCGCCGAATGGATCCCAGCGCCCGGAGCCTTCGCTGCGAAACGCCAGCCAGAGGCAGACGTCCAAAAGGTCATAAGCGGGCAGAGAGAGCTCGTCGCAGAGTTCCCAATCGATGACTCCGTAATGCAGCCCGTATTCGAGGATGTTCTCACCGCAAAAATCGCCATGCGCAAGCACCGACGGGAAGGATCCTCCAAATCCCTCCCACACCTCACGGGCGGCTGATTCCAGAAGTGTCCGAGAGCGCCCTGTCCGGTCCAGCTTCACGCTGAATTCTTCGGTCCAGACCGGTACCAATCCACCCGCCTCACCCCGGGTAGCCTTCCCCAGGCTGGCACTCCAGCTTGAAACCCAATTCAACAGGCGAATGCACCGCCCGTTGAACCGCATTCCCGGCGTGACCCACTTGGAAATCTTTTCGCCCTTGAGTGCGGATTGGAGGAGCATTCGCCGGCCCGCCACCTCCCGGTAAAGCAACGGTTTCGGCACAGACCCTGCCGGAAGACGCTCGCCGGTCTGGCACAGCGCCTGCAGACCGCGATGCTCCTGGTCGAGGTGCTTGATGCCAGCCAAATCGAATCCCACCTTTCCCACCGCGGCTGGATACCGTTGCTGCGGCAGGAAAAAGAAATAGAGAGACTGGTCGGCATAGTTCTTGTCTCCATGGGGACGGTGGATCATCATCACCGCGATGTCGCGCGGCGAGACTCCCAGCCCCATGGCGGCAAAATCTCGATAGGTTTCCGACAGCACATCCATCAGCGCGATCTCCTGGCCACGACGATGCAATTGGGTAAAAATTCCCGGTGTATTCCCAAGCGGCGGAGCACCTGGAACGCCGCAAGGATCGCCGCACGGCGCATGGCGCCACCCCCCACGATCAGCCGCAGGAAAAAGTCGAACGGCTCATTTCGTTCCAGGGGCACGAGCACCTCTGGAGACCAAAGAGAGGCATGCGCGTAATACCGGTCGACGATTCCGAATCCCTGCCGGCGAAGCTGAGAGAGGATGATTCGGCTCTTGAGCCCCACGGCGCGCTCCCCGTGAAGCGCGACAATCCAGCGGCCGTCCTCGGTCAGCATCGCTGCGGCCTTTTCCCGGTGAAGCCTGGAGCTCCATCCGCCAATCTCCTCCAGAATGAAATCGAATCCTCGACCGCCTACGGCCCGCGGAGCGGAGAGGCCTCGCTCGACTTGAACGCCGCTGGCTTTGAGGAGCTTGAGCAGCTCGGCGCCCGGTTCGCCCAGGACCATCGCCCGCTGCCCAGGCGCCGGAAACAAGAGACTGCGCCAGACAGGCGCGGAGCCTCGGGTCCAGGATGTGATCCCATCCCAGGTCTCCCCCGGTTTCCGCGGGGCTCTCACGGAATTCTCTAAATCCTTATGAAGGTGTAGCTCCGCCATTGAGGGCGCTCTCTCCCGTCGCGTTAAACCGTTTAATTAGAAAAACTTACGAACCTAAGCCAGCCGCAGCTACCGGCCGCAGGAACTCTGGATCACAGTCGAGTGCTGCCTGGCGCCGGAAAAGCTCGAGCAGGATTCGGATCCGCTCGCCGCCGTTGAGGTGCGCTTCCACGCTCCCCTCAAAGCCGGCGAAAGGTCCTTCCACAATCCGCACCCGGGCTCCTGGCGCGAGGCAGCGGCGGTGCGGTCGATGGCGCAGCACGACGCGCTCCAGCTTGCGAATCTCCGCGAGCATCTCCTCGCCGATCGGAACCGGTGAGTCACCACTGGTAATCACACGCACCAGACCCGGGGTCCATCGGATCCCCGGATAGTCCTTCGCAAAGAAGAGCTTCACGAAGAGATAGCCGGGAAAAAGCGGCGATTCTTCGAAAAACCGCTTGCCTGCGCGACGGCGTCTTTGACGGATGCTGGGGCAATAAGTCTCCAGACCCGCACGTCCCAAAGCGGCCGACACCAGCCGCTCTCGCCGGGGTTTGGTCTGGACTGCGTACCAGAACGACACGATGCGCTCCTTCCGACCCTAGCTGCGGCTTCCGTTACCGTTGCCGGCACTCTCGATTTCGCCCGCGGGGACGAGCCTGTTCTTTTCGAGCCATCTCAGCAGCTCCGACCTCTTGTAGCGAAGCGAGGCGTTTGGACTGCTCCCCAGCCGGTAGCAGGGAATCACCTGCTCCCGGGTGAGCTGCCACAACTTGGTCCGGCCGATCTTGAGATACCTTCGAGCCTCTGCACTGGTGAGGATTTCTTCTTTTCTCGCCATGTTTACCTTGCCCCTCTTTGTTTAAGACTCCCCCAGCTAGAAAATCCTGAACGTCATTCCAAGAAAGTAATTGTCTACACGCTGCGTGTCGCCAGCCACCCCTGAGTTTTTTTGCTCGCGGAAGTTGGCAAGCGCGGTGAGACTGCACCACTCGGTGATGGAGTAGCCGCCGCTCAGAGCCAAACCCTCGGACTCGATGTCCACGGCGGTGGTAGCGCCACCCAACGATTCCCACTTGCTGTAGTCCAGCGCGATTCCGTAGGTGAAATTCCGGCCAATCTTCGAATGGAAGCTCGCGTAGAGTGAGTCTCCCACGGTGACGGTGTCGGCGCCTGTGTCAGCCGTGAGCCGACGCTGATACCCGCCCTCCAGATCGAATCGAAGGAACGACCGCCTCATACCGGCCCGACCGATGAACAAGCGCTGGCTCCGGCTCCTTTCATCCGTTTCGTTGGTCTCCGATTCGATTTGTCCAGGTTGACAGATAATCGTTCGGGTGTAGTCGCGCACCTGCTGATCCACCAGGGAAGAGCCCACATAGAGTTCCGTAGACCACGCTCCGGCCCTCGAATGATCCCAGCCGATCCCGAACTGGTTAGCGGTGGATCCCTGGGTTTGGGAAACGGTCTGGGTCACCAGTTGATCCGCAACGGCCCCAGCACAGGGATCGGCATTGAACGCGGGCTCTGAAGAGTAGAAGGTGATGAACGCTGGAGCATAGAGGCCTGTCAGGGTGTCTTCCCTTCCCAGGACTCCAGTCAAGCTCACATTGCCAATGAGACCGTTATTGTCGGTGAAATCAGGATCGTCGAATCGATTGGCGTAGTACTGGACACCCCCCGTCCACGAGAGGGAACGGGAAAGCCCTTGCGAAAAATTTACCCCCGAGAGGTTGCGCCATCGTTTCTGGGTATTCGTGAGAATGGGTGAGTCGCCGGTTTCCGGGGTCGCCACGATAATGGGATCGCGGCTCAACGTGAAAGCCTCGCGAATCTGCAAGCTTGTGCGCTCGCTCAAGCGGTAGTTGGCCGCACCGTAGAAGGCCTGACTGAAGGAGTCCAACTCCGAAAAATCCAGATAATGGCTCAGGACCGGCCGGTAATTGAGCGACCACTCCGTCCTGGGGGTGTGGCGCCTCACATTCAGCTCCAGGGCCAACGTGGTGATGTAATCACTCTGGGGAGCGCCAGCGGAAAAGAAGACATTCGAGTTGGGTCGCTCACCAATGGTCGCGGTTAGATGATATTCATCGGGTCCCTGGGTTCCTACCGCGAGGGCCTGGCCCCGGGCGATTCCGGTCCCACCCGCCAGGGCCAGTCCCAGCGAGAGGCTCATCGAAATGGGTCGGTGGGAACGAGGGGATCGGCTGCTCACGGCACGACCACCGTGTCGCCGGGCTCGAGTATCAAGTTCTGCTCCGGGCTTTTGCCGCTGAGGATTTTTTCGTAGTTGACGGTGATTCGCGCGCCGTTTTTACCGTTATTACGGATGATGATGATTTCTTTCTTTTTCGCAAAGGCGGTGAAGCCCCCGGCCAGCGAAATGACCTGCAGGAGATCGGTCTTGTTTTTCAAGATCAGGGCGCCCTGAGTGACCACCTCACCCATCACATAGACTTTGTAGCTGTTCACTTCTTCAACGAGCACGGTGACCCGGGGCTCGCTCAGGTACTGCTTCAATCGCTCGGTCAGCACCAGTTTCAGCTCCAGGGGCGTGAGTCCCGCCGCCTGAAGATCGTCCAGCAGTGGAAATGAGATCTTTCCGTCGGGTCGAACGGGAACAGAGCGAGTCAAGTCCACTTCCTTCCAGACCTGGATATTCAGAACATCCCCAACGCCGATGCGGTAATCCCCGGCGGTGGAAGGGTCGGGCGCTTTCTCGGCAATGGGCGGGGCAGCCAAGCCAGGCGAAGCGATCGCCAGGGCGAGAACCCACGCTGCGGTGACACGCGGGAGACACTTCCACATCAACGAACCTCCTCGGGCCAGGGCCCAAGCCATCGAGTTTCACTCCGCCACGAGAACGGGAAGCAAGCAGATACGCTTTTGTACCGATTTAGCCTTGAATAGAGCTCGGCTACCCATTTCCTTTTTGAAATGGGGATATCCCTCTCTGGGAATCCCGCCCCAGAGAATCGAAAAATTACAATTTCGGGATTGACAGCACCGAGGGGGCGTCGTATATTTGACGCGAGAAACAGGCCTGACTCGTTATCCGATGATGAGGGGAGATTATTCTTAGCACGATACACCCCTGCCTGTTTGCGTCAGTTGTTCTGTTCGACACCCCGCCTTTTGCTTGGCAGTTCCCCGACCGGGGACTGTCAACGTTCCCTTTTTCTCTCGATACTCGACTCAGCTGCTTCCATGCCCAGTTTCTGGATGGAAACACCTGCTCCGAGCTGTTTGCTCGTCCGTATGGGTGGTACGATACGGCGTAACTAGTTGCTTGTCAAGAGAAAAACTGGCTTCAGTTTGTTGACATCGACCGCCCAACAGTTTCGTTTTTGCCATTCTAACTTGTTCGAAGGAAACCAATTATGAGCAGTATGGATGCGAAGGTGCGAAGGTGCACTTCGAACAGAATGAAACAATCCGGACACAGGCAGAACCATACCGATGCTTGATTGAGGGGAATCCAGTGAAGGAGAATATTCGAGGATAAGCTTCGCGACTTCACGAGTCGAAGGATTTGCCGAACCGATCTTCCAACTCCGCACGAGCCACCTCCAGCAGATCCAGATCGCGCGGGAGATCAGCAACTCGCAGATCAGGAGTTCCCGATTGCCGGACTCCAAGAAATTCCCCGGAGCGTCTCAGCGAGAGATCTCGACGCGCAATCTCAAAACCATCGGAAATCTCAGCCAAGATTCTCAGGCGCTCCACTCCCTGGGGCGTGGTTCGCTCCGCCGGAATCAGGATGCACCAGGATGGGCGAATTCCGCGCCCGACCCGACCGCGGATCTGATGAAGCTGAGCCAGTCCGAATCGGTCCGCCTGCTCCACCACCATGACGGACGCCTCAGGCACATCCACACCCACCTCCAATACGGTGGTGGAAACCAGAACCTGGACCGCTCCACTTGAGAACTCCCGCATGATCCGCTGGCGCTCTTCCCAGGAGAGCTTGCCATGAAGGAGTCCGACCTGTAGATCCGGGAAAACGCTGGAAGAGAGCCGGCGAAAGGTATTCATGGCCGAGCTTTCCGGCGCCAGCTGCGAGTCTCGAATGGCTGGAACCACAATGGCCGCCCTTCCCCCGCGTCCCACTTCCTCCCGAATGAATCGGTAAACCTTCTCCCTCTCTTGAGGAGCCCGTACGGCCGTCCTGACCGGCACTCTCCCGGGGGGCATCTCATCGATAAGAGAAACATCCAGGTCTCCATACAGGGCCATAGCCAGTGAGCGAGGGATGGGAGTCGCGGTCATGATGAGCTGGTGGGGGTTGCTCCCCTTTCCTCCAAGAAGCTCCCGCTGTCGGACACCGAATCGATGTTGCTCATCCACCACAACCAGCGCCAGCCGCCGGAAGCGGACCGCATCCTGAATCAGAGCATGGGTTCCGATTGCCAAGCCCACGCGACCCTGGGCGATGGAAGCCAGCAGCTCCCCTCCTGACGAAACTCGAGATTGGGACGTGAGCAGGGCCATTGCATGGCTCGTCTTGCTCAGTAACTCTTCGGCGCTACGCGCGTGCTGCTCAGCCAGGATCTCGGTCGGAACCATCCAGGCCACTTGATACCCCCTCTCCATGACCGCAATCGCCGCCAGGAGTGCCACCACGGTTTTGCCACACCCGACATCTCCTTGAAGCAGCCGCCCCATGGGATAGCTCCTGCCGAGATCCGCCAGAATTTCCGCCAGCGCTCTTTTCTGCGCATCCGTCAGGTTGAAGGGAGCGAGGGCGATCAGTCCCTCTTGCCGATCGGGGGGAACGAAACATGGGAATCCCTCGCGTGAGCGGCGTTGGCCGCGGGCGCGGGCGAATGCGCATTGGAGGCGGTACAGCTCTTCCAGCGCCAGCCTTCGATGGGAGATGGTGAGCCCTTGCGCCAAGAGGCTCGCCTCGGTCCCGGCAGGCGGGAAGTGAACGTTTCGCAGGGCGCTCGCTCGATCCTCGAGCGACAAGCGCCGCACCGTCGCTTCAGGTAGCGGGTCCTCCATCGCTTCGGGAAGCGTCGCAAGCGCCCGATGGATGAGGGTGCGCAACGAGCGCGTGGACAGATCCGCAGTGCGCCGATAGATGGGGACGATCCGTCCCGTGTGAGTACCCTCAGGGTCATCGCCCAGCACCTCGAACTGAGGGTTTTTGAAGAGGGGGAGTGGAGGCCCCTGTTCTGGGAGAGACGGGACGCCATGAAGCACCACCAGGCTGCCGTCCTTCAGGACATTCCGCAAATAAGGCTGGTTGAACCATCGAGCCGCAATCCCGCCGGTCTCGTCCTCCAGCCGCAGATCGAAAAGAGTGAATCCGCGAATCCTGGTTCTCCTCAGGCGGGCGTTTCGTACCGTTCCCCGCACCGTCGCTGGAGCATCCACCAAGAGATCAGCAACCGGAATGAAGCGGCTGCGGTCTTCATACCGGAATGGGAGGACCATGAGAAGGTCCTCCACGGTGGCGATCCCGGCTTCAGCCAGGCATTCAGCCCGGCGCGGGCCGATTCCGCGAAGCTCGGTCAGCGAGGAGCCGAGGCGGAGCACCACTTCCCGCTTGGTCCGGCCCATCTCAATGAGATCCCAGCGGCGCGGATTTCGATGGTTGGAGTGAAAGGAGAATGCCGGAGGCGATCATTCCTCCCCCGGCGAGGAGCGACGGTGTGATCGGCTCCCCGAACAGAATCCAGGCATAGACCGTGGCCAGGATGGGCTCGCCGAAGGCCGCCAGATTCACGAGGTAAACTCTGAGATGTCGCACAGCCCAGTTGAGGCAGCCGTGGCCGACCAAAGTGGGAAGGATGGCGAGGGCTGCCAGGTAGAAGTAGTCCCTTGCTGGGTAGCCGGTGAGGGGCTGTCTCGCTGCCAGGGCGGCCGCGGCGAGAAAGATCGCGGCGGTCGCGCAGAGGAGAAAAAAGTAGGTCACGAAAGAGACCCGGCTGCGAACCGCTCTCCCTACCACGAAGCATCCGGCGCCGGCCGCGGCAGCCACCACCGCCAAGGCGTCGCCCATGAGGCGCTTGCCGGAGATCCCCCAATCGGCTCGCGAGATGAGCAGAGTTCCCGCCACCGAGACGGCAATCCCCACATAGAATTTGGCGGGCGCGCGCTCCTCAAGCGCGAATCCTGAAATCAGCGCCGAGAACAGCGGCTGGGTGGATACCAGCACCACCGAGCTACCGATGCTGGTGAGATCCAACGACCATATCCACGCCCCGAAATGGACGGCCAGGAACGCGCCGGCCAACACGATGCGGCCGAGCACGTTGGAAGGGATTGAAGAGAAATGAAGCCTGCGAAGCGCAAAGGGAGCCAGCAGCGCTGCCGCCAGCGCCATCCGATAGCAGGCAATGGAAAGCGGCGGGGCATGACAGAGCCGAACAAAGATGGAACCCCAGGAAATCGCCAGGACCGCGAGCACGAGGGCGACGCCCGGGGAGAGCGCTTGATTCGCCTCGCGCGACGGCAAATAGGATTACCTCCCGAGGGATAAGGCGCCGGGAATCCTCAGCGGGCTGGGCCGGGAGAGGAGGCCGGGAAGGGTGCCGTCTGGCCTGCCCCCATGGGAGTTCCGCCCCCGTAGCGTTCATCGAACATCCGGCCCCATTTGGTGCCTCTGAAGCGGGAAATCCTTGCTCGACCCACCGTGGGGTACCACATCCAGTCATGGTAGACGTTGGAGGCGAAGGGCGCCCAAACCACCAGCGGGGAATGCAGCGCCAGCTTCTCCAGAAACCGAAGCGGCCCCAGCCGGAGCATTTGATCTCCCCAGATGACGAAGCTCTTGCTCGTCTTGAATCCCCAACTCTCTCCTTCGATGGAATCCCCGACCACCTCGATCTGCTTTGGATCGCCAACTCCAAGGCCTCGTTCGTGGCAGATTCGCAAGTAGGGGATGCTCAGGGGGTCGAACCCCATGAGCTTAGCCGCCACCGCATCAATGGCCACCGGATCGGCTGAAGCGAGGATTACGTCTTTGATCACCGGTACCATGGTCCTCGGCCCGGCGCCATTCCCCGCCACGGTCCCATCCATGACGGTGAAAACGGCGGGATGGATCTCGCGCTGCATCATCACGAGATCCACCAGCACTTCGTGGATGTATTTGTGGGCGTAATGGCGCACTTCTTTGAGCAGTCCGCCGAAGGCATTCTTGATGGACCCGGTGGTGGTGGAATGCCCGTGGGTCTTTACCGTGGGAAGGTGGAGGATGTTTCTGCCCGGGTAGATGGAGGGAATCTCAATCCCCTCGGGGAAAATCTGGTTCAAGCGCAGCAAGGGAGACTTGAAATGGTAGACCATCCAGCTCACTTCGGTCAGGGGCTGGAACTTCAATCCGAACCGATCCAGCACGGGAAGCCATCGGTTGTCTCTCGCTCCCGCCCACGGCTCGGTGACGACCGTCTTATTCTCCACCGGCGTGAGCCGCGCGTTGGAGTACCCGTCCTGCCGGAGCGTTCCGAGCACCCCCTCCAGTTGCCACGGCTGACTGGAGCAGGATGGGAAGTACTTGGTCCACGAAAGGTTCAGTTTCAAGAGGAGCGGAATGGAAGGATCCAGGGCCTGGCGATAGTCCGCCAGGTGCATGAGGCGTCCATAATCGTTGAGCACCCTGCTCGGGTCGGTGCGGATCACGGCAACACGGGATGAGGTCATCGGCAGCTCCGGGGAAGTTCCGTCCAGACGGGCCTTTCCCGCTTATTCTAGCGTCAGACCCATCGACTTGCAATTATCGAAAGGTATCAAAATACAGAATGCCGGCGACCACTAACGCCCAGAGGGCGACGCAAGCAAGGAGCGGTCGATCGGTGAGGAGAGAGGAGGCTGGATTTCCTCCCTGACCCCGCTGGTGGACCAGGTAGAGGTAGCGGAAAATTCCGTAGAGGACGAAGGGGATGGTGACAAACAAGTGATGCGTGCCCAGCTTCTGCTCCACCTCAGGAGAGATGGTGTAGAAGGAATAGCAAACTACCGTGGAGGCGGTGGTGATGGAGATCATCTGGTCCAGGAACAGCACCGAGTATTCTCTCAGGGCCGGCCGATGGTCCCGGGCCCCATCCGCGAGCAGCTCCAGCTCCCGGCGGCGTTTGCAGAACGCCAGAAAGAGCGACAGCATGATGGTGCAGAGAATGAGCCAGGGAGAGATTTCGACCTGGATGGCCAGAGCCCCAGCCAGGGCCCTCAGGACGAACCCGAAAGCGATGATCATCACATCCAGAATGACCATTTCCTTCAGCCAGAACGAGTATCCCAGGTTGAGCAGGACGTAGGCCAGTCCCGCGGCCCCGAAGTAGGGCGTTAGCGCGAAACCTGCGGTCAACGACCCCAGCAGGAGAAAAACCAGGATGACCACTGCCGTGCCCACTTTCAGCCGCCCGGAAGCGATGGGTCGCCTCGACTTGACCGGGTGCTTGCGATCCTTCTCGAAATCCAGGACGTCATTGAGCAGATAAACGCCCGAGGACAGGGCGCAGAAAATGAGGAAGGCAAGGAGGGCCTCTAAGACTCTCGTCGAGTCGCCCAGACCCTTGGCGAACAGGAGGGGCGCCAGCAACAGGAGGTTCTTGATCCACTGCTGCGGACGCATGGATTCCAACAAGTCAAGAAGGATACCCTTGGGACGATTCTGCTCGGCAGGCTCCGGCATTTCACTCCAGAGTGAGTAGGATAGGCATCCGGCCGCGCAGATATTAGCACCCGATGAGAAGACCTGCAAAGGCGAGAAACGCCGATGACGCCCCGTGACAGCTCCCCCAAGCGCGAGCCCGCTCCCTCGCCTCTGCGCACTTGCGTCATCATCCCGGCTTTCAACGAAGAGCGATCGATCCCGCTGGTTCTGGGCGGCATTCCGGTGAATCTGGTGCAAGAGATCGTCGTCGTTGACAATGGCTCGACCGATGCCACGGCCCGGGTCGCCGCCGAGATGGGGGCCACCGTGATCACCCAGACTCGACGCGGTTACGGGTCGGCATGCCTAGCGGGACTGGAATACCTCCGAATTCCGTCGCCGGACATCGTGGTCTTCCTGGACGGTGATTTCAGCGACCATCCCAACGAAATGCCCCAGCTCCTCGCTCCCATCCAGGAGGACGGCTTCGACCTGGTGGTCGGCTCGCGTACCCTGGGCAAGGCGGAGGAAGGAGCCCTCCTGCCCCAGGCAAGGCTCGGCAATCGCCTGGCGGTGTTTCTCCTTCGGGCGCTCTATGGCGTGCGCTATACGGACCTCGGTCCATTTCGCGCAGTCCGTTACTCCCGGCTGATGGATCTGGGGATGAAGGATACGAACTTCGGCTGGACCGTGGAGATGCAGGCACGCGCAGCCCTGGCGGGATGGAGAACCATGGAGGTTCCGGTTAGCTATCGGCGACGGGTGGGGGTCTCGAAAATCACCGGCACTGTCTCCGGGACCATCCGGGCGGGGATTAAAATCCTCTCGACCCTGCTCATGCTGAAGCTTGCTGGAAGGACTCAAAAGGCGCGGGCCAGGACCGCTGAACTCCGCATACTCTGAGCTCCCGCGTCATCGATAAAGCTCAGATGTCCCGTTTCCGATGCCTCTCCGCGGGCTGAATCAATCCGACGGGGAGCGACGCGCTGCGCGGCGCAACCAGACCCCTGCGAAGCTGGATCATCTCTGCGGCAATGCTCACGGCGATTTCCTCAGGAGTGCAGGCCCCGACGGGGATTCCGATGGGAGCTCGCAAGCCGCTCAGGCGTGATTCTGAGAATCCTTCCCTCCGGAGCCGTTCCACGATCACCCGCACCTTCCGCCGGCTTCCGATCAAGCCGACGTACCCGGCGGAGGTTCCGAGCACTCGTCGAAGCGCCTCCAGATCCGTCCGGTGACACCGGGTCACGATTGCCACGTAGGTGGAAGCATCCACCGGCGGCAGGTCTCCGGACATGCCAGAGCCCATCCGCAAGAGCTGCACTTGTCCCGGAAAGCGTCCCACCTCCAGGAATTCCGGTCGGTCGTCCAGCACGGTTGTGGCGAACCCCAGAGCCGGTGTCAAGGCGGCAAGAGCCGCCCCCACGTGACCTGCCCCGAAGATGAGGAGGCGCTCCGGTGGCAACTCCACCTGTAGGTGCACCCGAACCCGTCCCCCGCAGATCATTCCGGTGCATCCCGGTTCATCGCCCTCCTTCAGCAGGTACTCCCTCACCATCGATCCCCCGGTGAGGATCAACCCTTTTGCATCCTCCACCACAAGCGCTTCCAAAGCACCGCCTCCAATGGAGTCGAGCAATTCGCCTCCTTCCAGGACAGCCATTCGGGCTCCTTCCTTCCGTGGAGTGGAGCCGGCGGAGTCGATAATGGTCGCGATAGCGAGGCGCTTGCCCTGTCGCAGGGCCTCGACGACTCTTTCATGAAAGGAGAGCGACATCGATTCCTCTACTGCTTCAGCGAGGACTTGTTATGCTCCCACCACCCGGCCCAGCGCGCCGCATCCTCGCCAAAATCCTGACCAGTCATCTCCTGGAGGGCCGTCGCCGCCTTCTCTTTCATCTCGGCTGAGGAATGCGGGTCCTTCAGAAAACCGAGAATCGGAGCGAAGGCGCTGAATCCGCCCGCATTGGAGAGGGCCCCGAGAGCCGCCAGACGGACCTTCATGGAGGGATCTTGGTGAATCGCCTGAAGCAGCGCCTCACTCGATGCCGAATCATGAAATCCGCCGAGCGCCGAGGCGCTGTTGGCACGCACCTCCTCACGGCTGTCGGAGAGTCCTTCTAGAAGGCTCTGCGAGACGCCGGGCGCCTGCAGCAAGCTGAGGCCCTCCAACGCCGCCTTGACTACCTTCAAATCCGTGTCCCTCAGGGCCCTCTTCAAAGCGGGGACGGCAGCGGGATCGTGGAGTGCGCCCAGGGCAAACACCGTGGCGACGCGAGTATCCAGGTCAGGCTCTTTCCCGTAGCTTTTCGCAAGTATCTCCGCCGCTCCGGGATCTCCTCCTTTGGTCCACAGGATGTTAGCCACCATGATCCGGCTGTCGCTTGGAGTGGAGACCGGCACCAGCCGGATGGGGTTGTAGAACACGTTGAAGCGCCTGGAAAGCTCCAGTTCCTCCACGAGGGGTTTTTTGGCTTCGGGACTCTGAATGACCAGGAGGTGCAGGATGCATTGGACGCGGGTCTCCGCATTGCGGCTCTGCAGACCGCGGGCGAAGGGCTCTACCTCCCCTTTTTCCACGAGCTGACTCAGTCTCTGGCGCGCCTCGAGCCGCTCTTCGTAGTCGTCGGAGTTGGACTGGACAAAGAGCTTTTCTACGTCCACTTCCGGAGCGCACGAGGCAGAAAATGCAATGAGAAGGTACAGCAATGACAGCGCGGTCCTGCGGCGCCAGGAATGGATCGACATCGTCTTTGTCCTCAGACCAGTGCCCTTCGCAGGGCAGAAATGTGCGCGGGTGTCGTACCACAACAGCCGCCGATGAGTCGGGCGCCTTCACGGACATACCGCGGCGCATACCGGACCAGCACGGAGGGATCCTCCTGGTAGCGTCTTTTCCCTCCAAACCAGCGCGGCAGCCCTGCATTCGGCTCGGCCGCCAACGGACCTCCTTTGCCGGATGCCATTGCCTTGAGCGCCTCAAGAACCGACTTGGCCCAGAAGTCCGGGCCGGGAGTTTTGTCGGCAAGGAGCAACGTCGCGAGACCGCCGTCCAGCACCAGAACCTTCCGGGAGAGGAGGTCCAGGAATTCCCGGCGGTTCATCGTCGACTATTCCTCGTCTTCACTCGGCTGTGGCGCGGCGATTTCCTTCTGGTGCACCGTTTGGAGGGAGATAATCTCGAAACGCTTCACCCCGCTGGGAACCTGGATGGCGACCTCTTCTCCCTCGCGGCGTCCGGCGAGCCCTTTTCCGATGGGGGAGGTGATGGAGATGTAGCCGCGCGGCACATCAGCATCCTCGGAAAAGACCAACTCATAGCGGATCTCCTTTTCTTCTTTGAGATCGTAGAGCACGACGGTAGATCCGAGTCCGACCTTGTCCTTCGGAAGCGCCTCGACCTTGATCATGGAGATTTCTTGCAGGCGCTTCTTGATGTTGCCGATCTTCGCCTTGACGTAGCTTTGCCGCTCAAGCGCCGCGTGATACTCGGCGTTTTCGCGCAGGTCTCCCATGGCCAGGGCTTTCTTGATTTCCTTGGGGAGATCATGCCGGTATTCCCGCTCGAGTTGGCGAAGTTCCTTCTCAAGCCTCTCAATGGCCTGTCTGAACATGGTGAATGCACCATCCTGGAAAGGAACTGGCAGTCTACGATGGGAATCAGCTGTTGTCAACGTCTTGTGAAGTCAAGACTTTACCGGCGCGCGGGACGATGCGGTTCAGCGAGATGAGATGAAGGGGGGTGGGGGACCTTTCGGTCCCCCGTTCGGGTTGTTGTTTGGGAGGTTATGTGACTGTCTGAGTTGTATATATATATTTTCGATGCACAGGTAGGATAAGCATTCAAAAATATGTATATACTGAATCTGAAGAAAATGTAGTTACACAGCTCAGAATGTCAAGGCTTCTGGGAAATAAATTTCTATCCCCATCGTTGGCACCCAGTACTGTTTGACTCGCCTGGAACCGGCAGGGTAGTATGAGCTCCCGGGGAAGTATTCAACTCGATGATGGGTGGTATGTTAGCTCGGATCAGTCCCAAGATTGCGATCAGCATCGCCATTTTGCTGGCGGCATTCTCGATCCTCGTCGGCTTGAGCTTTCGCGGCAGCATGGTTTATTACCTGACGGTGAGTGAATTCCTCGCGCACCCCCCCTCCAGCTTGGATGACCACTTTCGAGTAAACGGCAAAGTCGTTCCAGGGAGCATCTCCAAGCAAAGCGGGGTGCTGGGAGCGGGATTCCAGATGACGGACGGTCAAGGCGTTCTCAAGGTGGTGTTTCGCAAGGAGCTCCCGGACACCTTCGTGGATGAGGCGGAGGTGGTCGTGGAGGGAAGTATGAACAATGGAGTGTTCGAAGCTCACACACTCCTGGCGAAGTGTCCATCCAAGTACGAAAGTCAGGAGAAGGCCAGCTATTCAGCCTCTCCCTAATTTTCTACAGTCTGGCGCCTCCCCCCAGGGCGGTAGAATTCCCCCGATCCTCTCGGAGTAGAGAATGCCCCAGTTCGGCAGTCTCTGTCTCATCCTGGCGCTCATCGCCTCCGCCTGGTCCCTCGTCGCCTCAGCGCTGGGGGCGCTCACCCGATCACGCTCATTGATTACCAGCGGTGAAAGAAGCTCCCTCGCCGTCACCGCTGTGCTGGGCCTCGCTTCGTCGGCTCTCTGTGTCCTGTTCCTGAAGGATCGATTCGACGTGGAGTACGTGGCGTCCTATTCCAGCCGCGCGATGCCGGCGCTTTTCAAGGTAGCCGCCTTCTGGGGAGGACACGCCGGATCCCTGCTGCTCTGGGTCCTGGTCCTCTCGGTCTTCTCGGCCATCGTCATCGTTCAGAACCGGCACCAGAACCGCGGCCTGATCCCCTATGTCGTTGCCACGCTCTCGGGGATCACCGTCTTCTTCCTGGTTCTTTTGAACTTCACCAGCGATCCTTTCGACCTCCTGGGATTCACGCCGCCCGACGGGAAAGGGCTCAATCCCCAGCTCCAGACCCCGCTCATGGCCATCCACCCGCCGACCCTGTATCTGGGCTACGTAGGCGTCGCGGTGCCTTACGCATTCGCCATGGCCGCGCTTCTATCCGGCCGGGTGGGGGACGTGTGGATTCGCACCACCCGCCGCTGGACGCTGTTCGCCTGGCTCTTTCTGGGAGTGGGACTTCTCCTGGGAGGATATTGGGCCTACATCGAGCTGGGATGGGGAGGCTATTGGGCCTGGGATCCGGTGGAGAACGCGGCTTTGATGCCCTGGCTGACGGCCACGGCCTTTCTTCACTCTGTGATGATCCAGGAAAAAAAGAGAATGCTGAAGGTCTGGAACATGAGCCTTATCATTCTCACCTTCACGCTCTCGATCTTCGGGACGTTTCTCACCCGCAGCGGCGTCATCTCGTCGGTCCACGCCTTCGCGAAATCGGGCGTGGGCACGGTGCTCGCCCTGTTTCTTGGGACGGTCATCACCTTCTCGGTCACGCTTCTCGTTTGGCGCCTCCCGCGCCTGCAGAGCGAGGGACGGCTGGATTCCTTCGTTTCCCGCGAGAGCAGCTTTCTGTTCAACAATCTGCTTCTGGTGGGAATCTGCTTCGCCGTGTTCTGGGGCACCATCTTCCCGGTGCTCTCGGAGGCGGTGCGGGGCGTGAAAATCACCGTGGGCCCGCCCTTCTTCAACACGGTCAATTTCCCTCTGGCGATGGCGCTGCTGGCTCTCACGGGCATCTGTCCGTTGATCGCCTGGCGCCGCGCCTCGGCGAGCCACCTGATGCGCGTCTTCCTCTATCCTGCCTCCCTCGCCATGGCGGTATTCGCTTTGCTCCTGATTCTGGGGATTCGCGAGCTCTCACCGCTGGTGGCCTTCACCCTTTGCGCCTTCGTGCTGGGGACGATGTTTTACGAGTTTTACCGAGGATCTCGCGCGCGACAACGATCCACAGGAGAGTCGTTCCCCTCGGCCCTGGGGAAACTGATTGGCAAGAACCGGCGGCGCTACGGCGGTTTTACGGTGCATGTGGGCGTCGTGTTCATACTCATGGGGGTGGTGGGGTCTTCGTTTTTCCGGCAGGAAGCCACGTTCTCGCTTCGCCGGGGTGAGTCCTTCCAGGCCGGACGATACACAATCAGGTTCCAGGACACTTCCTCCTCCAGCGACGCGCACATGGATCGGTTCGAGGCGATCCTCGCCCTGTCACGCGGCGGGCAGGAAGTGGGTCTGCTTCAGCCGGGGAGGAACTTCTACAAGAGCTTCAATCAGCCCTCCACCGAGGTGGACATCTATTCGACGCTGCGCGAGGATCTCTACTTCATCCTCATCGACTTCGATGCCCAGAGCGGGCTCGCCACCTTCAAGTATTACCTGAATCCTCTGATCAATTGGATCTGGATCGGATGGATCGTGCTGTTCGCCGGCACCCACGTGGCGGTCTGGCCGGATTCCCGAGAGCGCGCTCTTCTTGCCCGGACCCGCCTCATCGAGGAGCGCACGTTTGCATAGGTCAGCTTTCCGCCTGGGGCTTTGCATGGCGCTCCTCTTTTCCGCCTCGGCCGCGGCATTCTCCACCCAGGAAGCCGTGGACACCGTCACTGCCAAGCTCATCTGCGATTGCGGCTGCAACAATCTCACGATCAAGGACTGTACCTGCGGCAAGGCTGACCGCGTGCGAGCAGAGGTCAAGGGACGCCTGGATTCCGGCCAGACACCTGAGCAGATCGTGCGTGCCTATGTGGAGGAGTATGGAGAGCAGATCCTGGCGGCCCCCACGACACAAGGCTTCAATCTCGTGGGTTGGATCGCTCCGTTCGCCGTCCTGCTCCTCGCCGGCTCTTTTCTCGTGCTGGCTTTGCGGCGTTGGGCCAGGGTCCCATGGCACGAGCCTCCCCTCGCTCCGATGGGCCCCGGCGCGCGGGCGCCCGACCCCTCGTTTCTGAAGCGGGTCGAAGACGAAGTTGAGGACGTGGAGCGCTGAGATGGCGGTGGTCGCGTTTCTGGCGTTGGCCCTAGGTCTGGGATTCTGGATTCTTCGACCTCTCATGGGCCGCGAGGAGTTCAAAACCGCCGACTACGAGCCCGCCTCCGAGTTGAAGGATCTTCTGGTTTTGCGGGACGTCGCCTACGACACGCTGAGGGATGTGGAGTTTGATTTTCGCATGGGGAAAATGTCCGAGAAGGATTACCACGAATTGAAGGCGCGATATCAGGGGGAGGCGGCGGAAATCTTGCGGCAGGTGGAGGAACTGGAAGGGCGGCTCGAGACGGAGACCCGAAAGCGTGTCGGCACCCCCTGATGGAACCGGGCCCCTGATGAGCCAGACGGCATTCGTCCAGGCTCTCGATCTGGACTTTAGCTTCGGGCAACGACGAATCCTTCAAGGACTCTCCCTCAATCTTCAGCGGGGCGAGGCTCTGGCCCTCTTCGGACCCAACGGTGCGGGCAAAACCACGCTCCTGCGCCTCCTCGCGACGCTTTTGCAGCCCTCGAAGGGCGAGGCGTTCGTGGACGGAATCCCTCTCGCGCGCCGCAGCGAGCGGGCAAAAGCGCGCCGACGGATCGGTTTCCTCTCCCACCAGAGCATGCTCTACGAGCGCCTGACCGCCCGTGACAACCTTCGCTTCTATGCGCGGATGTATGGCGTCGAGGATCCTGAGCGCCGGTGCGCGGAGCTTTTCGAACAGGTGGAGCTGGAGGGGCGCGAGGACGATCCGGTGGAGGAGTATTCCCGCGGCATGCAGCAGCGCCTGGCCCTGGCCCGGGCGTTGGTTCACGACCCCGATCTGGTCCTGCTGGACGAGCCCTTTTCCGGCTTGGACCCCAGGGCCACTCTTCGTCTCGGCACTCTGCTGGCGGATCTGGCTCGGCGTGGCAAGGCCGTCCTGTTCACGTCTCACGATCTGGAGGCGGGGCTCTCGATGGCCCACCGGGTCGCCATTCTCTGGGGCGGCACGCTGGCCTACGAGGCCCGCCGGGAGGAGCTTACCCTGGACATGCTGGCGCGCGTCTACTCCTCGCTCGCAGAACGAGTCGCCTGAGGGCCACTCTTTGCGCGTTCGCTCTGCCACTCTGACCATTTGCGGAAAGGACCTTCGGCAGGAGCTCCGAACGCGTGAGAGCTTTACCTCGACCTTCTTCTTCTCACTCCTGGTGCAGATCGTCTTCAGTTTTTCCTTCGACTTCCAGAAACTGGGGCTGGGATTCGAGGACGTAGGGGCAGGAATCCTCTGGATCACCCTGACCTTCTCCGCCATCCTGAGCCTGCAGAATTCCTTCCTCATCGAGAGGGAGAGGAATTGCCTCGCGGGACTGGCGCTGTGTCCCTGCGATCCCAGCGCGGTGTTCCTGGGAAAGTTTCTGGCCAATTCACTGTTCGTCCTGGCGGTCCAGGTCCTGATTCTCCCCCTATCCAGTCTCTTCTTCGGCTATGATCTCCTGCGCGTCCTGCCCGGCCTCTGTCTGGTCGTGACGGTGAATGCGGTCGGCTTTTCCGCCCTGGGAACTCTGTTCGCGGCCATCTCGGTCCGCACGCGGAGAAGCGAGTTGCTGCTGCCGCTCCTGCTCCTGCCCGCGGCGACTCCGGTGGTGATCTGGGGCGTGAAGGCCACTCGGCTCTGCCTCTCCGGCCGGCCGCTGGACAGTTACGGCTATCTGGTTGCTCTCTCGGCCTGCTTTGGAGTTATTTTCACCGTGGCCGGTGTGCTGCTGTTCGACTTCGTAATGGAAGAGTGATGAGGTCTGCCGTGGAAAAGACTGAGAAGTTGCTGCGAGGCTTGGAGCTGGTCCTGTTTCTCCTCGTGGCGGCGCTGATGATCCTCAGTCTCTATTGCGTCTTCCGGGTGGTGCCCAACGAAGTGACGATGGGCGCCGTGCAGCGGATTTTCTACTTCCACGTTCCCTCCGCCTGGGTGGCATTCCTGGGCTTCTTCATCGTCTTCGTCGCCAGCATCTTTTATCTCGTCACCCGCCGCCTGCTCTGGGACGTGGTGGCCCACGCCGCGGCGGAACTGGGGGTTCTCTTCTGCGCCATCGTGCTGTTCACGGGCCCGATCTGGGCACGGCCGGTGTGGGGAACCTGGTGGACCTGGGAAGCCCGCCTCACCACCACCCTGGTGCTGGAAATGGTCTTCGTGGCATACCTGGTTCTGCGGACCCAGGCGGAAAGCCGGGCCCAGGCGGCACGCCTTTCGGCGGTGGTGGGCATTGTGGGGTTTCTGGATGTCCCCATCATCTATTATTCGGTGCACCTCTGGCGCGGACACCACCCGATCGTCTTCAAGTCCAGCGGCGGGCAAGGGCTGGATCCGATCATGCTCAAGACTTTCATGCTCTGCATGACCACTTTCACCCTCCTCTTCCTCCTCCTCCTGGCCATGCGCATCCGGCTGGGACTCCTTCAGGAGTCCCTGGCGGAGCTCAAGGAGCAGGGCTCCATACCGGGAGCATAAGATGAAGAATTTGAACTACCTTTTCTGGGCCTACACCCTCATCTGGATCGTCTTGGCCGGCTATTTGCTGAGCCTCTCCATCCGGCTCAGGGCCATCGGCTCCCAGCTCCGCCGCCTCAAGTCGCGCCTTCCCGGGGGAAATGAGGGTTAAGAGGCACTAAACCTTTCTCCCCGTTCTCTCGTTTATAGAGACATCGGGATCGTCCCCGGGGTGTGTCAATGGGAGGCTCCTTGAGCGGCGGATCGAAATTCCTGACCTTCTGCCTGGTTTCGGGCATCTTCCTTTACTCTCTCTGTTCCGACTTGCTGACGCCTCGGGAAGCTATCGCCGGCGGAGAGGCCACTTGGGCCACGATCCGGATCTCCGAGCCCCATGGCTGCCCGCGGAGGACCCAGCTGCGAATTCCCGTGGGGCTGGTGGATTTTCTCGCCAGCCACAGCCAGAGCGAGCCAATGTTCGAGGTCGACGGGGAAATTCTCGATGCTCGGGAGGCCTGGAGGAAAGTCAGGCGTTTGCCGCCGGGCCATTCCCTCCAGCTTCAAGTCGAAGACGGGAGTATTGAAGTCGAGCTGAATTGACAGCGGCGCATTCTTTTCCTTCCACTTCCCCCCCACCTGCTGTGAGCGCGCGCCGCTGAGGGGAGGGATCCTCCGGCTCTCAACCGGAGGATCCCTCCCAAGCAAGCTTCTCAGCGCTCAGTGGCTCAGGTATCATTCGGCCTGAGCGGTGCCAGGAATCGATTTCGAGGTGGCAGATTGCCAGAGCGAGTCAGGGCCGTCGCGGTTTTCGGGAGCAGCGAGCCCGTGGCGGGAGAGGCCCTGTACGAAGAGGCGAGACGTGTGGGCGACCTCCTGGCCCGCTCCGGTTTCAGCGTGGTCAGCGGGGGTTACGGTGGTGTCATGGAGGGCGCCAGCCGCGGCGCCCGGGAAGCGGGTGGGCACTGCATCGGTGTCACCACCAGCGTCTTGCGTCGGGGGGCGGGCAATCCCTTCCTCAGCGAGGAGCAGCGGGAGCCTGATCTGTTTCTGAGGACCCGGCGTTTGATAGAGCTTTCCGACGCCTATATAATCCTGCGCGGAAAATCCGGAACCCTGGCCGAGCTGATGTTCCTCTGGGCCCTCAATCGGGGCGGCCTCCTCCCCTCCACCCGCATCATCTTGCTGGGGGACTTTTGGGAGGAAATCCTCGGCTCCCTGCAAAACCTGAATATGGTCGAAACCGATCAGATGGCAATCACGCGGATGGTGCGCACTCCTGAGCAGGCGGTTGAGCAGATCGCCTCCTTCTTTCGATGAGCGAAATCTCGACCTCCCCTCCCCCCTCTCCCCCCGCCAAGGGGATTATCCGGGATTATCTGGAAACCATCATCACCTGCGTCATCTTCGTCATCTTCGCCCGAACGTTCGTCTTCCAGCAGTCCAAGATTCCCACCGGGTCCATGATCCCGACGCTGCTCATCGGGGACTACATCATGGTCAACAAACATGTTTACGCTCCCACCAGCTTCGAGTGGGAGAAGAAGCTGTTCCCCATTCGCGAGATTCGTCACAGGGACATCGTCGTCTTCAAGTATCCCGACGAGCCGGAGAAGGATTACATCAAGCGAATCATCGGCCTTCCCGGCGACGTGATTGAGATCAAGCGCCGACAGCTGTACGTGAACGGCGTGCTGCAGAACGAGCCGTACGTCCAGCACATCTACCCCATGGGGACCAACCTGGACGCCGACGACTACCCACCCACGAAGATTCCGCCGGACCGCTATTTCGCCATGGGGGACAATCGGGACAACAGCCGGGACAGCCGCGCTTGGGGCCTCGTGCCCAGGGACTACGTGAAGGGTCGCGCCTTCGTCATTTTCTGGTCTTACGAGGAGGAGCGGGACGCCTACCTGCGCACCGGCCTGGCCGACCGGGCCACCGCCATCTGGTCCAAGATCACCCACCTGTTCACCCGCACTCGCTGGAGCCGGTCGCTCAACCTGATCCGCTGAGCCTGTCCGGTCCGTTCACTCGAATCGCGGCAGATCCTCGGCCGGCGAGGGGGCCTTGGATTCCAGGTGCCTGCGCCACGCCTCGCGCCGCATCGGGTAATCGGAGCGGTAGTGAGCGCCGCGGCTCTCCTCCCGATCCAGTGCCGACCGGCACACCAACCTTCCCAGGATGATCAGGTTTCGCGTTTCGACTCCCTCACGGCGAATCGGCTCGGCGTTCAGGGAGGCCTCCCAGGCACCGATGTATTGAAGGGCCGAAGCGAGGCCCCCCGCCTCGCGGCGGATTCCTGCCTGCATCCACATGATCCCCGCGAGAGCGGAGGCGATTTCCTGGGATTCACCCGTCGGCAAGGCACGCAGAGGAACCACATTCTGCCGGGATGCCCGCACCTCCGCTCCCTTCACCCAAGCTAACATGATCCCAGCCGCTCGAGCGCCGAAGACGACTCCTTCCAGCAGCGAGTTGCTGGCCAATCGGTTGGCCCCATGGACCCCCGTGCAGGCCACTTCCCCGGCGGCGAGAAGCCCGGGAACGCTGGTGCGGCCGAAGAGATCCGTCCGGACTCCCCCCATGAAATAGTGGGCGCTGGGATGCACCGGCACCCGATCCCGGGCGAGATCGAACCCGAAGCGCAGGCAGGTATCGTAAATGCGAGGGAACCGCGCACGCAGAGCCGAGGGGTCGCGCCCCGTCAGGTCCAGATAGACGCAAGCATCCCCCGTGCGCTCCATTTCTTGAATGATGCCGCGCGTGACGGCGTCCCTGGGAGCCAGCTCCCCATCGGGGTGGTAGCGCGCCATGAATCGTCCCCCTTCCCCGTTGCGCAGAACCGCACCCTCCCCTCGCAGAGCTTCCGACAAAAGAAAACGCGGCGCCCCGGGAGCGAACAGTGTGGTGGGGTGAAACTGGACGAATTCCAGATCCGCCATCACGGCCCCAGCGCGGTAGGCCATGGCCATCCCGTCTCCCGTGGCTTGTGGCGGATTGGTGGTTTCGCGGTAAAGACGCCCCGCTCCCCCGCTGGCCAGAAGCACCGCGGGCGCCCGGGCCAGCCAGACCTCCCGGCTGCGCTCGTCCAGCAGAAGCAGTCCAGCACACCGCTCCCCCTCCAAGACCAGGTCCACCGAAAAGGTCCGGCTGAAGAAGCTCAGAGAGGGAAACTGCCGGGCTCGAGCGAGAAGCGAGCGCACGATTTCCATTCCGGTGGAGTCCCCCTGCGCGTGCAAGACTCGCCTTCTGCTGTGAGCTCCCTCCTGGGCGAAGGCCAGTCGCGTCCCTTCCCGGTCGAATCGAGTGCCCCATTCGATAAGCTCCTGGATTCGCTCCGGCCCTTCTTCCACCAGCACCCGGACCGCTTCCTCATCGCAAAGGCCGTCCCCGGCGATGAGGGTGTCTTGCAGGTGAAGCTCGACACGATCCTCCTCGGAAACCGCCGCGGCGATTCCACCCTGGGCATACCCGGTGTTGCTGTCCGTGGGATCGTCCTTGGTGACCAAAGCGACACGGGTCCCGGATTCCGCCAATCCTATTGCGGCCCTGAGCCCGGCGATGCCGCTTCCGACGATGAGGGCATCGAAAGAGAGGGATTTTTCGATTCTTTGCATGCCGGAAGAGGCTCCTTTCCGAGGGCTCGGCGGGAGGGTGATTTTATCACGGTGGAGCTCTCAGAACTCACTGTACTCTCGATAGTTAACCCGAGCAGCTCGGCGAATCTGGATGGTTGACACCCCCTGGAGGCGACACTATACTCTCCACGTCTTGAGCGTATTTCCTCCACTACCGCCTCGGCGGCCCCGACTCCATCCCAAGGATGGCCTGTCGATGGAACCGGTGAAAAACTCAGGCACGCTCTCCGAAATCTCCTGCCCTCGGCTTTTGGCGTATCTGCATCGGACACGATTTGACGGCACGCTGCGAATCTCTCGCGGGGCGCTTCTGAAGCTCCTCTACTTCCAGGCGGGTGAGATCGCCATGGCCTCCTCCAATGATCAGGGAGACCACCTGGCTCCCATTCTGATTCGGGCTGGTAAGCTGAAGCCGGAACAGATGGATCTCGCCCGCAAGTCGACCAAGCCGGGCACTTCCCTCGCCCGCATCTTGGTCCAGATGGGATTCCTCACCAGCGGAGAGTTGTTCGCCGGGGCGCGCCAGCAGCTGCGCCAGATCGTCGGCAGCCTCATGGGACTGACCGACGCCGCTTACGAGATTCAGGGAGGGTATTTTCCCAGGGAGATAACTTCCCTGAACGTGGATACGCGGGAGATGTTCCTGGATCTCATTCGCGACCTTTCCGACCGCAGCTTCGTCTTGCTGGAAGTCGGAGCGCCCGACACGATCTATGTTCCCGCAAAGGATTCGCTGAATGGATCCGATGGCCCCCGACTGCCCCGAGCATGGAAGGATCACGCCGAGCGCTTCTCGTCTCCTCTCGCCATCCATGAGTTCGGACAAATGTCGAGCCTCGATGATTTTTCCGCCAGCAAAGTGGTGTACGGCCTGTCACTGTTCGGCTGTGTGGCGCCGCACCGGCACGAAGAGAGCACCCCGGAAACGGCAACGATGAAGCCTGCCTCCGAGCCCGCCGCACATCCCGAGCCGGTGCCGTCGGTGGAGATTGTCGACGCGGAGGATTCCGATGCTTCCCCGCAAGAAGCTTCTCCGGAGCTCTCCCGGGACGCTGAAATGACTCCTGCGGAGCCGGAGGTGGAACCGATTCCCTCTTTCCGCGAGAGATTCCACTCCGTCAAGCCAACCGAGGAGCACCCCCAACCGACACCGGAGCCGCCACCCCCGCCTCCAATTGCCCAGCCGCCGCTCCCGTCACTCATGAATTCCCCGCAACCGGCTCCGGCGTCTTCTGCCGGGGTGGACAGAGTCTCCGATGGGGAGCCGATTCGGCTGGAGTTCAAAGGTCCGTTCGCCGATCGGCTCCCGCCGGTGAAACCCTCCCGACCGTGGGCGGCAGCCTCGATCCTGGGGGGGGTTGTACTTCTGGCATTGACCTCCTACTGGTTTATCTTCCTCCGGGCTCCCGGAGCGGCGCCCGCCCCCGCGCCCCCGGCACAGGAGGTTCCCTCCAGCGAAACGACGGGCGAGGATTCCACGGCAAGTGGAGCCGTGGAAGAGGACAATTCAGCTGCCCCGGTGGCGAGCGCGGCAGGAGAAACGGCCGAGGCTGACCAACTGGAGTCACCCCCGTCGCCGCCGTCGGAAGCCTCCTCCGCGACAGCCCAGGCGCCTGCGCCCCTTGCTCGCGTGCAGGCAAATCCTGAATCGCCCATGCAACCGTCGCCGCCTGGGGTCGCTTCCTCTCCGATTCCTGCGGGATTTCGCGCCGCCCGCTCCCGCCTGGATGCCGGGGAGTACGCCTCGGCCGCACAGAGCTGGGCCGGAGGCTTCGGCGCCCAGGCTGATCGGTCCTTCACGATACAAATCGCCATCGCCTGCCGGCAGGAGACTCTCCAGAAGGCCGCCCGTCGGACGCCGGACTCCAACCAGTTCTTCGTCCTTCCTTTTTCATTGGGGGGCCGTCCTTGCTACCGACTCTGCTGGGGGGTCTACGAGAGCCTGGATTCGGCGCAATCATCCAAGTCGTCGGTTCCCGCCTTCTTTCTTGACGAGGGGGGGCAGCCGGTGGTGGTGAGCCTGCATAAGGCGCTCGCAACGGAGGGACGCTGACGTGTCGAGACGGTCTCGCGTCGGATGGCTCGTTGCCGTTTTGGCCACCGGGACCGTTGCCGCCGACGTGCTCCATCTGAAGGACGGGCGGAGCATCCCCGTGGAGTCGTGGGAATTCAAAGGCGATAGCATCGTGTTCGAGATCCCCGCGGGAAGCGTGACCATCCCTCGCTCCCTTCTGGAGCGCGTGGAGGTGACGACCCCGCTTGCCACGAAGGTGGCGACTCCCTCCGAGAACTCCCCGGCGCCTCCCTCCGGCAAATCCCCCGCCGCCTCTCGTCCCGCCCCACCGTCGGCACCCAAGACCTCAACCATCCCCGAGAAGCCGCCAGCCGACTGGTCGCGCCTCTCGGAAGACGCCAAGGAGCGGGAGCTCGAGAAAATGAAGCGAGCGCTCAGGGACAATCCGCGGCAGCGTGAAGAGATCTCACGGCAGCTGGCGCTGGGGCTGTCGGATCTGGCGGCACGCTGGGCGAACCAGGGCGATCTGGCCGCCGCCCAGACCCGCTTCGGCGAAGCGCTGTCTTACGATCCCCACTGCCTGCCCGCCGTTATAGGTCTTTCGAGCGTCTACCTGAAGCAGGGGAAGGACTCTTATGCCCGAGCCCAGATCGAGGAGGGTCTGGTTTTCTTCCCGAAGGACCCCACGCTCCACTACCTGCTGGGGGAAGTCCATTACGTGCAGGAGAATCTCCGGGACGCCATCTCCGAGTGGGAGACTTCCCTGTCTCTCAAGAGCGATCCCCGCGTGACGGCGCGACTGGAGAAGGCCCGCCGGGAATTTGCGGTGGATGAGGGTTATCAGAGGAAGGACACGGCTCACTTCACTTTCCGCTATGAGGAGTCAGGCTCCATCCCCGAGAGCCTCGCGGCATCGCTTCGAAGTTACCTGGAGGATGAGTACGGCGAGCTTTGCGATCGATTTCAATTCGTGCCACCCGGCCCGCTGGTTGTGATTCTCTATCCCTCCCGCGATTTCCATCAGGTTACCCAGGAGCCGGCTACGGTGGCGGGCCTCTTCGACGGCAAGATCCGGATTCCGCTGGGGGGAGTCAAGACGCTGAACCCTCCTTTGCGAGCCGTGCTGGTCCACGAATTGACGCACGCCTTTGTTTTTGGCAAGAGCGGGGGGAATTGTCCCCGCTGGCTGCAGGAAGGCCTCGCGCAGCTACAGGAGGGGAAATCTCCCTCTCCGGCGGAGGAGCGTTCCCTGGTCCGGGACCTGGCCGCTTCCGAAGGGCGATCCTGGTATGACGAATTCAGCTATGCCTCGTCCTTGTCCTTCACGCGCTACCTGTCGGAGCGATACCCTTTCCAGATTTTCCTGGAGGCGCTGGATCGGATGAAGACGGGGGGATCCGCCGAGGAGGCCTTGCAGGAGAGTACCCGGGAAGACTTCGCCCAGCTGCAGAAAAGCTGGTTGGATCAACTGGTGCGTCAATTCGCCGAGGGACACTGAGATGGCCCTGCTCTCGGGAAGACTTTCGCAGCAAATGCTGGCACAGGTGTTGGGGCAGGTCCTGTCGCTGGGGAAATCGGGGGCGCTGAAGATTTCACTGGGGAACATGACCCGCCAGCTTTTCATCGAAAAAGGAAAGTCGATCCGGTACGCGGCTTCCAACCTGATGGCCGAGAGTCTCACGGAGCATCTGAAGCGAGTGGGAAAGTTCAACGCCGAGCAGGTGCGACGAGCCACCACCTCCAAAATGGCGAACGAGCTTTTGAGCTCCGCCATGCTGCGACTGGGATTCCTGAGCCATGACGAACATCGAGACATGGTCCGGGCGATGATCGAAAAGGTTGTGGTGGCCTCGGCCAATTGGAAGGATGCCGGCTACGAATACATGGAGGGGGAGATTCCATTCGCGCAGGCCGAAGACGTAGGCCTGCCGGTGCCGGTGGCTATCCTGGGGCTGACCCGCCACGGTAGCGATCTCGCCGCACTGCGCCGTTCGCTGGGAGATGGAAATCTTCGGATTCGCGTCAACCCATTGCCGGCATTTCCCCTGGAGCAGGTTCCTTTGGATCCGGCTGAGGGGTTCCTGGTCTCCCGCGCGGACGGGACCCTCTCGGTGCGTGAAATCTCCCTGATGAGCCCCCTGGGAACCGACGAGACCGAGCGGGCGCTGTGCGGCCTGATTCTCGCGGGCATCCTGATGATCGACGGTGCCGAAAGCGAGCCCGCGCACTTCGGAGCACCCCGCCCGCAGAAGGCCGACACACGAGAGAAGGTGGAGCGCCCCCGGCGCACCGACGGCCCGACATCGGTGTCACCCCCGGTCCCGTCCGGCCCCGTGGAAGAGGTTCTCGAGCGCTTCGGGGCTCTGGATGGCCAAAACCTCTATCAGGTGCTGGGAGTGAGCCCGACTGCCTCCGAATCGGAGATTCGCCACGCCTACTACTCCCTGGCCAAGCGCCTCCATCCCGACAAATTCGCCGACGAGCAGACCAAGGCCCGCGCCGAAAAGCTGTTTGCCGCGATCACGGAATCCTACTCCACCCTTTCGCGAACGGAAAACCGCCAGGAATACGACAAGAACATTCAACCCGTGGCGGCGAAGGGCGCCTCTGAAGCCTCCGCGGCGCAGGTGGCGCGCCAGAACTTCCTCCACGGCAAGGCCCACCTGGAAAAGCACGAGCTGACGAAGGCGCTCTCCTTTTTCGAGCATGCGGTGGAACAGGAGCCCGGTCGCGAGGAGTATCGCCGCTATCTGGCGCTGGTCCAGAGCAGCAACCCAAGGCTCCGGAAAGAGGCTGAGCAAAACTTCCTCAAGGCCATCGAGCTGAACCCCACCTTCGCCGAAAACTACGCGCAGCTGGGACTCCTGTATCGGAAAATGGGTCAAACCGCCAGGGGGGACGAATTCCTCCAGAGAGCCCTCTCCTGGGACCCCAGCAACGAAACCGCCGTGGAAGCTCTCCGATCCGAAGATCCCAAGAAGGGAATCCTGAAAGGGATCTTCGGCAGCTGACCTCTCAGCCGCATTGACTTCCCCTCCGCCGGGCCTAAATTCCTTCAAGAGCCGCATTTCCCCCTGGAGAGGGGGGGTTTCTCTCGGATTACGAACTCGTCATGGAGAGGGGATGCCCAGCGTCACCTGCCCACATTGCCAATCCTCCCAGGAGGTGAATTCCGTCTCCGCTGGCGCCCAGGAAGGAGTCTCCTGCGCTTCCTGCGGCAGGCCATTTTCCCTTTCTGTCCCGTCGCCGAGCCCGACCCAGCGGATCAACTCCGCCTCCGAGAAGCTTCCCTCGACCGCCACGGCTGAAAAACTACCGGCCCGAATGGGCCCCTACGAGATTCGCGGCATCATCGGCACCGGAGGGATGGGGGTGGTGTATCAAGGGTGGGACGAGCGACTCAACCGCAGCGTCGCCGTCAAGACCCTGAAGCCCGAGCTGGCTAAAGAGCCCGCCTTCTGCGAGCGCTTCCTGAGGGAGGCCCGGGCCGTCGCCTCCCTGTCCCACCCGAACGTGACCCAGATTTATTACATCGGGGAGGAGGAGGGGAGGCCGTTTTTCGCCATGGAGTTTCTGGAAGGCAAGCCCCTGGACGCTCTGCTGCGCGAGGAAGGCAAGCTTGCCTCCTCCCGGGCCGCAGAGCTGATCCGGCAGGCGGCTCTCGGCCTCAAGGCCGCCGCCGCCCGCGGCGTGATCCACCGGGACATCAAGCCCAGCAACCTGGTCCTGACGAAGGAAGGCGTCCTGAAGGTGACCGACTTCGGCCTGGCCAAGATGGTGGTGGCCGATTCGGGGCTGACTCTCACCGGAGAAGTGCTGGGCTCTCCCAACTACCTGGCCCCGGAGCAGGCCTCCGGTGCGGCCGCGGATCTCCGCTCCGACATTTATTCCCTGGGTGCCACACTCTACGAGCTGCTCACCGGTCGTCCGCCCTTCGACGGACCGACGCCCGTTTCCATCATCCTCAAGCACGTGCGCGAGCCCTTGCGCTCGCCGCGGCAGTTCAGTCCGGAGCTGCCGGTTCCTCTGGTGACGCTCACCCAGCGGATGCTCGCCAAGCGCCCGGAGGATCGCCCGAAGGACTATGACACTTTGCTGCGCGAGATGGACCGGTTGCTGGCGGCCGTCAGCAGCCCATCGGATGGCAGATCGGCCCTGCTGGGCGGGACCCCAAGCGATGGCCGGAATCCCGGAGCCGGCGTTTCCGCCCCGTTTCGAGGCCTGCCTGCGGAACCCATCGGCTCGTCTTCGGGACTCTGGATTATCGGCTCGATTCTGGCGCTGGGACTCATCGCCGCGTGGGGCTTCCTCAAACAATCGCGCGCCGCGGCGGCTTCCTCCACGGTGCCCACCATCCGGGCGGGCATCACGCAGCCCGCTTCCCCACCCGAACCCATGCGGGGCGCACAGAATCCGGATCAGCCCCCCTCCTCTTCCGATCCCGCCTCCGGCGATCCGTACCAGACTCGAATTCTCTCCACCAGCGCCGAGGTTTCACCCCCCCAGCTGGGCGCCACCGGACCGCGCCAGCGCACCTTCGACCTGCCGCCGCGCATGGACAGGCTCAAAGAAGTCGCGCGGGCCAACCTCCAGTTCGTGGAGAACACCCACGAGATCACCCTGGACGGGCGCCTCAAGGTACGAGGCTCCGTTTACAATGCGGGCCTCGCAGCTGCCAGCGAGATCAAGGTGCACGTCACTCTCACCGACCCGGAAGGCAATGTCATCGCCTCCGGCGACGCGACCCTGTCGCCGCCCCTCCTCTCCAGTCACCAGTCAGGCACCTTCGAAGTCCTCTTCCCCGATCCGCACCGCAGCATCAGCATCAAAGCCGAGCTGAGCTGGAATTCCTGATCTGCAGGGAGACTGCGCTGCTTCAGATGCATGGGTCGCCGGATCTTGAATCCTGATGCAGTGCGTCGCTAGGCTTCCATGTCGGGGGCGGAGGCGGCGAGCTGGGCTGCGTGGCGGATGTAATGGAAGCCGGAGAACACCGTGGCGGTCAGGGTGAGGTAGACGAGGTAGGGAACCACCGCCGTCGAGCGAATCCCGAGGGTGTTGTAGAGAAGCATGGTGCACACCGTGACGACTTGCATCGCCGTGGTGATCTTCCCGTAGAGCGTGGCCGGGAAGCGGGTCAGGCCCGTGGCCAGATGGATGACCAACGCGATGAGGACGATGAGCACGTCCCGGCTGATGGTGAGAATGGTCAGCAGGATGGGAAAGCGATTGAGCAGGGTGAAATCGGGGAAGCTGGCGGGATGATCGGGCAGCGAAAGGACGACCAGCGCGGCGGTCATGAGGAGCTTGTCGGCCAGCGGATCCAGGAACGCTCCCAAGGAGCTCCCCTGCCCGAAGCGGCGGGCCACGAAACCATCCAGCGCGTCGCTGATCCCGGCCGCGGCGAAAACTCCCAGGGCCCAGCCGGGATGATTCGACACCACCAGCATGATGAAGACCGGGACCAGGACCATCCGGGCGATGGTGAGGAGATTGGCGACGGTGAATCCCAAGGTTCCTCCACGTGGCCCCGGTGTCAGGAGCTGCTACCGGGAGGGGCCTCCCCTTCTCCCCCATCCGGCACTGCCGGTTCTCGAGGAGCTTCCTTCGCTTTCTCGGCGTTGGGGTCGAAGTGGATGAAATTCCCGAATGTCTTGCTGCTGCTGACGGTGGCGATGGCGTGCTTGAAAATCATCTGCTCGCCCTGGGAGCTCTCTACAATCACCGTGAACTTGTCAAAGCTCTTGATGCGCCCGGTGATCTTCCTCCCGCTGTTCAGGAACACCAGGACGCGGGCCTTGTCCTTGCGGGCCTGGTTGAAGAAATCGTTCTGGATGTTCAGCGAGTCTTCCCGTTCCATGGGGCCTCCTGTCCCGGACTTGGCCAAGCGCCTACCCGATTCCGGCGGTGGAGCCGATCCGCTCGGCCACATAGTCCCCGATCCTCCGAGCCGCCGACTCGATCGGACCGCTCACCTCGAACCACTGCACGTCGCGCTCCTTGCGAAACCAGGTCATCTGCCGCTTGGCATAGCGCAAGGTGTTCCGGATGATCAGCTCCCGGGCTGCGGGGAGGTCACACTCCCCCCGCAGATGAGCTGCCAGCTCGCGATACCCGAGTGCCTTGAAAGCATTGCCTCCCTGCGGGTACCGCTCCATCAGGCCGCGAGTTTCCTCAAGAAGCCCGGCCTCCAGGAACGCGTCCACCCGCCGGGTGATCCTCTGGGTTATCTCGACGCGCGACCGGAGAAGGCCGACCTTCACGCTGGGGAAACGGTCCTCAGAGCGCCACTCCTCCCGCGCCCGGCCCACGGTGTCCATGATGCCCTGTTCCGCCAGCTCCAGTGCGCGCACCAGGCGCTGGCGATCCGAAGGCGCGATGCGCCCGGCGGAAACGGGATCCTTCTCCTGGAGCAGCCGGTGTAACGTGCCGGCGCCCTGCACTTCCTCCAACAGAAGCAGGTGCTTCCTAAGATGCGGATTCCGCCTGGGAAGATCCGACACGCCTTTGAGAATTCCGCGCAGATACAGTCCCGTCCCGCCCACCAGGATGGGCACGGCCCCCGCGGCAAGCATTTCGGATAGAGCCTCATCCGCCGCTCTGAGAAAATCACCCAGCGAATAGTCTCGATCCGGGTCTTCCAGATCCAAGCCGCGATGCGGGACCCTTTCACGGACGACCTTGGGTGGCTTGGACGTCCCGATGTCCAGTCCCCGATAGACTGCCATGGAATCGACGCTGAGAATCCAGCCGCCGAACCGCTGCGCCAGGGCCAGGGCGATTTCGCTCTTTCCGGATGCGGTCGGGCCCACGATGACCACGGCAGGCGCGCCCGCATTTCCCGGGGCCCGGGTCAACCCAAATCGCCTTTCTGCCTCTGGTCGTCCCGGGACCGGTTGACCACCTCCTTGAGATGGTCCTGGCAGTAGATGTGCCCCTGCTGGACGGGCTTGCCGCACCGGGGGCACCTGCTTCCCGTCACCTTGTTGGATAGGCGCAAGGCCATGGAAAGGAGAAGACTGGTGACCAGCAGTAAAGCGCCGGCTCCCAGAAGCAGGCGCACCTGAGAGACGCGGTTCTCGTGGAAGATCATCTCGGAGGCCACCATCCAGACGACGGCGGCCGCCATGGCAAGCAATCCGATGCTACGCAAGAGCTTGACCAAGATTACTCCTTCTGCGCTTCCTCGGGGGCCGGCTCGGAGTGGAGCACCGGCTGCAGACCCAGCTCCCGCAACCCCTGGACGGCCCGCCCTTCGTGATGGGGGCCGAGAGTGCGGCGGATAGCCAACAGCTCAGAGTAGAGCAGCTCGTTGAGGCCGTCCAGCAACTGGTCCGCCCCGCTGCCGTTTCCCAGGCTCCGGATGCTCTTCTGTAGCAGCCTTTCGTCCAGAGTCCCGTCCCGGCCCAGAATCTGTTCCCCCAGAAGCGCCGGCTGCTGCTTCTTCTGGTCCAGCAGATAGCGCGACAGAATCGCTTCGCCGATGGGCCCGACTTCCTTGACCAAGTAGGAATGGAGGAAGCCGAACATCTCGTTGTAGCGGCGGATGAGGGGAAGGGTCTCCTCGTCCCGCGGCTGGGTCACGGGGGCCTGGTGGGCGCGCATTTTCAAATAGCCGGTGGAGAACAGGAGGAAGATGACGCGCAGCGACTCCGCCCGGCCGATTTCGCTGGCCCGGACCACTTCCGCCAGGCTCTTCTCGCCATCGATGAGAGTCTGCACGTAACGCTCGTGCGGCTCCAGTGCCAGGGATCCTCCAGCCTCCCGCGGCGAGGTGGCCTCGAAGACCGCCTGCTCCGAGGGCATCCGCTCCGAGAACAATTGCGTGTTCCTGACCGAGCGGATTCCCCCGCCCACCATTTCCAGGATGGGAAGGCCCAGATCCATTCCTCCTCCGGGAATCTCCTGCGCTTCGTGGAAGCGGAATTCGCCCTTCTCCCATTCGAAAAGCTCGTTGATGATTCTCTGGGCCTGTCGCCGAAGCACCTCCCACAGGCCCTTGGGAGTGAGGACCCCCGCTTCGATCAGGATGCGGGCGGGGCGCTCGCCGTTGCGCTCCCGCTCCAGCGCCGTTTCCATCTGCTCGCGCGAAATCTGCTCCTCACAGAAAAGGAACCCAGCCAGATTCCCGTCCGGATGATTCGAGAGCAATCTCACCACCCGCCCCTCCCGAACCTGCACGGATACTTCCCGTCCCTCGTCTCGAAGGACGAGCACCCCCCGACGGTTCAGGACCCGCAGGAATTCCAGGACATCGCAGATGGAAAGCGCCTTGAGCCGGCCGGAAAAACTCCCGTCTCTCGCCGGCGGCCCCGGCCGCGTGGAGGACTCTGTTGGTGGCAACTGAGGATTGGAGTCGGCAGAGCGATTCATCCGCCGCGATAATATCCTCGCGAACTTTTCGTTGTCAATCTATCGGAGAAGGCGGAGGCTGTGGTCAATAAATTCGCAGAAGCTCGATGCCGGGATAGTAATGCTTGAGAATGGTGGCGTAATCCTCCCCTCGCACGGCCATGCCGTAGGCGCCCACCTGGCACAGCCCGACGCCGTGGCCCCACCCTTTTCCGGCGAAGTGGAATGCCGCGACGCCACCGGAGGGATCCATCTGGCGCTCCAGAGTGAACAGGTTCTCCTTGAGTCCCAGCGCGGTGCGGACCCGAAATCCGTTGATCAGGAACGAGCCGCGGCTACCGATCAGCTTCAACTGGATGGCCCGCCCCGAGACGCCGCGCTTGGTGACCACCACGTCCTGGAGACGTCCCACGTCCACTCGCTTTTTCACCACATCTTCCAGCTCGTCACGCGTGTAGCTCTGATCCCAGCGATAGTAGGGACTCGAGCGGTCATCGGCCGCGCCGAGCACGGACGAGGTGAGGATGAGAACGTCCACCACGCCAAAAGCGTTGAGGTGGAAATTCACCTCGTCACCCACATCCAGGATCAGCCGGGACACGGGATAGCTCCTCCCACGGACCGAGCGGTACAGGCATAGCCCCGGAGTCACCGGGTGCGTCGTGAGATTGCCCTTTTGACTCACGCTCAAGGTGCTGCCTTCCATGCCACGGAAAGTGGCCCGCTCAAACTCCCAGGTATCGAGGCTCTGGGCGATCCGGGCGATCCAGGCGAGAACCATGGCACGCGTGGGGCGGGCATGGAGGCGGAGGGTGCCGTCGGGAAACAGCCCAAGGATCCCTTCGCTGAGCAGGAAGGCCACCGTTCTGGCGTCGGCCGGAGGAATCGATGCGTAGTCGGCGACGTTCAGGACAAAGGGAATGTCCCGCTCGTCCAGGCTGATCCGCGCCCGCTCTTCCCAGCCAAATGCCTTGACCATGAAACGGCTCCATTCCAGGATGTCCCCGCGCTCGAAGCGGTATCCTCCGGGAACGCTTCCTGAGCCGATGACCGGGAAGGCGCGCACCCACCATCCCAGGGCCTCCGCGGGAACCGCTTCCTCCTGCAGGAATTTTCGCTGCAGAGCCTCTTCGCCCGCCACGCCGGAGACCACCAGAAGCGCCAGCTCCGGACCCAGGGGAGGCGACGCCGCGTTCTCGATCCACGGCAGGTCTTCCCGCCCCGCCAGGACGGTCGGCTCCGCCTTCTCCGGATAGCAATCCACTCCCTTCAAATAGGGCCCCTTCTGATCCGGAAAGATGTTGACCCCGTCTTCGGTTTTTCCGCCGCAGGTGGAGGTATACAACGCCTTGATGGGCAGTCCATTGAAGGCTGCGATGATTCCCGCGGTCTCCTCCACCGCCTGGTTCGTCAGCGGGTGCTCCGTGGTAAAGCCTTTGTAAACCTGACAGGACATGCTGTCGCAGATGTCGAAGCCCGATTCGGAGAACTGCCCGCGGTTCGCCGCGATGTAGGTTCTCGCCGCCACCGACTGCGCCTTGAGCGCCTCGATTTCAGGATAAATCCCGGGGCCCATCTCGTTGGGAACCACGCCGCGCAGATAATCCTCCAGAGGAAGCTGGTTGATGACTTTCAGGCTGTCCCCCAGCATCTTGACTTCGAGCTTTCCCCGGTACGCCAGCCCGTTCACCTCCACCGTCCCGCCCGCCACCGAGGAGACGGCCACGAACGATTTCACGTCGAGGACCTGGGAGTAATAGCGGGAGTCCACCAGCCTCAGGCGCGCCTTCCCCGACGCGGGGGAGGCCTCATCCGCCACCCAGATTTCCGTCATCCCTTCCTCCTGGAGCTTGTCGGTGAGCGGGGCGGCATCTTCGCGCCTGGAGAATTCCCCCACCCGGACCCGGTACGCGCTTCGCTCCGGGTTATAGGACACGATGACGGGGTCGGGGACGAGCCGCTCCAGCCGGTCCTTCACGGCATCCGCCTCCGCCTGCGTGGCGAACGAGCCCACTTGAACGCGAAAGATAGTCCGCGGCGCGACTCCCTTGGGAAGATCCACCACGACGACCACCGACTCGTCGAAACGGGCCTTCCAGAGCGGGACCAGTTTTTGGGGATGCAGGATGAGCAGCCCGCCGGCGGCGGAGAGCTTGGCTTCCGCTGGCTCCGTGGTCAGCCCAATCCGGACATCGGGCTGCGCTGCAGGTGTGGAGGGGGCATTAGGAGTGGGCGGCGGCGCGGCGGGAGGCGTTTCCCCCTTGCGCCTCGGGGCCGCCATGCCGGAGAGGCAGCCGAGGATCAGGGCCAGAATGAGAACTGCGATGAGGGCATGAAGCGATCGAATCGTTCTCGAGCCTCCTCGGCCGGGACGCGGCATCTTAGCATAGAATATTTTGCATGCCCGCCGTTGCGACCCGGAGGATTCGGGGAGTCGTCTTCGATCTCTGGAACACCCTCGCCTACAACGATCATCGGCCCAATCCAGTCATCGCCCTGGGTGAGGCCTTCGGCGTACGCGGACAGCCAGGATGGACCAAAATTCTCGAGCGGGGAATGATGCAGGAAAAGCTCACCGGAATCGAGGAGGGAATCGCCGCCATTTCCCGTCTCACCGGCAGGCGGCTCGATCGCGGGACCGCGGATGAGCTGGCGCGCCTCTGGCGGGAGGCCTGCGCGCAGACCCGGCTGTTCCCCGAGGTCCCCGAGATCCTCGGCCGCCTGGCGCAGCGATTTCGCCTCGGACTCCTCTCCAACACCCAATCGTTCGACCTGGAATTCCCGGGCCTCTCCACTCTGCCCATCCACTCCCGGCTGTTTTCCTTCGAGATGGGCGCCCTGAAGCCCGAAGCGGGCCTGTTCGTCCGGATGGCGCAGCAGCTGGAAATGCCGCCCCGCGAGGTGCTGATGGTCGGCGATAATTTTCAGGATGATGTGCTGGGGGCGGAGGCGGTCGGGATGCAGGCCCTGCTGATTCGCCGCGGCGGCTCGCCGCTCTCCTTCCAGGAGACCCACCTCGATCGCGAGCCCCTGATAACCCTCCATCCGCTGCCCGAGCTGTTGGGCGATTAGGCTCGCGCTCCGACTCAGAAATCGGATCGAGACCTGCGCAGCTCGACGCCCACCGACTCCACGATGCCATCCAGGACGGGTGTCTCCTTGCGGACGCGGATGAAGATCTCCTCCACGCTCACCTGCTCGAAGACAGTCGCGACAATCTTCCCCGCCAGAGCTTCGATGAGACGGAACGACTTCCCCCGGCCGATTTCCTGCACGATCCGGTGCACCTTGCGGTAATCCAGCGTGTCGGCGATGCGATCGGAGGCGATGGCTTTCGAGTAGTCGAAGGTCAGCTCCAGGTCGATGGAGTAGCGCCCGCCCACTTCCCGCTCCATTCGCGTCAGTCCGTGGTAGCCGTGAAAGCGAATTCCCGAAAGCAGAATCTTCTCCCTCATCGATTCTTCTCGTGTCCTTCGAAGGCTTTCCTGGTCGCCTCGTCCAGGGCGCTGCCGGCGTTGGGGGTGCAGGCACAGTGCCCCCCCTTGTGAGTGGCCACGTGCCCGTGGCGGGAGCATTGCCCGTCACAGCCGCCGCAGAACCGATCGGTGCAGACCCAGCGCACGATCTTTGGGCCCTCCGACCCAGCTTGTTCCTTGTCCTTGGCAACCGGCGCGGCTTTCGGGGGGCTCGCGGGGGGATTTTCCGGCGGAGCCGTCTGGCTGAGAGCCAAGGCTCCCGCCAGTGAGACGGCCAGGAAAGCCAGCAGGAACAGGGAGCCTAACTGACGTGGGCGCATGCGAATCTCTCCCATGAAAAGGTCCTCATCCTCGGCCAACCTCCAGAGGGTTGTCAAGGTACTTCAAGCCGGTGCCCGTATTGAACAGCACCACCTTTTCCGTGCGCCGGATGACACCCGCCTGCAGCAGATGGCGCAGAGCGGCCACGCCGGCGCCACCCTCAGGGCAGGCCAGAACCCCCTCCAGGCGCGCCAGCAGGTCGGCCCCATCCGCCATTTCCTCCTCCGTAACGGCCGCCGCCGTCCCCCGGCTGCCGCGGATTCCCTTCAGGATGAGTCGATCCCCCAGCGGGCCGGGCACCCGCAATCCCCAGGCTCGGGTCACGGGGTTTTCCCAAAGAGAGGCCGCGTCCTCCCCCTGATCCAAGGCGCGGACGATGGGAGCGCACCCTGCCGCCTGGACCGCCACCATCCGTGGCCGCGCCGATCCGATCCATCCCAACGCTTCCATCTCTTCAAATGCCTTCACCATGCCGATCAGTCCCGTTCCCCCGCCGGTCGGATAGAGGATCCAGTCGGGCAGGCTCCACTCCATCTGCTCGGCGATCTCATAGCCCATGGTCTTTTTTCCCTCGATCCGGTACGGCTCTTTCAGCGTGGAAACGTCGAACCACCCCTTTCCGGCGCCTTGCTCCTTGAGAGCCAGGGCACAGTCCCTAATCGTCCCCTCCACCGCATGGACCGTGGAGCCGTAAGCCCGGGCTTCCTCAAAGAACAACGCGGGCGTATCCCGGGGCAAGAACACATGCACCGGGATTCCGGCCGCGGCGCCGTAGGCAGCAAGCGCCGAGCCTGCGTTTCCCGCCGACGGGATGGCCAGCTCCGGCGCGCCGCAATGCTTCGCCATGGTGACCGCCGCCGACAGGCCCCTGGCTTTGAACGAGCCGGTGGGATTTCCCCCTTCCTCCTTGATCCACAACTGCTCGAGGCCCACCTCCCTACTCAGGCGACGGACGAGCAGTAGCGGCGTACCACCTTCGCCCAGCGTCACCGGCTCACCCGGGGGCATCACCTCCCGATAACGCCACATGTCCCAGGGACGATCCCGGAGAAGCCGGGTTGATACCTCACCCGGTGAGAGCCGGTATCGTGCCAGCAGCGGCGCGCCGCAATCGCACAGCCCTGCCAGCTCGTTCGCCGAACGGCGCCTGCCGCATCGGGAACACTCGAGATGATCGATTCGAGAGACTGGGTGAAGGCCCGGCATGGCGTTAGAGGCTCCTAGGGCCGCGAGGCGGCCCCCTCGGCGGGGACTTCCCGGGAGGAGTACCAGAGGGAAAGGGTCTGTTCAGCGGGCTTTCCCTGTGGCGTGAAATTGTTGTCATCGCCGCTCCTGGATGTGTCGTAGTGGGGATACCACTTCCAGATGTAAGCCCCCTTGAACCAGGGTTTCCTCCAAGTGGACCGGAACATCGCCTCGTAGCAACGCGCCTGTTGCTGGGGATTGACTCGGTCCTGTGTGTCCCAGAGCCAAGGCTGCACAGACGCCCTGTCCGAGCTCTTGTACCCCACCTCGGTGAAGACCACGCTGCGATGGGTCCTCGAAGCCACGCGCTCCAGCATCGCCAGCGGCTGCGCCCAACCTGCCATCAGCTCCTCCAGCGTGGGGTCACTCTTCTGCGACAAAGGGAAGTAGGCCTGCACCCCGGTGAAATCCAGCGCGTCCCAGAATGGGATGGCTTCGAACTCGTGGTCCCAGTTTGCGGCATAGGTCAGCTTGCCGTGATAGACGGCGCGCACCTGCCGGATGATCTCGCGCCATTCCTTTTCGTGGCCCAGCGTCGCCCCCTGCAGCTCGGTGCCTACCGCCAGAGCTTCCATGCCGTTCTTTTCTGCCAGATTCGCGTAGTGGAGAATGAAGCTGCGATAGGAATCGAACCAAGCCTTCCAGTGATCGTCGCTCTTCATCTTGATCTCGCCCGTCCATACGGTGTCGTGCCATCCCGCAACCCAAAGGTGGGGCTTCAGGAGCGTGCGGATTCCGAAGCTGCGCGCCAGCAGCGCCGTTTCGGCCAGCCCGCGGTCGGTCTCGCCCCAGTAGATGTCGCCCTCGGTGACGATCTGGATCTGGGTGGAGTCTGCACTTTTCATCCAGCCAAAGGGGGTCTGGGAAATCCACTCCACGTTGCTTCGCACCAGCGGCCGGAACACCGACTCGTCGATGCGCCGGCCCGCCACCCAGCAGACTCCCCGCATCCTCTGATCCGAGGAGAAAAGATTCTGGACTCTTGGTGGGGGGCTGGGCGCAGCGGTCCGGGTGTCCGGGGGGCTTGCTCCGAGGCATAGGAAGACGGCGAGCAGCAGAGGAAGGACCGTCCTCACGGCCGATTCCGCCGGAACCGGACGCGGACGAAACGGCGCTTCCCAACCTTGATCAGGTGCTCACAGGGCGTGTCGGCTTTCAGCTCCAGGTCCGCCGATTCCACCCGCGTCCCGTCGAGCGTGACGCCTCCTTGACGGATGAGGCGCGTGGCCTCGCCATTGGACTTCGCGAGACCCGCCTTCACCAGGAGCTTGGGAAACCAGAGCGGAGCCGGCTCGCAGGAGAGCTCCACCTCCTCCACTTCGTCCGGCGCCTCTCTGGAGACGAAAATCCTCTCGAATTCCGCCTCGGCGGATAGGGCCTCGGCCGCCGAATGGAAATCAGCGATGATCCGTTTCGCCAGCTCTACCTTGGCCTTCTTGGGATGGAGCTGTCCGCTGGCGACGTCCTGCTTCATCCGGGAAATCTCATCCAGGCTGGCGTCGGTGCACAGCTCGTAATAGCGCCACATGAGGTCATCCGAGATGGACAGGACCTTGCCGAAAATCTCCCGGGGCGGC
>JAKEFJ010000049.1 GCA_022616665.1 Acidobacteriota bacterium
CCTTTCAGCAGCTTCTCCTTCACGCTCGCGTCGCCCGCCGCGGCCAGCAGCGTGGGGAGCATGTCCTCGTGAGCGAAGATATCGTTGAGCACCGTGCCGGGCTTGATCACGCCGGGCCATCGGATAGCACAGGGCGCGCGGTATCCGCCCTCCCAATTGGTGTTCTTCTCCCCGCGGAACGGCGATGTGCCGCCGTCAGGCCACGACATCTTCTCGGCGCCGTTGTCGGTGGAGTACATCACGATGGTGTTCTGCTCGAGGCCCAGCTGCTTGAGCTTGTCGAGCAACTGACCGACCATCGCGTCGTGCTCGACCATGCCGTCCGGGTAGATGCCGAGGCCGGTCTTGCCCTGTGATTCCGGCTTGAGGTGCGTGAAGATGTGCATGCGGGTCGAGTTCCACCAGAGGAAGAACGGCTTGTTCTCCTTCTTCGATTCCTCCATGAAACGCATGGCCTCGCGGGTGAATTCCGCGTCCACCGTCTCCATGCGCTTCTTGGTCAGCGGGCCGGTCAGCTCGATCTTCTGAGTCCCGTCAGGATTGGCCCAACCGTGGATCACGCCGCGCGTCGCATAGCGCTTGCGCATCTCGGGATCCTTGAAGTAGTCCGGATGCTCCGGCTCCTCCTCGGCGTTGAGGTGATACAGCGATCCGTAGAATTCATCGAAACCGTGCGCCGTGGGCAGATGTTCGTCGCGGTCGCCGAGGTGGTTCTTCCCGAACTGGCCGGTCTTGTACCCCCTCGCCTTGAGCAGCTCGGCGAGCGTTACGTCCCGCGCCAGCAGACCTTCCTTCGCGCCTGGCAGCCCGACCTTGAGCATGCCGGTGCGGAAGCCGACCTGACCGGTGATGAAGGCCGCGCGACCCGCGGTGCAGCTCTGCTGAGCGTACCAGTCCGTGAACAGGGCCCCTTCCTTGGCAATGCGGTCGATGTTCGGGGTCTTGTAACCCATCATGCCCTGATTGTAGGCACTGATGTTCCAGTAGCCGATGTCATCGCCCCAAATAATGAGAATATTCGGTTTCTTCGCCGTGGCCTGGGCCATCGCCGCCCCGGTAGAGGCCAATACGAGACCCGACGCGAAAAGCGCCAGCAGTGTCACTCTCATCATGCGTTCTCCTCACCGCGCCGTCTGTAGATTCCACATCTCGAACCTCTCCTCCCTCGGTAAGGTATGCGTTGCCGAGAGACTTTACGTCGGATGCGACCCATCAATCAAGGACGACAAGTACGAGCAACGAGGATGTGAGCTTGGCTGGTAGCGGTTGGCTTCATTGGGCTTCTTTGGCTAGAGTGTGTCCGGTTCGGAGGCTGGAACGGAGAAAGGGGGAGTGACCATGCGCGTGGTGGATTGCGACCTGGTGTTCGTGCAGGGAAAAGGGCTGGACGATCTGAATGAGCTACTCAAGGCGAATCCTCGATTCGTGTTCCAAATCGTCAAGCGCAAGCGTGGAAAGGAGGGGCACGCCGTGTGGCACCACAAGCAGCAGGTGACTCACCGGGGAGATGTGAAGCTCATGCAGAGCGGCGGGACCTTCCGGGGCCAGATCCGCGACCGCTCCAACGGAATGCTGGCCGGGGCGTTCCTCGGATGGATCGTGAGGAATGCCCACGATCTCGTCTATCGCATCGAATTTCGCATGGAGTGAGTTTCAGGACTTGAGCGCCGCAGCCACCACCTCCGAAAGCTGGCGAAGCTGATACGGCTTCTGGACGAATCCGCGCATCCCCTCGTCCAGGATTTCCTGGACGACCGGGTTGAAATCGTAGCCGGTGGACAGGATCGCCCTCAGGTCCGGCTGGATCGATTTCATGGCCCGAAAGCACTCCCGGCCTCCCATCGCGGGCATCACCATGTCGATGATGACCAGGTCGATGGGTTCCTGGGAGCGCCGGTAGATTTCCACCGCTTCTGCCCCATCGGACGCCGTCAGCACCCGGTAACCCATCTCCTGCAAGAAGGCCGCGGCCACGCTCCGGATGGCATCTTCGTCGTCGACTACGAGGATGGTGCCGCTCCCCGCCTGAATGGCCTCATCACCGGGTCCGTGGAGCGACCGGCGCTCCGGCCCGCGGGCCTCGGGAAAGTAGAGGCGAAAGGTGGTCCCGCTTCCAGGAGCCGAATCCACCTCGATAAAGCCCCCGTGGTTCTGTACGATGCCGTAAACCATGGCCAGTCCCATTCCGGTGCCTTTTCCCTGATCTTTGGTGGTGAAGAAGGGCTCGAAGATTCGCGGCAGGATATCGGGACGGATCCCGCAGCCGGTGTCGGAGACGGCGAGAAGCACGTGGCGCCCGGGCACGATTCCATCGTGGCGGCGCTGGGCCTCGGTGAGCTCGACAATCTCCGTGTGAAAGACGAGATCGCCGCCGCCAGCCATGGAGTCGGCGGCGTTCACTGCAAGATTCAGGATCACTTGACTCATCTGCCCTGGGTCGCCCTGCACAGGAGCCGAGGGAGGCGTGAATTCCTGTTGCAGGCTGATGTTCTTGTCCAGGGTGGCGCTCAGAAGCCCACTTACTTCCTGAATGACGGCATGCAGATCCACGCAGACATTCTGGTGCTTGCCGCGCCGGGCGAAGCCAAGGAGCTGCTGGGTCAGGGAAGCGGCGCGGGTGGCGGCCTTCTCGATCACCTCCGCCGCCTGATGGACCTTCTCGCCGGGGTTGGACCTCATTTTCAGAAGCTCCGCGTAGCCCAGGATCCCCGTCAGGAGATTGTTGAAGTCGTGAGCCACGCCGCCGGCCAGGGTGCCGATGGCCTCCATCTTCTGGCCATGCCGCACCTGCTCCTCGCGTTGCCGCAGCGCCTCTTCGGCCTTCTTGCGGTCCGTCAGATCACGGATATAGGCGGTGAAGGCGGGCACGCCACCGATGCGAATGCGGCTGACCGCGAACTCGACGGGAATGGGCATGCCATTCTTTCGCAGGACCGTCATTTCCACGTGCCCGCCCTTCAGAGGATTCACCCCGGTGTAAAGGTAGGCTTCCAGGCCCTGACGGATGGCGTCTCTTTCCTCCGGGGGCACGATCTCATCCAGGATGTCCTTTCCGATCACCTCATCGCGCTGGAATCCGAACAGCCTTTCCGCCGCCGGATTGAATTCCAGGGCCTTCCCCTGATGGTCGATGGTGAGGATGCCATCCAGGGCCGTGTCGAGGATGGCTCCTTTGCGGGCCTCGCTTTCCCGCAGAGCTTCCTCCGCCGCTTTGCGCTCGCTGATGTCCTGGATCAGCTTCACGGAGTACAGAGGATTTCCAGTGGCATCCTGGATCCAGGTGGCGTTGGTGTGGGCCCAGGCCAACGAACCGTCCTTGCGCAGGTAGCGCTTCTCGATGGCAAGGACCCGGATCGCGCCGCTCCGCCCCATCTGCAGGACCTGGCAGGTGGCCGCCAGATCTTCGGGATGGGTGATCTCCTGGATGGTCAGCCGCCGCAGCTCCTCAGCGGTGTACCCCAGGAACCGGCAAAAGGCTGGATTTACCTGCAGGAGTCTGCCGTCGGGATTGACGGTGGCCATCCCGGTGGCGGCGTGCTCGAAGATGGAGCGGAAGCGCTCCTCGCTGTTTTTCAGATCCTCCTGGGAGCGTCGCAACACTTGTAAATCGGAAACGTCCTGCACCATGACGATGCACTGATCGGTCTGGCCCGTCAGCGATCGAATGGGCATGGCGGTGACATAGAGGTAGCGATGGTCGTCGCCTAGATCCAATCGCATCTCGTGGTGGGCCACCTTTCCGGAGGTGAAGGGGCGCGCGGAGGGACATTCCGAGCAAATCTTCGATTCTCCGCACAACACCTGGTTGCAGGTCTCGCCGATGAGCGCCCCGGCGTGAGCCCCCCGGGAAAACCTCCGGGCGAAGACCGAATTGGCCCAGGAGACGCGCAGGGAGCTGTCCAGGAGGAGAAATCCCGCGTCGGTGTGGTGCACGACGGCGGAGAGCTTTTGCCGCTCGCGCTCCAGGACGCGAATCTGCTCGTCCAGGAGACGGAAGTGCCTTTGGAATTCCTTGGCTCGGGTGCCGGTGATTCCCGGCGGAGCGTCGGAGGGGGCCTGTGGCCGGCTCTTCAAAGTGATCCTGTTTCCGCCGTGCGCGTCTAGGATGCGGTTGCGGGATTGTCCGAGGCGCCTTCACCGGCAGCGTGGGCGTAAGCGTCGGCGAGGTACTCGGCCACCACTTCGACCTGCGTCACGGCGTTGCGGTCGAAGGCGTTCAGCTCGTGACTGTCGATGTCGATCTGCGCGAAGATCTTGTCGTCCTTGCGGATGAGGACCACCAGCTCGGAGCGCGTCTCGCTGGAGCAGGCCAGGTAATTGGGCGCCTGGGTGACGTCGGGCACGTTGATGTTGCGGTTCTCCGCCACCGCGGTGCCGCAAACTCCGCGGCCCACGGCGATGAACACATGATCGGTCGGGGCGCCCAGGAAAGGTCCGAGCCGCAGCACGTTGTCGGGGCAAAGCTCGTAGATTCCCGTCCAGTGGAAGCGGGGGTTCGATTGGTGCAGGAGCTCCACGGCCAGCGCCAGCACCTCTTCCAGTCCCGCTCCGGAGCGGTGGCATTCATCCAGCCTGCGGCAAATCTCCACCCCGTTCATGATCGCCCCTTCTCGAGTTACAGCTCGGCGCGCCGCCGTCGGCGGCGGCACCTGCGGGTAGGCACGGCCAAAGGGGAAATATGTGGATCGCGCCGTTGCAGCGCAACTACTTAAAGAAGATAGGCCAGGTCGCGGAGATTTGTGGGTATGTTGCTCTGGAAAAAAGGCTTAGCTCTCAGGGCTTGCGCTTGGGCGGCGCCGGAACGACCCATCCCACGCCGATGGAGAACTGGTTGTTCTGGAAATCGAGGCCCTGGAGCACCTCGTTTCCTCCCTCGAAGAAAATGAAGCGGAAATCCAGCCGGACATTGAAGACCCTTCCCATGAAGAAGCGGACTCCGCCCCCGAAATTGAACTCGGGGTCCACTTCATCGTTGCTCCCGGTGCCCGGTGCGTCCACTTCGAGCCGCAGGAATCCGAATCCAGTGGTGAAGTAGGGGATAACGACCTGGCGTCTCTGGAAATTGAAGTTGAAAACGTAATTGGTCTGCACCTCTCCCTGGTGGACGTCAATCTGTCCGCTGACCGTATCTTCCGAATTGAGCGTGTCGAACAGCACTTCGATCTCGTGGAGCTGGGTGAAGTTGTACCCGAAGCGGAATCCCGGGCCCGTCGCGTCCTCGATCTCAGTCAAGGAGTCGAAATCGGTAAAGACGAGATAGGGGCCGAACTCCCAGGTCTGCGCCCGGTTCTCCGCTTGCGCCGTTCCAGCGGCCAGAGGCAGGACGAAGAGCGCGGTCAGCAGGAGATGGCGTCGGATCCTCATCGAAGCCTCCATTTCCCAAATGCGACCGGTCAGCGCGTAGCAACGGGCGATTCTAGAAGCGTCCCGGAGGAGTGTCAAGGAATGCCCTCATGGACATGAAAAGCCGTCTCACGCTAGACTACGCCCTCCCGGCCAGCCAAAGTTCCACGCGGAGAGGTGCTGGAGTGGCCGAACAGGACGCACTGCTAATGCGTTACCTGGGTAACACCGGGTCGAGGGTTCGAATCCCTCCCTCTCCGCCAGCCTTCCTTCCATTCGCCTGAAACGAGGCGCGTTCGACAGGACCCAGATCATGAGCGTGCGGGTGCGTTTCGCGCCATCTCCCACCGGGTATCTCCACGTCGGAGGGGCGAGAACGGCGCTGTTCAACTGGCTTTTTGCCCGGAGGCAGGAGGGCACGTTCATTCTCCGCATCGAGGATACCGATGTGGAGCGCTCCCGGGAGGAGATGACCGAGGCCATTCTCGAAGGGATGCGCTGGCTGGGGCTGAGCTGGGACGAGGGGCCGTTCTATCAGTCCCAGCGCCGGGATCGGCACAAGGAGACCGGGCGGAAGCTGGCGGCATCGGGCCATGCTTACGCCTGTTTTTGCCCGCCCGCGGAGCTGAAGGAGCGGCGCGAGGAGGCCGAGCGCAAGGGAGTCGCCTGGAAATACGAGCGGGTTTGCCTGGCGCTGCCTGCGGAAGAGGTCGAGCGCAGGATTGCCTCAGGAGCGCCTCACGCCCTGCGCTTCCGCGTGCCCGAGGGGACGACGACCTGGGAGGATCGCGTTCATGGATCCACCGCGTTCGCCAACGAGACGCTGGAGGATTTCGTCCTGCTGCGCTCGGATGGAACTCCTACGTATCATCTTTCAGTGGTGTCGGATGACGTGGGCATGAGAATCAGCGACGTGATTCGGGGCGATGACCACCTGAGCAACACGCCTAAGCAGATCCTCCTGTATCAGGCCCTGGGGATGCCGACTCCCACCTTCGCCCACCTTCCGCTCATCCTCGGGCCGGACAAGAAACGCCTCAGCAAGCGCCACGGCGCGGTGGCGGTGACCGAGTATCGGGAAGCGGGGTACCTGCCGGAGGCACTCTTCAACTTTCTGGCGCTGCTGGGCTGGTCCCCCGGGGACGGACGGGAATTCCTGCCCCGGGAGGAATTGGTCAGACTGTTCTCCTTCGATGGGGTAGGGAAGAAGGGGGCGGTGTTCGACGAGCAGAAGCTGCAGTGGCTGAACAGCCAGTATATCCAGGCCATGCCGGTGGCAGTCATTCGGGAGTCAATCCGCTCGGAGCTGCAGGCGAAGGGGTTGTGGGATCCCTCCCTGGAAGGGGATCGGGGAGCCTGGTTCGAGCAGGTGGTGGAGATCCTGAAGGCCCGCTCCCGCAAGCTTTCGGATCTGGCCCGGGACTGCGCCATCTTCCTGGGAGAGAGGATCGAATTCAGTTCCGAGGCGGTGGCCAAACACCTGCAAGATTCGGCAACAATCCAGCGGATGAAAGAGCTGCGGACGGCGCTGGCGGAGGTGGAGCCCTTCGATGAGGCCTCCACGGAACAGTCGCTGCGGAAGGTGGCCGAGCGCTTGGGCATCGCCGCGGCCAAGCTCATCCACCCCTTGCGCGTGGCGCTGACCGGTCAGGCGATCTCCCCGGGGGTTTTCGCGGTGCTGGTCCTGGTGGGCCGCGAGAGGGCCCTGCAGCGCATCGATCGCCTGGTTCAATACCTTGAAGCGCGCCCGCCGCAGCCTTCCTGAGGGGCGGTTTTGTTGACAGTTCCCGGAAAGATTGGCTAGAATCCCGCCTCCGATCCGGGATCGTCCAACGGTAGGACACATGGCTCTGGACCATGGTATCGGGGTTCGAATCCCTGTCCCGGATCCAGATTGCGGCGCTATCGTCTAGGGGTTAGGACGGGTGGTTCTCAGCCATCAAACCGGGGTTCGAATCCCCGTAGCGCTACCAGGAATTACCGAAGCCCGCGGCTGAGACGCGGGCTTTTGCTTTTCCCCAAAATGGAATTCACCCCTCCCAATGCGCCCGTCGTGATTCTCCTGTTCCTGTTCACCGCCTTCCTCCTGTTCAGCGGCGGGGTAGTGGCCGCTGCGCTCGCCATTCAGGGCCGGCGCCGGCCTGCCAGACGCGTGGCGGAGGGGCTGGCGGTGATTCTCTTTATTTATTTCGGCGCGCTCCTGACCCATTCCCTGACCAGCAAGGACCTGATGCTGGAGCCGGGTCAGCTGAAGTACTTCTGCGAGGTGGATTGCCACCTGGCCTATTCCGTGGAGGGGGTCCGGAGCGTCAAGACCCTGGGGAGCGGAGCGACGGCAATCCAGGCGCAGGGGAGCTTTGTGATCGTCTCGGTGAAAACCTGGTTCGATCCGAACACGATCGTTCCCCGGCGCGGCGATGGACCCCTGCGGCCCAATCCCCGGACGATCCGGCTGGAGGACGCTGCCGGAAGGAGCTATGCCGTCTCGCCCGCGGCGGAAAGAGCCGTCGCGGGCGATGCGGATGCCCGATCTCTCCTGGCCCGGCCGTTGCGCCCCGGCGAGTCGTACACCACGGAGCTGGCCTTCGAGCTGCCCGGGCCGGCCACGGAGGCACGACTTCTTATTTCGGAGGACGTCGCGGAGGCTTCCTTCATCGTCAGCCATGAAAACAGCCTGTTCCACAGGAAAATCTGGTTTCGGATCCCCACACCCGAGCCACCCTTCGGGCGTTCCAGGAAGCCCAATCCCCCGCATTGCGAGCGGGGAATGCGAGTGTTACACTCCCCGCCCATGGAAATCCTCTCCTCCACGGCTGACACCCGATCCGATCGCTTCAAAGAGAACGACTCCCACCACCGCCAGCTGGTCTCGCAACTGCGGGAGCGCCAGGCTCGAGTCCGGGAGGGCGGCGGGGAAAAGTACCGCGAGCGCCATGCTCAACAGGGAAAGCTGTTCGTCCGGGACCGTATCGATCGCCTCCTGGACCAGGGCTCGCCGTTTCTCGAGCTCAGCCCGCTGGCCGCTTGGGATGTGTACGACAATGAAGCCCCCTGCGCCGGCCTGGTCACCGGAATCGGACGGGTGTACGGGACCGAATGCCTCATCGTGGCCAACGACGCCACCGTCAAGGGGGGCACCTACTATCCCCTCACCGTCAAGAAGCACCTGCGGGCCCAGGAAGTGGCAGCCGAAAACCATCTTCCCTGCATCTACCTGGTGGACTCGGGAGGAGCGTTTCTTCCACTCCAGGCGGAGGTCTTTCCCGACCGGGAGCATTTCGGCCGCATCTTCTACAACCAGGCACGCCTCAGCGCGGCGGGCATTCCGCAGATCGCGGCGGTGCTGGGGAGCTGCACCGCTGGAGGCGCCTACGTTCCGGCCATGAGCGACGAGACGATCATCGTGAAGGGGCAGGGGACGATCTTCCTCGGAGGACCGCCGCTGGTGAAGGCGGCCACCGGTGAGGAGGTCACTGCCGAAGAGCTGGGAGGCGCCGAGGTGCACACGCGGCGCTCGGGGGTGGCCGATCACTATGCCGAGGACGATCTGCACGCCCTGTCCCTGGTGCGGGACATCGTGTCCACGTTGAACCGGCGCAAGTCAGTCTCCCTGGAGGTGACGACACCCGAGGCGCCGCACTACAACCCGGAAGAGATCTACGGCGTGCTCCCTCGCACCTTCCGGGAGCTCTACGACGTGCGGGAAGTCCTCGCACGCCTGGTGGACGGAAGTCGCTTCCGGGAATTCAAGGCTCGTTACGGGGCCACGCTGGTGTGCGGCTTCGCGCGCATCGAAGGGTATCCCGTGGGCATCCTCGCCAACAACGGGGTGCTGTTCAGCGAATCGGCGCTCAAAGGGACTCATTTCGTGGAGCTGTGCACCTCCCGCGGCATTCCTCTCCTCTTTCTGCAAAACATCACGGGATTCATGGTGGGCAAGGAGTATGAGGCGGGCGGCATCGCCAAGGACGGCGCGAAAATGGTGCACGCGGTGGCCAACGCGGAAGTGCCCAAGCTCACGGTCATCATCGGGGGAAGCTTCGGGGCGGGGAATTACGGGATGTGTGGCCGGGCCTACTCTCCACGGTTCCTCTGGATGTGGCCCAACGCGCGCATCAGCGTCATGGGCGGTGACCAGGCGGCCAATGTGCTGGCCACCGTCAAGGACGATCAGAACCTCCGCGGCGGCAAGCCGGCGCTCTCGGAGGTCCAGCGCAATGACTTCATGCGTCCCGTTCTGGAGAAGTACGAAACCGAAGGGAGCCCCTATTACTCCACGGCGCGTCTCTGGGACGACGGAATTCTGGATCCAGCCCAGACCCGGCGCGTTCTGGGGCTCGCCCTCTCCGCCACGCTGAACGCGCCGACGCGGCCCACCCGTTTCGGCGTCTTCCGCATGTAGCGGCAGCGGAGCGCCGGTTTGTTTCGCCGCCTTCTCATTGCCAATCGCGGAGAGATTGCCGTACGGATCATTCGGGCCTGCCGGGAGGCGGGCATTACGGCGGTGGCCGTCCACTCCGAGGCGGACCGTGGCGCCCTGCATGTCCGGGGGGCGGACGAAGCGGTGGAGCTTCCCGGATCCAATTCCGCAGAAACCTACCTGAACATTCCTTTGTTGCTGGATGTGGCACGCCGGAGCCGCTGCCAGGCGGTCCATCCCGGATACGGCTTCCTTTCGGAAAACGCCGATTTCGCCGAGGCGGTGACGGGCGCCGGCCTGGTGCTGGTGGGGCCCTCGGCGCCATCCATCCGGCAGCTCGGCGACAAGACCCGGGCGAGGGAGTTGGCGCAGGCTGCCGGGGCTCCGGTGGTCCCGGGCTACGACCGGGCCGGGAGTGACAAGGAGTTCGAGAAACAGGCGAAGAAGCTGGGTTATCCGGTGCTGGTGAAGGCTGCGGGCGGCGGGGGCGGCCGCGGCATGCGGGTCGTCGAGGCCGCGTCACAGCTGGCGGAGGCGCTGGCCTCGGCACGGCGCGAGGCGCAGTCGGCCTTCTCCGATTCCAGAGTCTTCCTGGAAAGGTTCATCCCTTCCGCCAGGCATGTGGAGATTCAAATTCTGGGAGATCGGGAGGGTCGTGTCATTTCGCTGTTCGAGCGGGACTGCTCCATCCAGCGGCGGCACCAGAAGATCCTGGAGGAGAGCCCCTCGCCTGCGCTGAACGAAGATCTGAGGGCGCGCATGGGTGCCGCGGCGGTGGCGGTGGCCAAGGCGGCGGCGTACGTCAATGCGGGGACGGTGGAGTTCCTGCTGGATGCCGATTCGGGAGAGTTCTATTTTCTCGAAATGAACACCCGGCTTCAGGTGGAGCACCCGGTGACGGAAATCCTCACGGGAGTGGACCTGGTGCTGGCTCAGCTTCAACTGGCGGCGGGGGAGCCTCTGGCCCCCGCCTGGGCGGCCGCGCATCCCCGGGGACATGCGCTGGAGTGCCGCATCTATGCCGAGGATCCGGCGAGCGATTTCGCCCCTTCCCCCGGCCGGATCCTGCGCTGGGAGTCGCCGCAGGGGCCGGGGACCCGCGTGGACTCGGGCTACGCGCAGGGAGACGAAGTGCCGGTGCACTACGATCCGCTGCTGGCGAAGGTTATCGTGGGAGCCTCTGACCGGAAGGCCGCAGTGTGCCGGATGGAGCGTGCCCTGGGTGAAATGGTGATCCTTGGCCCGGTCACGAACCTGGCCTTTCTGCAGGAAGTTCTGGCTCATCCCGTTTTCCGCTCGGGAAAAGCCGCCACCGATTTTCTTGCACGATACCTTCCCCAAGGTGGCGAAATGAAGCCGCCGCCAGACGAGATTCTCATCGCGGCGGCGTTGCTGGCGTCCGAGGGGCCCGGAGGCGCCGCGGGGATCCAACGAGGAGCACAGGGCGACGGGGAGGATCCGGAGGGTCCTTGGGCTCGCGGGGATTCCTTTCGGCTCGGCAGCCAGGAGTGAACCAGGGGATGGAGCATCGATTCCGCTGGCAAGGGAAGGCCTACTGCGTGAGCCTCGTGCGCGCGCCCGAGTCCATGCGCGCCCAGGTGGACGGGCGCGAGCATCGGCTTCGCCGGATTCCCGCCCAGGAGGGAAGCCTGATTCTGGAGATCGATGGAAAGCTCCACCGGATTCCCTTCGCGCGCGACTCGGACTGCTTGCACCTGGCGCAGGGAGGAGTGGCATACCGTTTGAAAAGTGTCGATCCCCTGCGCGCGACGCGAACCCTGCACCACCACGAGCATGGCCTGGAAGCTCCCATGCCCGGGCAGGTCCGGCTCGTGGCGGTGGAAGTGGGGGAGGCGGTCCAGCGAGGTCAGACACTTTTGGTGGTCGAGGCGATGAAGATGGAGATCCGGATCACGGCTCCTGAGCCGTCCCGCGTCGTGAAAATCCACTGCCTTGCAGGGGATCAAGTCGAGCGGGGTCAGGTTCTCGTGGAGCTGGACTCCATCGGCGACAACAACCAGTGACCCCCCTGGAAGTCTCCCACGTGGAGGCCGGCCCGGCGCGACTCCCGCTTCAGCAGCCGCTCGGGAAAGAGATGGATGAAGGAGCGCCGCAGGCTTCCATCGGGCGCAATCCAGCGCGTGTGGGAATCTCCCCAGGAGCCCCGCCGCCACGCCCCGCCCCGCAGCCACTGAGCTGACAGCACCAGAGCTTCGTAAAAGCTCCGAAGCCTGCGGGCCGAGAGAAAGATCTTCCCGCCCGGCTCCAGCCACGAGGCCATGGCTCGAAGCAGCTCGATCCTCTCCCGGGCAGCGGGGAGAAAGCTGTACACCTCGTAAGTGAAGACCACCCCGCCCAGCGAGCCGGGCGCAACGCGGCACCCGCGCAGATCGGCCGCCTCGAAGGTGACCGACAGCCCTAGCTGATCGGCCTGGCGTTGCGCGTGGGCAACCATCTCCTTGGAGAAATCGATTCCGGTCACGGCGTATCCCTCCCGGGACAGCGCGAAGCACTCTCGCCCGGTGCCGCTGCCCGCCACCAGCACCCGATGTCCCTTGGAAATTTCCCGCAGGATGCGCTCCTTGAGCGTGCTCTCTATTTCCAGTCCAGGCGAGGCGACGTAGTAGGGCGCCTGGGTGTCGTACTTGGCCCGGACGCTGTCGGAGGCCATCGGCGCGGAATCCATCCTCCCCATCCACGCTTCCCGAAAATCCAGAGCCAGCCGACGTATTTCCCGTCCCCTCGGCCCCGTCCGTCGCGAGGGGAGGTGAACCCTTGCCAGAACCCTGCCCCGCGGGAGACGGGTGGCAGGGGACGGATCCGCGTCGGCGGTCAGCAGCACTTCATCGCCATCCAGCCGATCCACTCGAAAGACGTCGGGGATCCCGGCTGGAGAAGCCACAACCACATCGCCAGGCTGGAAACTCTCGGAGGGTGCCTCGAGGCGCAGAGTCTGTCCGTGCTGAAGCGCCGGGGCCATTCGATCTCCCGCATAAATCAACTCGACGGTCTTTCCCGGACTGAGCATTTTTCCCAGCAGGAGTGGAGGCGCGTAGATCCGCGGCTCCGGAAGCAGGAGTGACGAGAGCGGGGACCAGAAGGGTCGCAAGAGGGCGCCGCGTCTACTGAAATTTCCCGGCGGCCCGGGCCCGGGAGAGAAGCCGCTGGGCGGCGCGGATCATCGGCCAGTCGACCATCTTCCCGTCCAGGGCAAAGACCCCCTCGCCGCTGGCCTGGTGCCCGGCGTGAATCTCCACCAGGAGCCGGGCCTTTTCGATCTCTTCGTCGGAGGGGGTGAAGGATTCCTGGATGACCGGAATCTGTTTCGGGTGGATGGCCATTTTGCCGGCATACCCCATCGTGCAGGCTGCGCGCGCTTCCCGACGCAGGCTTTCCAGATCGCCAAGATCCACGAAGACCGTGTCGATGGCCTGAAGCGCGAAGGCGGCGGCGGTCACCACCACGGCCCCTCGTGCCCAGGCCATTTCAGCCCCCTCCCGCGTGCGGGTGGCCCCCATGTCTCCTGCCAAGTCCTCGGCTCCGAACAGCAGGGCCTCCAGGCGCGGATCCGAAGCGGCGATAGCCGCCGCCTGGACCACTCCTCGGGCGCTCTCGATGAGGGCCAACAAAGCCAGCGGAGCCAGGGAGGTGCGGCGGGCCACCTCTCGCACCTGCTCCGCCGATTCCACTTTGGGAACGACATAGCCATCGGGACGGGCTGCAATGGTCGCTTCGATGTCGCCCGGGTGAAGCTCCGATCCGACGGGGTTGACGCGCACCAACTTCTCGCTGGCGCCGAAGTCCAGGCTTTGAAGCGAGGACGACACCGTTTCGCGCGCCACCAGCTTGCGGCCCGCGGCCACGCCGTCCTCCAGATCCAGAACGACGCAGTCGGCGCCGGAAGCGGCGGCTTTGGCGATTTTCCTTGGGTCGTCGCCAGGAACGAAAAGGAGGGCTCGCCGAGAGCGCGGAAGACTTGAGGGCACGGCGGAGCTCATGCCGGTCTCTTCAGGAAGAGGACCGTGCGCTCCAGATCCACCACCACCTCACCCCGCTGATTCGTCCCCACGTGGCGCAGCCGGACGATGCCCTGATCGGGCTTGGACCGGGAGGCTCGAGTCTCCAGGACTTCGGTTTCGACCGTCAGGGTGTCGCCGTGAAAAACCGGCTTCGGATGCGAAACTTTTTCATAGGAGAGGTTAGCGACGATGGTCCCCTCGGTGAGGTCCGAGACGGTCAGCCCCACCGCCAGGCCCAAGGTGAAGATGCCGTTGACGATGCGCTTTCCGAAAGGAGTTTTGGCGGCGAACTCTTCGTCCAGGTGAAGCGGCTGAGTGTTGGCCGTCAGGGAGCAGAAGAGGACATTGTCGGTTTCGGTGATGGTCCGGGAAAGCCGGTGCCGGATTCGCTGGCCGACTTGAAGGTCCTCAAAATATCTTCCCGCCATGGTCGGCTCCGAGGAGGAGGAAAGCCGGAGCGGAGTATAGCATCGCCCTGGAATGCCGAAACCGGGCAAAAAAATCCCCCGGACCCGCCAAGCGGGGCCGGGGGATGGATGAATCAGCTGTCTTCAGGGCTTTCCGTGCCCGTTCCCATGGCCCTTGCCTTTATCTTTGCCCTGTCCATGACCTCCCGAACCGCCTTGCCCGCCGTTGCCTTTTCCGCGGCCTCTGTCATGGGGGACCTTGATCTCGCCCGAACCCTCGCCCATGTTCCCGGAGGGGTCCGTGGCCGAGTAGATCACCGTATAAATCCGGCCGGTGCCGGTTCCCGAGCGCTCGGCTCGAACCTGGAACATGAAATCTTCCGTGCCCGGGTTGGTTCCCATGATGTCTGGAGCCGTGTTGCCGTCCCCTTGGCTGTTCTCCGGCTCATTGCTGGTCACCGAGGTGAGCTCCAGCAGGGTAATCGGACCGCAAAAGTCGAAGGCGTCCACGTTGGCCCGGATATTGACCATGCGATGGTTGGGAGGCCAGAGCACCGAGCGGTTGAGATTCACGCCGATTTCGGGCGGCGTCTGATCGTCGATGGTGATCAACACGTCATCGGTATCGCTCTGTGCCGCGCTGTCGGTAACTTGAAGGGTCACGGTGTAGGTCCCGGACGCCAGTCCGAGCTGATCCAGGACCGCTCCCGTTCCCAGGAATTCCTCGGTGGGTGTCCCGAAATCGATCCACCATTCGTAGAGGACGATGTCGTCGTTGGTGCCCGGGCTCGAGTCGGCGTCGGTGGATCCCGTGCCATCCAGCACTGCCGCCGTTTCCTCGGATTCGCAGGTAAACGTGGCATCTTCGCCGGCCACGGCGACGGGCGGAACGTTCGCCCCGGGATTCAGGGGTTGCCAGGAGGGTGCCAACTCCTGGGCGGAAGTGGCCACCAGGGCGAGTCCTCCCGTGCCATCGGCGTTCATCGTCCACAAGTCGCTGTTGGAACCCGTGACCAGGACGAAAGCGATGTGGGTTCCGTCAGGCGAATAAACCGGCTGCTCCCCGGGGGCCAGGCTCAGGGGATTGGTCCCGTCGATGGCATTCATCGTCCAGATTGTCGAGGCCTGCTGAGCGTCGAAGCGGGCAAACGCAATCAAGGTCCCGTCCGGGGACCAATCGGGAGAGAGGTCCTGATCCGGTGTGTCGGTCAATCGCAGGGGACTGGAGCCATCGGAGCTCATGGTGTATACATTGAGATTTCCATCACGATTGGTACTGAAGGCGATCTTGGTCCCATCGGGGGACCAGGCCGGCTGCCTGTCATCACTGTCAGGAGTCTGGGTCAGATTCAGGGGTGAAGTGCCATCGGCATTCACGACCCAAACGTCGCACTGGAACGGGCTCCCGCCACAGCGGGTGAAGGCTATCTTCGTGCCATCCGGCGACCAGGCCGGGGTATTGTCGGAAACCGTATTGTCCTGCGTGAGGGGCGTCGCGTCGCCGGTGAAGAAATCCATGATCCAGAGGTGAAGCCCGCCCGCACGGCCGGCAGCGAAGACGATCTGCGTTCCGTCGGGAGACCAGGATGGCTCGGCGGCCTGGGCAGGCGCGAACGGAAGGGGTCGCAAGCCGGCGCCGTCGGAATTGACCACTGCCAGATGGGAGGGTCCGCCCTCGGTGGACTGGAATGCGATCCGGCCATTTTGCCCGGGGATGGCCGCGCCTACCCAGCTTGGCAGGACGAAGGCGAGCAAGCCCACCGTGGCTGCGCGGGTCATGCTTAGCGCCCGGCCCAGCAGGGCGGATTGATGGGGCATGATTGGACTCCTTTTCTATATAGGCTTCGGCTGGGGCCGATCGGGACGGGACGTGATTGGCCTGGCCCGAACCGGACCGACAGCCGAAAGTGGCCGCCAACAAAGAGCTTTTCGATGCGAAGAGCCAAAAGATAGCACGGGACAAGGGTTTCTTGAAAGGGGGGGCTCAATTTTTACTTTGATTCAGCCCCTTTTCTTCCCCTTGACATCGGAGCGCCATTGCCGGCGTCCGCCGGCGCAATCCCTCATCAGCGAGTCGCCTGCGACCCAGTCTGGGATAGGATTCCTCTATGAGACGACCCCGAGTTCTTCTGCTCATGCCCACGACCACCTATCGCGCCGCGGATTTTGTGAGCGCAGGCATCAAGGTGGGGGCGGAGGTTGTGGTGGGTTCCGACCAGCGCCAGACTCTGGAAGATGCCGTGCCGGGCGCCACCTTGACGCTGGATTTCCAGGATATCGATGGGTCGGCCCGGCTAGTCGCGGAATTCGCTGAGAAGTTTCCGTTGGTTTGCGTGGTGGGTGTCGAAGACGAAACCACCGAGCTGGCTGCGGAAATCTCCCGCGTCCTCGGATTGCCGCATAATTCCATCGAATCGGTGCGGGCCGCCCGGGACAAGTACAGAACCCGCGAGATATTGCTCCGATCGGGCATCCAGGTTCCGCGCTTTTGGAAGTTCCCGGCGCGCGAGGATGCGCACTCCATTGCCCCAAGAGTGGAGCTGCCATGCGTGGTCAAGCCTCTCTTCCTCTCCGCCAGTCGGGGGGTGATCCGCTGTGACGACTCCGAGGGTTTCGCCCGCGCCTGGCAGCGGCTGCAGAAAATCTTGATGGAGCCGGAGGTGCGCAGGAAGGGAGGCGAGTTGGCGGACTGGATCCTGGTGGAATCTTACATCCCCGGCGAGGAAGTGGCGGTTGAGGGGCTCCTGATACGCGGGGAGCTGAAGAGCCTGGCTCTGTTCGACAAGCCCGACCCATTGTGGGGGCCCTTCTTCGAGGAAACCCTCTATGTGACCCCCTCGCGACTCCCTGAGCCGACGCAGCGGGCAATTCTGCAGACCACGGCTCTAGCCGCGGAGGCGCTGGGACTCCGGGAGGGACCGATCCATGCGGAGCTGCGAGTGAATGAGAGAGGGGCCTGGCCGCTGGAAGTGGCTGCGCGCTCCATCGGGGGTCTCTGCTCGCGGGCTTTGCGATTTGGCGCCGGAATCTCCCTGGAGGAAATGATCCTTCGGCAGGCCCTGGGGCTGGAGGTCGGTTCCCTGCAGCGCGAAAAAAAGGCCTCGGGAGTCATGATGATTCCCATCCCCCGCGCCGGAAGGCTGGTGCGCTTTGACGGCGCCGACGCCGCCCTGGCTGTTCCCGACGTCGAGGCAGTCGTCCAAAGCCTGGCGACAGGACAGGATGTGGTACCCCTCCCCGAAGGCTCCCGCTATCTGGGCTTCATCTTCGCCCGGGGAAGCGATCCCGAATCCGTGGAGGCCGCTCTTCGGGAGGCCCATCGGCGCCTCAAGATCATCGTCGATTAGAATCCGGACTCAAACCACTCGATCCATGCGCCGGAGAGGGTCCAACTGACCCTCGGTGGGCTCCGCTCAACAGAACCAGGACTCGGTGAGTCGTGGGAGCTGCTTGGAGGAGGAACGGCCGCGCGCGGGAACCCAAGAGAAGGCACTCTCTCCGGATATTTCAAGGTAGTCCCCGCGGATTCTCTCATAGGTCCTTTGCGCGGGTTCCTGAACATGGGCTGCCCGCTCGACCGTGGCGGCCACCCGTTTCTGGAGGTGATCCATCCGGGAATCGGGGTGCTTCCAGGCATAACCCAATGATTCCGGGTCGAGCTTTCCGAGATGAGGTGTCAGCTCGGGACGCTGCAGAAGGAGAGAGCCGGGGGGGATGAGGAGCCGGACGGAGAATTGCACCGGATCGATCGCCTCCACCAATTCTTCAGTCTCAACGAATTCCAGCAGCTCTCGAAAATCGCTCAGGGTTGACCAGGGGGTGAAGGGGATCAGCGAGGGGCGCAAGGGCAAATCTGCAGCGCGGCTAAGATTCAGAGCTGCCTTCACGTCCCGCCCGGTGTGACCCTTGTCGAGGATCTCCAAGACCGTGTCGCTCAACGATTCCACCGCCGACACGACGAAGACGGCTCCCAGTCGCCGCAATTCCGGAAGCAGCAGGCGATGCTTCAGCAAGTGCTCTATCTTGGCGGTGAAATCGAAGGTGAGCGGCGGGAAGCGCCGGTGCATCTCGCGCACCAAGGCCATGGAGTGGCCTGGGCCGTTGAGGAAATCGGCGTCTCCGAACGTGATGTGGGCGGCCCCGAGGTCGATCTGCCGGCGGATGTCTTCCAGCACCAGGTCCCTGGGTACGACGAAAAACCGGCCTGCGTAGACGGGAGGAATCGGACAATGACGGCAAAGGTGCAGGCACCCACGGCTGGCCTCCACGTAGCCCGCCTGATGCTCCATGCCCTCCATCCTCAGTGACGCATAATCCTTTAGGGCTCTCAGGCCCCCTCGGCTGGGCTGGACGAAACTCTGCCGCGCGAGGATCGGCTCGGGCTTCCTGCCACGCAGGGCGAGTCCTGCCACGCCCGACAGTTCGCTCCCTTCTTCCAGCGCCCGTGCCAGATGCACCAGGCTTTCTTCGCACTCGCCCGCCAGGATGGAATCGGCGCAATCGTCCAGAAGGAATTCTGAGTTGAGCAGCGCATAGTGGCCGTGGAAGCAGATGTGACAGGTCGGATTTTCACGGCGAATCCTCCGGGCGACCCGGACCCCGAGGCGAAGGGCGGTGTGCATGGGAACCGAGATGGCAGCCAGTCGTGCGCTGGTGATGCGGGCGGAGTCCAGCGAATCCACCGAAACATCCACCACGGCGGGGTGATACCCCGAAGCCTCCAGGAACCCCAGAGGCAGGGCGAGGCCCATGGGCTGATGGCCCAGCTCATAACAGGAGATTAGGAGGACCTCACCTGGGTTGCGCATGCGAGGGAATTCCGAGGAACTCTGGGGATCGGGAACTATCGCGTCTTACTTCGAAGGCTGGTAATAGGGATTGGTTCCGCCGGCGTGGTCGGTGGTGTCCACGACCTGCTGGATTTCCGGCATTTCTTCCCGGAGCATCCGCTCGATCCCTTGTTTGAGGGTGACGTTGGCCATACCGCATCCCTGGCATCCGCCTCCCATCTTCAGATAAACCACGCCGTCCTTGTAGTCCAGGAGTTCGATGAACCCGCCGTGCCCCGCCACCGCCGGATTGATCTGAAAATCGATCAGCTCCTGGATCTTGTTCTTAGGATCGCTCAGTGTCTCATTCATGCTCGGTGCTCCTTCGGGGTCTCTAACAGCCCATTTCTTGAAAACAATCGAAAGCATTCTATCACTAACCCGCCCGCGTTGACTTTTCTCCCTCCACCTGCCTCGACAGCGGTTCCGCGCTTCTCCGGGTATCCCTGATGACAACAGGGGGCCGGAAGCCGGGCCGGGGCGCTTTTCGTCTTGACGAGGGCCCCTGGAACACGGCAAGATGACGCGCCATGAAAAACGTCTTCGAGAATATCGTGGAAGCCATTGGTCACACTCCCCTGGTTCGGATCAACCGGCTGGGAAGAGACACCGGCGCCACGTTTTACGCCAAACTCGAATTTCTGAATCCCGGAAGCAGCGTGAAGGATCGCATCGCCGTCCAGATCATCGAGGACGCCGAGCGATCGGGACAGCTCAAGCCCGGGGGGACGGTGGTGGAATGCACCTCCGGCAACACCGGCATGGGGCTCGCTCTGGTGGGGGCCGCCCGCGGTTACCACACCATCCTGGTCATGCCCGACAAGGTGAGCGATGAAAAGATCAAAGCCCTGAGAGCCTTCGGCGCCAAAGTCATCTCCACACCCACGGCGGTGCCGCCGGAAGATCCGCGAAGCTATTATCAGGTTGCCCGGCGCGTCGCCGAGACCACTCCCAACGCCTTCTTCGCCAACCAGTACCAGAACCTGAGCAATCCCGAGGCCCACTTTCGAACCACCGGCCCGGAAATCTGGGACCAGATCGGGGAAGCCGTGGATGCGGTGGTGGTCGCCACCGGCACAGGCGGAACTCTCTCCGGCATCGCCCGCTACATCAAACCCAGGAAGCCCTCGGTCAAGTATGTCCTGGTGGATCCCGTCGGCTCCATCTATTACGAGTACCTGAAGTCGGGCAAAGCGCCGAAAACCCTGAAAACTTACAAAGTTGAAGGATTCGGGGAGGACTTCATTCCAGGCACCATCGATCTCAGCATCGTGAGCGAGGTCGTGCAGGTGAGCGACAAGGAGTGCTTCACCACCGCCCGGGAACTGACCCGGAAAGAGGGGATCTTCGGGGGCGGCTCCTGCGGCGGCGCCATGGCCGGTGCCATCAAGTTCGCGCGGACCCACCCTGAATGCAAGACCCTGGTCGTCCTGATGCCCGATTCCGGATCCCGCTACCTCAGCAAGGTCTACGATGATGCCTGGCTTCGGCAATTTGGGTTTTTGGAAGAAGATCTGGCCGGGTGCGTGGAAGACCTTCTGCACAAGCGCCCCCAGAAGGTGATCGCGGCGCAGGCGGCCGATTCCATACGGGACGTTCTCGGAATCATGAAGCAGCACGGCATCTCCCAGGTCCCGGTCCTGGAAGGAGAGAAGCTGGTGGGAATGCTCTCCGAATCCGGGCTTCTGGGCGCGATGCTGAGCGATCCCTCCACCGCCCACCGCTCCGCCGGCGCTTTGGCGGAGCCGACCTACGAACTGGTGGAGCCTTCCGCCCCCGTGTCGCGCCTGTCGGACGTGGTGGCGCAGGGAAAGGTGGCTCTGGTGATGGAATCGGGAAAGCTGCAAGGCGTTGTGACCAAGTTCGACCTCATCGAGTACCTGGCCGCGGCGAACCGCTGAGCGACACCCCCCTGCGAGGTCCCGTTCGCCAATGTTTTCCCGTCGCACCTCCTGGGATCGATCTAGCAACCGCCTGACGCAATTGCTGGAAGAAAAGCTCGCCAGCGGTGACGCAATCCTCGACCTCACCCAGAGCAATCCCACCCAAGTCGGGCTGTCCTACCCCGAATCGGAAATCCTGGCGCCACTCGCGAATTCCGCTTCCCTGAGATACGAACCGGATCCATCCGGCCTGCCCCGGACGCGAGAGGCAGTAGCTGGTGCGTTTGCCGGAAGAGGAGTCCAGATTTCCCCCCGAGATATCCTGCTCACCGCCAGCACCAGCGAGGCCTATTCATGGCTGTTCAAGCTCCTGGCGGATCCGGGGGACGAGATCCTGGTTCCTCAACCAAGCTACCCCTTATTCGACTTTCTGGCGCGATCGGAAGGAATCGGGACGGTGAGTTACCCATTGGCCTTGGACGCCGATTGGGCCCTCGATCCGGCGGCCGTGGAGAACCGAATCTCTCCGCGGAGCCGCGCCGTGGCGGTCGTCAGCCCCAACAACCCCACCGGAACCTATCTCAAGTGCGACGAGTTGCAGGCACTCTCGGCGCTGTGCGCCCGCAGAGGTTTGGCCCTCATCGGAGACGAAGTCTTCGCGGAGTATCCCCATGGGGAGGATCCCCGTCGGGCCGCCTCGGTGCTGGGCGCCGAGGGGACCCTCGCCTTCAGCCTTGGAGGGCTCTCCAAACTGGCCGGACTTCCACAAATGAAGCTGGGCTGGATCGCCCTTTCGGGTCCTGAGAGAAAAAAGGAGGAAGCCAAGGAAAGGCTGGAGCTGATCGCCGACACCTTTCTCTCGGTGAACGCGCCGGTGCAGCATGCTGCGCAGGACCTCCTGCGGGCGGCGGAAGGGATCCGGCGGCAAATTCTGCGTCGGATTGAAGAGAATCTCCAGTCTATTAGGTCGGCGGTCGGAGTAACCTCCCCATTTCGTCTGCTACGGTGTGAAGGGGGATGGACTGCCGTGCTCCGGGTCCCCGCAATCATGACGGAAGAGGAGTGGGTGCTGTCGCTCCTGGCGGAGGATGGCGTCCTGGCGCACCCGGGTTACTTTTTTGATTTTCCCGCCCCCACCTACCTCATCCTGAGCCTGCTGCCTGCTCCAGAGACCTTTCGTGAGGGGGTGTCCAGAATCCTGGCAAGAGGGGAGGGGAAGGCCTGAGGCGGGCTATTTTGCAAAAGCAGGGGAGGTGGCTTGGACATTTGGGCCGAAGGTCTTAGAATACTTCCCCGACCGATTCCCAATATGACTTGAGCCGGCGCACCCCGAAACTCCGGGGTCCGGCCGCGGACGGCGGGACATCATCCGGACCCTGGAGGCCACAATGGTTTCGCGCAAGACAACGCTGTTTCTCATGGTTTCCCTGCTCCTCTGTTTCCTGGCCGCATCGGCCTGTTCCTCCGCCACCTCTGGAGGAAAAAAGGACTCTCCACCCCCACCCGCAACAGCACAGGGCGGCAACGCAGCGACGGTGGATGGTCAACCCATCTCCCTGGCGCAGCTGGACGCGCGAGTTGCCAAGCAGCTCTATGATGCCCGCCAGCAGGCTCTCGGAGATATGGTGAACGAGGCGCTGCTGGAGAAGGAGGCCAAATCACAGGGGATCACCATCGAGGCGCTCACTCAGAAGGAAGTCAACGCCAAGATCGCCGAACCGACCCCGGCGGAAATTGACCAGGTCTGGGAGGCCAACAAGGCCAGAATGCCCGGGAAGACCAAGGAGCAGGTGGCGCCCGACATCGTCAAGTGGCTCAAGGATCAGAAGGCGGCGCAGCTTCAGCAGACCTTCATCCAGAGCCTCCGCGCGAAATACAAGGTGCAAATCCTTCTGGAGCCTCCCCGCGTGGTCGTTGCGGTGGATGACGATCCCTTCCTGGGGCCGGCCGATGCGCCGGTTACCATCGTGGAATTCTCCGACTACCAGTGTCCCTACTGCAGCCGGGCGGAGCCGGTGGTGAAACAGGTCCTCGAGAAGTACAAGGGGAAGGTAAAGTTTGTCTACAGAGATTATCCCCTGAGCTTCCATCCCTTCGCGGCCAAGGCCTCGGAGGCGTCCCAGTGCGCCAACGACCAGGGAAAGTTCTGGGAGTTTCATGACGCTCTCTATGCCGATCAGTCAAAGCTCTCGGTACCGGACATGGAGGCGACGGCGGGCCGGCTGGGCCTGAACGCGGAAAAGTTCAAGAGCTGCCTGGATTCCGGGAAGCACGCCGCCGAAGTGAAGAAGGACATGGACGACGCCACCAAGGCCGGGGTGAACAGCACCCCCTCCTTTTTCATCAATGGGGTTGCCGTCGTCGGGGCCCAGGGTCCTGAAGCGTTCAGTGACATCATTGATCAGGAGCTGGCCAAGTCCTTGAAATAAACCGCGCAGCCCTTGAATCGTTCCAATTCCCCCCGCATCCCAACCCTCGTTGGCGGGAAGCGTCAAGGGACCCCGCAGCGGGGGCATTCGAATTTGTGGACAGCACTGCTTCAACCAGGAGGACGGACCCAGTGAGAAGTCTGCGTGCTTTTGCCATTCCAGCTGTTGTTCTGATGATGGCCGCGGCGGGGGCTGTCGCCGACACTGAAACTTACAAGATCGACCCCTCCCACTCGAATGTAGGATTCAGCATTCGGCACTTTTTCAGCAAGGTACCCGGGAAATTCAAGACCTATGAAGGCACGATCACCTTGGATCCCAAGGACCTGTCGAAGACCTTGGTCGAAGTGACCATCGACACGGCCAGCATCGACACCGGAAACGGGGATCGGGACAGCCACCTGCAAAGCCCCGATTTCTTCGACGCTGCAAAATTTCCGAAAATCACCTTCAAGTCGACAGGGGTGACCCCCCAAGGCACGACCAGGGCAACCCTGAAGGGGGAGCTCACCATGCACGGCGTTACCAAGCCGGTGACGCTTGAGGGCGAGGTCCTCGGTTTCAGCCCCGATCCCTGGGGAAATTACCGCGCCGGCTTCGAGGCAAAGACCAAGCTCAACCGGCAGGATTACGGGGTTTCCTGGAACAAGGTGGTGGAGGGCGGAGGCTCGGTGCTCTCCGACGAAGTCGAGATCACCATCAACATCGAAGGTGTCCGCGCGGCACCAGCACCAAAGCCTGCAACGGCCCCTGCCACGCCACCCAAGAAGAACTGATCCGTATAACCCATCCAAAGAGCACGGGCGGAGCCGAGGCTCCGCCCGTTCTGTATTTAGGGGATGACGGGCGGGTGGTAGGAAAGGGTTCCAGCGAACAGCCAGGCCAGGAGGAAGACGATCGGAGCGTGGAACAGCAGCTGCAGGATGGAGTAGCCGGCCAGATCCCTTGCCTTGACGTTGAGAATCCCCATCAGCGGCAGCATCCAGAACGGGTTGATCAGGTTGGGCAGCGCTTCGGCGGCGTTGTAAATCTGAACCGTCCACCCAAGGTGGATTTGCCAGGTGTTGGCGGAGGCCATCACGTAGGGAGCCTCGAGAATCCACTTTCCCCCTCCGGAGGGGACGAAGATCCCCAGAACGGCGGAGTAGAGGGCCACCAACAGGGGGAAGGTCCCGGGCGTGGAGATTTTCACGAACCATCCCGCCAGGACGGAGGCGATGGCGGTGTTGGAGATGATCCCGAAAATCCCCGCATAGAAGGGGAACTGAATGAGCACGCCGGAAGTGGCCGGCACCGCCCGCGCCACCGCCGAGAGGAAGGAGCGTGGCCTGCCGTGGAGAATCAGACCGGCCCCCAGAAAGGCGAGATTGAAGTTGTTCAAGTCCAGCGCGGCTGTGAGGCCTTTCTCGCGGCACACGAAGACCAGGTACGTCACTAACAGCAGTCCCACAGTCACGCCCCATACGGGGGAGTCTCCCAGCCTCTCCGCAGGAGTTGCCGAGTCCTTCGCCTCAGCGGCCGGCGATTCGAATCTCACCCCCATCTGCTGTGCCGTGCGGGCATCCTCCGGTCTCGGGCAGGAGTAGTAGGCGATGGCCACGGAGACCGCGATGAGAATCGCGGCAAAGGTCAGGTTCTGCCACAAGAGAATGGTTTCGGTGAGCGGGATCACGCCGGTGGTCGGGAGCAACGCCGGGGGAATCGAGGAACGGGTGGCCTGCATGAGCGCCGCGGACGAGGAAAACCCCAGGGCCCAGACACTTCCGAGACCCAGGTAGGCAGCGGCCCCAACCGCACGGTAGTCGACCCCCTCCACCCGGCGAGTCACCTCCCGCACGAGAAATCCCGTGAAAACCAAGGAGAGGCCCCAGGAGATCATGGAACTGGCCATGGCGAAAAAAGCGACGAAGGCCACGGCGCCCCGGGCGGTCTTGGGGATACCGGAGAGGGCCCGAATGGTCCGGGACAGGGGAGGAGAGGAGGCCACGACAAATCCCCCGATGATCACCAGGGCCATCTGCATCGTGAAAGGAACCAGTCCCCAAAAACTCTCGCCGAACTCCATGACCAGTTTCCCGGGTTGCTCGCCCACCAGCATCCCGCCGATGAAAGCCAGAATCACCGCGGCCAGGGCGAACACGAAAGCGTCGGGAAAGTAGCGCTCGGTGGCATCGGCGATGAGCCGGCCCAATCCGGCCAGGGGGGGATTTGCGGATTGCCTGCGATTCTCTGGCATGGCTTTACCCCGCGGGACATCGCCGGGAGGCCATCGGTCCGCCGCCGGCGGATGCACTTCTAGTGCAGCCACCTCGGAGGTGTCAAGCCTGCTCTAACGCGGGGCCCCGGGGCGACCGTGGTAGAATCTCGTAAACAGCAAGGAATGAGAACCTTTTGCCCGCCTTTCCGTAGGTTAGGGTGGGCGGGATTGTGCGAAGACTCACGACGACCTCGATGACGCGAAAGGGAGGAAATTGCATGGCCGCAAGTTTGAGGCGGGGGCGCCGCCGCTGGATCTGGATCACCCTGATCCTCGTGGTCCTCGCCATTGGGGGAGGAGCTTTCGTCTTCAATCAGGCGAATTCGCGCAACAAACAGACCCTCTCCGGCGACGATCTGGACCTCCGAATCGGGAAATCCGAGACGGCTGACATTCAAGTAACCGTCAACGAAGTGGGGACCATCGAGCCGGTGGTCAAGGTGGACGTGAAGTCCAACCTTTCCGGCAAGGTCACCGAGCTGCTGGCCAAGGAAGGGGATCGGGTGAAGCGCGGCGAAGTGCTGGCCAAGGTGGAGCCCGACGTCAATCAGGCCCAGACCCTCTCGGAAGTGCGCTCGGGGCTGACCCTGGCTGAAATCCGCGCCCGGGATGCCCAGAAGGATCTCGAGACCAATCAGCGGCTCTTTGAGGAAGGGCTCCTGGCGGATCAGCAGCTCAAGGATTTCCGGGTGAAGTTCGACACCGCGAACGAGAATCTCGAGGCGGCCCGGACCAAATCCCGCATCGTGGTGGAAAGCGGCATCCCTCTGGAGGGGCAGATCTCCACCTCCCAGCGTGTCAACGTCGTCTCTCCCATGGACGGGACGGTGGTGAAGAGGAATGTGGAGGTGGGCCAGACGGTGACCTCCGGAGTCTCGTCCTTCAATGAAGGAACTCCTCTCTATACCGTGGCCGACGTCGGCTCGATGTTGATCAAGGCCTCCATCAATGAGGTGGACATCGGGCGGGTGCGCCTCGGCATGCCGGTGGTCATCACCGTGGATGCCTTTCCCTACCGCCGCTTCGACGGGTCGGTGACCCACATTTCTCCGGCCGCCAGGCTCAAGGAAAAGGTGAAGGTTTTCGACATCGAAGTGACTCTGAAGGAGCAGGTGGCCGACTTCCGCGCCGGCATGACCGCCAACATCGAAGTGCGCGGGGAGAGGGTGGATAAGGCCCTGGGCGTTCCGGTAGAGGCCATCTTCAAGAAGCGGGACCGGGAAGTGGTTTACGTCCTCAAGAAACCGTTCGACACGGCGAAACCCGGCGACAAGGAGGCGAAGAAGACCCGCTCCGGCAAGCTGGACGTCTCCGATGTCTGGCAGCGCTTCTTCGAGGAAAAGGAAGTGAAGGTAGGGCTGGTCAGCCTGGAAAAAGCCCAGCTGCTGGCGGGGCTGACCGAAGGGGTGGAGATCGCCCTGGAGGATCCCACCAAGCCGCGGCAAGTCGATGAGAATCAGTAAGGGAGAGGTTCCCGCCGTGCCGGAGGCCTTCACACCCACGCAATCCGAACCGATCATCCGGCTCAACGACGTCCATAAGGTGTACGGGAGCGGCGAAGACGAAGTCCGCGCGCTGCAGGGAATTTCCCTGACGATGGACCCAGGGGACTATGTGGCCATCATGGGTCCCTCCGGCTCCGGCAAGTCCACGCTGATGCACATCCTGGGGTGCCTGGATGTGCCCACGGAAGGAGAATACATCCTCGCCGGGACCCCCATCTCTCAGATGTCGGCTCGAGCGCTGGCGCGGGAGCGCAACAAGCGAGTCGGCTTCGTGTTCCAGAGCTTCAACCTGCTGCCTCGGTCGAGTCTGGCGCGCAACGTGGAGTTGCCGCTCCTCTACGCCGGAGTCGGACGCGCCGAGCGGCGCGAACGGGCGCTGGACGCGCTGCGAAAAGTCGGGCTGGCGGAGCGCGCCAAGGCGCTTCCCTCGCAGCTTTCCGGTGGCCAGCGCCAGCGGGTCGCCATCGCCAGGGCGCTGGTGAACGACCCTTCCATTGTCCTGGCGGACGAGCCCACCGGAAACCTCGACTCCAAGACCGGACAGGAGATCCTGGCGCTGTTCGGCGAATTGCACAGCCAGGGGCACACGGTCATCCTCGTCACGCACGATCCCAACGTCGCATCCCGCGCCAACAAGATCGTGCGCATCGTCGACGGTAGGGTCGCCAACGGGGCCGGCGCATGACGTTGCGCGAGTCGATCATCGACGGGCTGGCGGACGTCCGCGCCCACAAGCTGCGGACGTTTCTTCAGACCTTGGGCGTCATCCTGGGTGTGGCTTCGCTGGTGGCGGTACAGGGACTGGTGGATTCGGGGCGCCGCCAGGCCACCAAGTTTTTCGACGAGTTCGGCGGCCTCACCAAGATCCTGGTGGTCAACCGGCCGTCCAAAGAAACGGTGGTCACTGCGCAGCAGCTGGCCAGCTACGGGTTGACCTGGAGCGATGCCCAGGCCATCCGCCAGGAAGTTTCCTACGCGACGATGGTGGATCCCATCGCCAGCGAAGAGCTGAGCATCCGCTACGGGGATTATGAGCGGCGCAACGACATCACCGGCGCCACTCCAGACTATTCAGCGGTGTACAAGTTCTACCCGGCCAAAGGGAGATTTCTCATCCAGGACGACATGGCGTCCCAGGCGCGGGTCTGCGTGCTGGGGGACACCGCGGCCCGGCGATATTTCGGAAACGAGGACCCGGTGGGACGCATCCTCAACATTGGTGAGGTCGGGTTCAGGGTCGTGGGGGTGATGCAGCGCAAGGAGTTCTACTTCGGGGAGGGGGATCACAACGCCCTGGAATGGATGAACGAGCAGACCTTCATTCCCTTGACCTCGCTCTATGCCCGCTTCACGGGAGATGATCGCAAGCGGGTGCAGTACATCAACGTCATCGTCGACAAGGTGGAGAACAACCCTAAGGCGGCCGCCGCCATCCGCGCGGTGGTGCAGCGGCGTCATGCCGGGATTAACGATTTCGAGGTGATCAATCGCGCCGAGAGGCTCAAGCAGCGGGCGGAGCAGAACCAGGTCTTC
>JAKEFJ010000050.1 GCA_022616665.1 Acidobacteriota bacterium
CGGCTCCCATACGACTTCCTCAAGCCCTCCACCTTCAATGCTGCTTCCATCCGCTCCCCCAGTTGCCTCATGACCGCCCCCCCGAGGCCTGGCGAATCAAGCGAGAGAGAGAGCCCAAGTGCGAGTTCAACGTTTCCTTGCCACGCTTGGTGAGGGAATACCAGGTCACCGGCTTGCGATCCCGAAACTCCTTCCGTACCAAGAGGTATCCCTCCCGCTCCAGCTTCACCAGATGGGCCCCCAGGGAGCCGTCGGTTTCTTCCAGCAGCTCCTTGAGCCGGCTGAAACTCATGGAATCATTGCGATTCAGGAGGACACAGATCGCCAGCCGGGTCCGGTGCTCCAGGATTCGCTCCATCCCCTCCAACCCGGCCATGATGGGAGGCGTCGAGTTATCGGTTCGGCGTGCCACAACGGCGCCTCTCCAACAACCCGCTCACGATCAGGGACAGAAACACCAGGATGCCAACCAGAGTCCATCCGTAGGCTGGGATGAAGAACAGGCCCACATAGCCGGCCATCATGAGAAGTCCCACCCACTTCAGGGGCCGGTCCTGGTGCACCCCCGCCAGGAAGTAGGCCAGGGCGATGATCAAGAGGAAGACACGGCTCAAGACGGGCCAGGAGATGGCCCCGGTCACACCCAGGGGAACAGCCAGGAGGATGGCCACCATCATTCCGAACCAGTGCCATAGGTGCCGGATCCCCTCCTCTCGATTCACCTGGCCGATCCTCAATCCGTAACGGTGCCCCAGAATGGCGCTGGCCACTCCCCCGAGAGGTCCGGCGATCATCCAGTAAAGGCCCACCCGGTGAGGCGCGAAATCCACCATGGAGAAGCCCACCAGCACCAGCACGGCCCAGAGCGCATAGATAATGAAGGGGGAGCCTCCCCGCTCCGATCTTCTAAGGAGCGCTCCCAGGTATTCCAGATCGTCAGTCAGCTGTTTCGCAGAGCCCATGCACCACCTCCCATTGTCAGAGTACTCTGAATTATAGAGTACACCCCCGCGGCTGTCAAGTATTTTCACTTCCATCTCCCCCGCGGGAAATCGGCCGATTCCCCGAGCCGGTCGCGGAGATTTTCTCATTGACTTCACTTCTGCTCGGGCGTATAGAGATGTCAGTCAATCTTTCGATGAGCTCTCGCCGCGCGGCGCCGGTAAAGCGGTGACGCGATATTCAGGGTGAGGTGTAGAAGGAGTGTCTGATGTCTCGGCGGATATGAAGAGGCCCGATCCGACAAGGACCGCGGCCTTGTGACCCGGGGACTCTTGCCCCCGGATAAAAGGAGGCGGCCGGCCACGGCCGCCTTCTTCATTTTGGCCGGCAGCCAGCCCTGCTTTGTCTATTCCTCGGAATCGAGATAGAAGGCGTCGTCGTCGCGGTTGTAGCCGAACAGCTCGGTGTAGCGTCCCCAGTTCACCAAGGTCCGGAAGACCGACAGGGGCTTTTCCTGAGCCAGGATTCTCCCCGCCTCCACCACCACTTCTTCCCGACTCGCCTTCCGATCGGGCTGCTGCTTGAGGAAGGCGATGAAATGGCTGAACAGAGAGTGGGCCTTCACCTGCTTCTTCAGCAGGCTCTTCTTGGTGTTGACATCGCACTCGATGATTTGCTTTCCCAACGGCTGGAGCACGACGTCTCCCCCCGGCGTGTCCACCAGCCGCAGAATTTCGGCCGCCTTGATGACACCCAGAAGATCCCCGAACTCGTAGGAGAGGTCCCGGGCGAGGCGGTAGATGTCTTCCCGGCCTCCATGGTCGTCCAGGACTTCCAGAAGACCCAGGATGCGGGTCATTCCAACTTCGGGTACCGGCGTGACCTCCATTCTCGCTTTCCTTTTCTTCGCCCCGGCTGATTGCCGTCAGGCGATGAGGGAGAAGATTTCGTCCACGAACTGGCCGAATTCCTCCGATTTCTTGTTTCGCGGACGCTTCAAGGGAACCGCTAGGTCCTTGAGAATCCTGGCGGGGCGGTTCGAAAGGACGATGACCCTATCGGCCAGCTCTACGGCTTCCTCGATGATGTGCGTCACCAGCAGCAGGGTCCGCAATGGTATTTCGGGATCCCTCCAGAGATCCAGCAGCTCTTCCCGCAGCGCAACGGAGGTGAGGGCGTCCAGCGCGGAGAACGGCTCGTCCATCAGCAACAATTCCGGCTCCACCGCCATGGCCCGCGCCAGGCCCACCCGCTGCTTCATCCCACCCGAGAGCTCCCGGGGATACGCCTCCTCATAGCCGTCCAGCCCCACCTTGTCGATGAAGAAGTTGGCCTTCTTGGCCCTTTGCTCGGCGTCCATCCCCCGGGCCTCCGGCCCCAGCTCCACGTTTTCTCGGACCGTGAGCCAGGGGAGCAATGCGAAAGACTGAAAGACCATGGCGCAACCCAGGTTCACGCCGTTGAGCGGCTTGCCTCGGTACAGGGCCGTGCCGGAGGTTGGCGTGATCAGGCCATTGATGATGCGCAGCAGCGTGGTCTTGCCGCAACCGGATGGGCCTACGATGGCCACGAACTCGTCGGTGGGGATGGAGAGATCGATGCCGTCCAGGACCGTGATGGTCCCCTGGGGCTGGGGGTAGGTCTTGCGGATTTGCTCCAGGCGGATGAGCTCCAAACAGCTCCCCTTCAGGCGTCGATCTTATACCGGTCCGCCGCCACCACGTAAAGGCGGTGCCAGACCAGTCGATTGAGCAGGACGATGGTCCCGATGAGGGCGATGAGCGTCAGCAGGATCATCTGGCTATCGCCCGAGACGTACGTGGCATAGTCCAGCAACGAGCCGATGCCAGGCACCGAATAGGTCTTCTCCTTGTAAATCACATACTCGGACACGATGAGGGAATTCCAGCCTCCTCCCCAGGCCGTAAGGCTTCCCGTGATCAGGGATGGAAGAAGCGCCGGCAGGTCCACCTTGCGCCAGGTCATCCAGCGCCCCAGCCCCAAGGATTTCGCGGCCTCCCGCAGCTCCGCCGGAATCGACCGCACGCCGGCGATGAGATTGAATAGCAGGTACCACTGCATCCCGGTGAGCGCCAGGAGCACCGACGCGAGGTTCATTCCCCCCACGGTTTGGATGACCACGACGATGATAAGCGGGAAAAGCGCGGTGGCCGGAAGCGATGCGCCGATCTCCGCCAGCGGCGTCACGATCCTGGCCACTTTCGGGTTGACTCCCACCCAGAGCGCCAGAGGCAGAGTCCAGGCGAGGGAAAGAACGTAGGCCACCGCCAGTCGCAGAAATGAAAAAAGCAGGTACAGGGGAATGTGCCGAGCCTCGTCGGGCCACGGGAGCGCCAGCCCTCGCGCCAAGGCCAGCAGGGCGCGAAGCACCAGCAGGGCTCCAATCCCCATTCCCGCCCAGATCAGGAAGCGTCGCGTGGCAGTCAAGGCCCGGGGGGAAAAGACCCGCCGAGTCATAACTGCTCCCCGGGTGAGGACCCATCTTGCCGCCCTTCGGGCTTTCCGGCGCACCGCCGGCACCAGCCACCGGGTCATCCGCCGCATCCAACGCGCTACCGCCGCACCGCCCACGAACACCAGGGGAAGCCGCGTTTCCGCATGGGGTGCCTCTCCGGCGAACTCGTAGCGGAACTTTCCCGCCCAGGCCGAGAGAGGCCCCCATAGGAGCAGGTCCATGGTCAGGACCACCATCGTGAGGAGCGCGAGGCCAGCGAAGGAGCCCCCCAAATTGCCCTCCTCTGTGGTCCGGATCAGGTACGACCCGAGCCCGGGAAGGCGATAGCGGGCCGGACCGAGTGCGATGATCTCGCAGGCGATCAGGAAGTACCACCCATTGGCCCAGGAGAGAATGCTGTTATAGACCAGCTTGGGAACGGCCGAGGGAAGCAGCAGCCGGAGAAACGTCTTCCATTTTCCGCAGCCGAAGGAAGTCACCACCTCGCGGGCATCGGCGGGGATAGTGGAGATTCCCTCGTACACGCCGAACGCCATGTTCCATGCCTGGCAGGTGAAGATCAGAAAAATCGCCGCCAGCTCCACTCCCAGACGCGAGCCCTGGAACAATCGCACGAAGAAAAAAACCGCCGCCGGGAAGAACCCCAGCACCGGCACCGACTGCATGATGTCCAGGAACGGAAGGATGATCCGCTCGCGACCGGGACCGGTGGTGGCCAGTGTGCCGCAGACCACCGCGAAGACGAGGGAAAGCAGGTAAGCGGCCAGCATTCGGAGAAAGGAGGCTGCTGTGTAACCGAGCAGGTGAAGCAGATCGGTGCCGATGGGGACCGGACTCAGGCGGACCCGCGACCCCATTTCGTAGACGAAAGCCGCCAGGAGGAGGATTCCGGTAAAGAAGAGCAAGGAGATGACTCTGCGCCTTCGCGTTTCCCAGGTCGCCATATCCGCCGATCTCCGCTTTCGCGGGATCCTCTCCAGCTTCGGTGGGTGGGGTTGGATCGGAACCGGCGGATTCTAGCACGGTCCACACGCAGCCTTGCCCGGATTCCCCCAGGGGACTCCTCGAGGCCGGTGGATTGCGTGACCGCAGTGTGACAAATTATCGGCGGCAATTCTCCTGATGGGCTGCCAAGCATCGAGGGCCTGGCTGAATGAGTCTTCCCGACGCGGGACGCAGCGCCGAGACTCCATGATTCGGGACCGCTGGCTTTGGATCATCCTTCTTCTGGGCATGGCCGTGCGGCTTTACGGCCTGGGCGAGCGCAGCCTCTCCTACGATGAGTGCCAGCAATACTGGGCCTCCCAGGGAAATGCCCTGATCTCCAATCGGGAGATCACGCTGGACCCACCCCTGTTTGCCGTGCTGTTGCACGCCTGGTCCCTGGTCGGGCGCAGCGAGACCTGGCTTCGTCTTCTTCCCTGCCTGTTGGGCATCTTGGGAATCCCCGCCATCTATGGGTTGTCCCAGCGCATCTCCGGAGACGCTTCTACCGCCCGTGTGGCTGCGCTTTTCTTCGCGCTCGCGCCCTATCCGATCCGCTACTCCCAGTCGCTCAGGGTTTACAGCCTGACCCTGCTCTTGTGCGCTCTCCTGCCGGCGGCATGGCTGGCCGGCAAGGAGAACGACTCGCTCCGCCGCCGATTCAGGATCGCCGTGCTCACATGCGCGGGGCTGCTGGCCATGTACGGCGTGATCTGGCTCGCCGGAACGCTTCTCGCGGCGGCGCTGCTGTTTCCGGCTTCCGGCGACTCCTGGAACCGGCTCGGCCGGGCCGGGTTCCTGATCGCCGGAATGGTGGCGGCGCTTCCCTTCTACCTCTACTCGCTGCCCACCCAGATGAGCCAGGGCACCCCGGGCTATTTTTACGAAGACAAGTTCCTTCCTCTGGATCACCTGTCATCGGCCGTCACGTTTCTGGGGAGAGGCCTCTTAGGCTTGTCCGGCTACTTCTCGTTTGTCCATCCTGCTTCCGCGCTGCTGTTCGGAGCCCTCGCCTTGCTGGGAATGGCGCGCCTGGCGCGGGATCCATCCCGCCGACCGATGCTGCTCGTGTTCGCCCTGGCCATCCTGGCCGCCGCCGGCGCCTCGGCCTTTCGCCTTTATCCTTTCGGCGCCACAAGGCAGATGCTCTACGCCGCGCCGCTTTTCTATGCCTTCGCCGCCCACGGCATCCTCGCACTGCGTCCGCTCGCCCGTGGCTCTCTCACCCTTCTCTGCGTGGCCGCGCTCATGGTCGGCTGCGGCGTGTTTCTCTACCGCTACCACACCGGACCGGGTGGACAGGAAATGCGGCCGGTGATGAGCTATCTGGCGCAGCATGCTTCCCCGACGGATCGAATTCTGGTCAACAAAGACGCCATCCCGCAGTTCCGCTTCTATTACGCTGGCGATCCCGGGGCGGTTGTCTGGGGACGGGAGACGGTGATTCGAGATTATCTGGCGGAAGTGAACCGCCTGCTGGACGCGAATCCCTCTGCCCGCTTTTGGCTGGTCTTCTCGCACGGCTGGAGCGAGGAGCGCCGATCCGAGCTACAGGGAGTGGACTCTCGCTTCGCCCTTCAAGAGACCTTCGAGGCGCACCGGGCGGCGGTCTATCTGTTCACCCCGCGGCGGGATGATGCCGGTGCGTCGCCGCAGGCTTTGCCTCATCCATGAAGCCCACCCCCGGCGCCGCTCGCGATTTCCTGCTCCCCGGTCTTGCTGCGGCGCTGGCTCTGGTCCCTCACTGGATTCCCGCGTTGCTCGGGGCCTCTGCACTGGCTTTGTTCCTGCCCGGACGCGCCTTCCTGAATTGCCTGAGCTCCGCTCCGGCTTCCAGGACCTTGGCACGCTTCACGCTCTCCTGCGGTCTGTCGCTGGCCATCACACCCTTGGCGCTCCGGCTCGCCGGCTTGGCGCTTCCCTTCCGGCGGCCGATGATCCTGGGAGTGCTCATCCTGCTTGCCATCCTGCCGCTTTCCGGTCGGCTGCTGATTCGCCACCACCGGAGCTTCCCCACCGGTCCCTCCGTTCCACCGGCCGTCCTGCTCCTCGTGCTTCTCACGGTGATTCTGCTCATTCCGACTCTCGCCGTGGGTCCTGTTCCTGGAGGAGGCGAGACTCGGATCAAAGGATGGGATCTGAACAATCATCTGGCGATCGCCGAAGCCGTGAACTATCGGGGCCTGCCCCCCACCAATCCATTTCTTTCCTCGGCGTCGCCTCTGTACTACCACGTTTTCTTTCACATTCTGCTGGGAGCGATCCAGGCGCTGGCCGGAAGGGACGCGCCGTCCTACTTCCTGATCGCCACGCTTGCCGTGGCGCTGGCGGCTCTGTTCCTGGCGACGCTCTATTGCGTCATCGCGATTCTCACGGGAAGGCCGCGCCTGGCGCTGCTGTCCCTCCCCTTCGTGAGCCTGGTGGGCGGATACAATCTGGTTCCCGTGCTTTTCAAGGCATTCCGCGCTGGCGAGCTCGGCTCCATCGCAGACCTGGTGTCCCGGCGGTGGAACGTGGATGCCTGGGTCTCGCACCAGAAATTCTTCATTCCCGACTTCATGACCCAGTTCTACTGGGCGCCCCACGCGGTGGCGGGCGCCATCGTGTTCCTGCTGGCCCTTCTCTTTCTCGGGAAGGAGGAGACCGGCTGGGGAGGCATCGCCGCGGCGGGGATCTGCCTCGCTTCCATGGCGGGGTTCAATGGGTACATCGCCATGGGTGGAGCGGCCACCGTGGCATTGCTGCGGGGCGCGGGCATGCTCGGCTTCATCTCGCCGGGAATGCGCTACCGCCGCGCCTCCCTGACCCGAAGCGCCCTGGCTGGATCCACTGCGCTGCTCCTGGGCTCGCCCGTGCTCAGCCTCTACTTCGGGGAGAGCGGGGATGTGGACAAGTTTCGCTCGCTGCAAGGCGGTGTGTGGCTGCCGATCCAGGTTCTCCTGGAATTCGGTCCGGCGTTGATTCTCGGCGCCGCGGGGATGGCGCTGGCCTGGCGCCATCGGGAGCGGCGCAAGGGAACTCTCGCTTTCCTGCTCATGGGCGCGGCGGGATTGCCTCTGATCTGCCTGGTGGCCTCCACCGGGGAGAACAACGATCTGGCCATGCGGATTTCCATGCTGGTGTGGATCTGCCTGGCCTGCTTCGGGGGACTGGCCCTGGATGCGATCTGGGATCGCATGGCTCTGCGGCGCACAGCGATGGCGATCCTGCTCCCGGGGCTGCTCGGAGTCCTATGGTTCATGATCGGCGCCACGGTGGGAAAGCCCGTGCTCCCGGGCGACGAAGTGGCCGCGGGAAGGTGGGTGCGGAGCCACCTTCCTCCCGGGGCCCTGGTCCAGGGCTCTCCCCTGCGCAGCAACCCG
>JAKEFJ010000005.1 GCA_022616665.1 Acidobacteriota bacterium
AGGATCCGGCCAGGCTCCGCCGGGTAGAATCACCGTGTTCAAGAAAATCCTCATCGCCAACCGCGGCGAGATTGCGCTGCGAATCCTCTGGGCCTGTCGAGAGCTCGGAATCTCCACGGTCGCCGTGCATTCCGAAGCCGACACCGATGCCCTGCACGTCCGCTATGCCGATGAGGATGTCTGCATCGGCCCACCGCGCAGCTCCGAGAGCTACCTGAACATCGGCAGCGTCATTGCCGCCGCCGAGATCACCGACGCCGACGCCATCCATCCCGGCTACGGCTTCCTGGCGGAAAACGCCCATTTCGCCGAGGTGTGCGAAGCCTGTCAGATCAAGTTCATCGGCCCGAGCCCTTCCGTGATACGGCAGATGGGGGACAAGGCCAAAGCCCGGGAGATGATGGAGTCAGCGGGAGTTCCCTGCGTGCCCGGCAGCCGGGGGACTCTTGGGAGCGATGTGGAGGCGGTGGCGCTGGCGCGCAAGATCGGCTATCCCGTCATCGTGAAGGCCTCCGCCGGAGGCGGGGGTCGGGGTATGCGCATTGCCCGCAGCGAGGAGGAGCTGCGCTCGGCCATCCAGACTGCCATGAACGAGGCCAAGAAAGCCTTCGACGTGGCCGATGTCTACCTGGAAAAGTACATCGAAGATCCCCGGCACGTGGAATTCCAGATTCTCGGCGACGAGCACGGAGCGCTGGTACACCTGGGTGAGCGAGAATGTTCCATCCAGAGGCGGCACCAGAAGCTGGTGGAGGAATCGCCCTCCATGGCCCTCGGCCCGAAGCTCCGCCGCCGAATGTCCGAGGCGGCGCTCGCCGGCGCCCGGGCGGTGGGCTACCAGAACGCCGGGACCATCGAATTCCTCCTGGCGCCCGACGGAAAGTTCTATTTCATCGAAATGAACACCCGGATTCAGGTGGAGCACCCGGTGACTGAAATGGTGACGGGGCTGGACTTGATCCGGGAGCAGATCCGGATCGCCGCCGGCGAGCCGCTGGGTTACACTCAGGACGACATTCGGTTTCACGGGCACGCCATCGAGTGTCGAGTGAACGCCGAGGACTCGGAGAGTTTCGTGCCCTCACCGGGGCGCATCACCACGTTCAACACTTCCGGAGGTCCGGGGGTCCGGGTGGACACTGCCGCCCATGCCGACGGGGTGATTTCTCCGTACTACGACTCACTCGTGGCCAAGGCAATCACTTTCGGGAACAGCCGCCCCGAAGCGATTTCTCGCATGCGGCGGCTTCTGGATCTCATGGTGGTCGAAGGAATCAAGACCACGATTCCTCTCCTGCGCCGGGTCCTGGCGGATCCGGACTTCCTGGACGGCAGGATTTCCACTCACTACCTGGAGCGCCTCCTAGCCCGCGGCAGGTCGGTGGCGGCCCACTCCTAAGGGAGGACCCAACCGTGAGCCTCCCCATCTCGGAACAGATCTACCTGGTGGGGTTCATGGGGGCCGGGAAGACCACCTCCGGCGCCGAACTGGCGGCCTTGCTGGGCTGGCGGTTCGTGGACCTGGACGAGGCGATTTGCCTGCGGGGGGGGAAGAGCATCCCCGAGATATTCCGCGATGGGGGCGAGCCGGTCTTCAGGCGGCTAGAGCGGGAGATTCTAATCTCCCTCACTTCCTTGCCGAAGATCGTGGTTGCCACCGGGGGAGGCACCTACGTGGCCGATGAGAATCGCAACCTGGTGGAAGCGGCCGGGTGGTCGGTCTGGCTTCAGGTGGGCCTGAGCGAAGCCATGCGACGCTGCGGAGGCGGCATCGGTCGGCCCTTATGGGGGAGCCGGGCGGAAATCGAGGCCCTCTACAGGCATCGACAGGAGTTTTACCGCTGCGCCCGGATACAGGTGGATACCGAAGGAATTCCACCTTCCCAAGTTGCGGCAAGGGCGATGGAAGGCCTGCTGGCGAAGGGCTTTGTTTGTTCCTGAATGAGGAGCCGGGGGACACTTGCGAACTCTGATTCTGAGCGATCTTCACTCGAATCTGGAGGCCACGCTTGCCTGCCTGGCAGCCGCCCGGGAGCTGGGGTACGACCGTTCGGCGGTTTTAGGGGACCTGGTGGGCTACGGCGGGAGTCCGGAAGAGGTGGTGAGCGAAATGCGCGCGCTCAGACCTGCCGTCATGATTCGTGGCAACCACGATCGCGTTGTGGCGGGCATCGAGCAGGGGGAGGACTTCAACCTCCTGGCCCTGCAGGCTGCGGTCGTGAACCGACGCCTCCTGTCTGCGGGGAGCAGGGATTTCCTGATGAGCCTGCCAGCCGGTCCGAAACGTCTCGGGGAGCGGGCCCTGGTGGCCCATGGAACCCCTCTCGATGAGGATGAGTACCTGGTGGATTCACGGGAGGCGTCCCGCATCTTTCAGGGAATGGAATTCTCCGTCTGCTACTTCGGGCACACGCACATCCCTTGCGTTTTCAGAATGGAGGGGGCTGCCGTCACCCGCCTGTTTCCAGCGCCGGATGGAACGCGAGTCTCCTTGAGGGAGGGGGAGCGCTTCCTCATCAATCCTGGTTCCGTTGGGCAACCCCGAGATGAAGATCCCCGGGCCGCTTTCCTGATTCTGGATGAAGCGACCAGAGAAGTGAGCTTCCATCGGGTGAATTACCCGATTCAGAAAGCTCAGATTCGGATCCTGGAAGCGGGACTCCCTCCTCTGCTGGCCCAGCGCCTCGAGCGGGGAGTCTGAGCCGCCAGCCGGAGGGTTCGCTCCTGTCTCCTGATGGTTCTCAAGCAGTTTCAGCCGGTCCACCAACCGAAAGCGAACAGCGCCATGAATAATCCCCCAATGGCAGGGCCAATCCCAGGTACACCGGCAGGCGCAATGCATCGCGTCGCGCCCACGCTCCGAGCACCGCGGCGCTCCCTCACCTCCCACCCCAGCGCCTGCACCGCCAAGAGAGCGGTGGGCCGGGCCAGAGCGCAATGAATCCGCATAGGACCAGAGATCCCCAGCGCTTGCGTCGCGCGAGAAGAAACGAGCCCAGGACCAGCGCCAGGGTCAAGGACTCGGAATACACGGCCGACAGGAAGAGCGAGAACGGATACCCCAGCAGCGCCCACACCGCGCCTGAGGCTGCTCTCTCGTCCCATTCGTCGCGGGTCAGCAAGTAAGGGTCAGCGCGACCAGCAGTGCTGCATTCGAAATGAGAACTCCGCTAAGTACCGCCGGCAGGCCCAGATGTTGCGACGCACCCAGAAGCGCGCGATAGAGAGGAAAGAATCCGGCGGCGTCTTCGGCGTGATTGCCTACCGAATAGTTCCGCAACTGATCGCCGAGCTCGTAACCCTGACCGGCGATGAGCAGGTACCACTCCGAATCCCAGCGAGCCCAGATCTCAAGGGGCGCCGCCACATCTCGTGAGCCACCAGATTGCCAGGCATGTTCCCGCGCGCTGAGCCCGGAATTCCCAACGCCAAGATTCCCACGGCCAGCAGCGCCGCTCGGATGACCAGAAACGGCAGGAGGATGCGCCTGACCCTGATCCCCGCGCTCACCGGCTTCTCGAGGCCGGCAGAGCGGCTCCCCGCGCATCCCAGGCGGAGAGCAGGGTTTTGCGGAATCCATCCAGGGCTAAGGCCATCGGCACGGCAGTCAGCGCCACAGGCACCATCAGAAAGCGAGGGCCGTAGCGGCTAGTGAACCACCAATGGTAGGTGCTGAAGAGCAGGAAGAGAAACTCGGAAATGCCCAGGAACAGTAATCCGTCCCACCGATGCCTCCGGAAAAGCGGCACGAGTCCGGGGAGGGCGAGGAGGAGAAGGGGGGAGGTGGTTAGGATCCCCACCCGGGGATCCAGAAGCTGGCCCAGGATTCCTTCCAGCAGAGGGAGATCGAAGAAGCCCCGGTGGGAGATGGTGGTCATGGCTCCCCCTTGCAAAACGATGGTCCGGTCATAGCCGGTTGTGGTGGGGGAACCGAACATGGCGAAATTCAGCAGCATCCACAGCGCAACTCCGGGGAGCAGGCCCGCGCCGGCGGCTAGGACACTCATGCGCGGCCGGCGGAAGAACAGCAGCCCGAGCACCAGCAGGGAAATGAAGAGATTGGTCACCTTGGCCAGCACCGAGACTCCCAGGGCCAGGCCTCCGGCAAAGTTCCCACGCTTGAGGATCAGGAACACTCCACCCAGAACCAGCATCGCCGAGAAGACATCCGCGGAGAAATCGTAGAGATAGGCCCTCAAGAAGGATCCGCCCACGACGAGCGCCACGGCGGCGGTGGCGGTCCCGGGCGAGACATACAGTCTGCAAATCGCCCAGAGGATAACCGCCAGAAGCGCCATCATCAGCGTGTTGAAAAGCAGGAAACCCGCCGTTCCGAAAGCCACATAGAAGGGTATCGAGAAGAGCGACATCAAGATCGGGTGCTTGGGATACCACTCACCCCCTTTCCCTAGAGCCAACTGCCTTTCGTGAACGACCAGGCCCCCCCGGAGCTGGTTTTCCAGATTGAGGTCATGATCGTGCCAGAGCGACACGGTGGCGGAGGCGTAGTAGGGACAATCGCCGATGAGAAAGGCACCGGAGCGAATTTCTCTTCCGCGCAGTGAAACCAGCGACCAGCCTGCCACCATGCAGAGGAGGAGGGGAATGCCCGTCCAGGGCACCTGAATCCCTCGGAGTCGTTGTGCGAAACCCCTCACTGTCACCGGCCGCCTCACCCCCGAAAGCCCGTTAGTCCAGACGAGTCAATAATCTAGAACCGTGTGGAGCAATTGTCAATTATTCATACACACATATGTATTTCACGGTTAGCGACTTGACAAAATTTGTTCCACGACACTATATTCACTGCTGTCCGAGGGCTGTGTAAGTGCTGTTTCGGAAATAACTTACGTCAGAAGCGGGGCTAAGTGGGAGGGGAGCAGACACCCTCTCCGCCCAGTTGGGCCCAGGGGATTGGAAATTTTTCCCGGGATCCAGCGCGCCCGGGCATTTCACGGATGTCCGAGGAAACTGGCGATGGCGGTCAAGCTCGGAGAGATGCTGATCAAGGCAAACCTCCTGACGCCCAAAAAGCTGCAGGAGGCGCTCCAGTACCAGAAGTCCAACGGCGGGAAGCTCGGCTTCAACTTGGTGAAACTGGGGCTGGTGAAAGAGGAAGACATCACCCGGGTCCTCTCCCAGCAGCATGGCGTGCCCGCCATCAACCTGCGCACCATGGAGCTGGACGATTCCGTCGTCAAGCTGATCCCCTCCGAGGTCGCCCAGAAATACCTCATTCTGCCCGTCTCCCGCACCGGCGCCACCCTGACGGTCGCCATGGTGGATCCCACCAATGTTTTCGCCATGGACGACATCAAGTTCATGACCGGCTACAACGTGGAGCCGGTGGTCGCGTCGGAAGTGGCCATCAAGGAAGCCATCGACAAGTACTACGGTTCCATCCATGCCCTGGAGCTGAAAAAGGTCATGGACGAAATGGCGGAGACCGACGATCCCTCCGCCCTGGAAGTGCTGGAGGATATCGAGGACGTCGATCTGGCGAAGCTGGAGGCCTCCACCGAGGAGGCGCCGGTGGTGCGCCTGGTGAACCTGATCCTCACGGACTCGATCAAGCGCGGAGCCTCGGACATCCATGTGGAGCCTTACGAGAAGGACTTCCGGGTGCGCTTTCGAATTGACGGCGTTCTGTACGAGATCATGAACCCCCCCATGAAACTCAAGGATGCCATCACCTCGCGCCTGAAAATCATGTCCAAACTGGACATCTCGGAGAAGCGCCTGCCCCAGGACGGCCGCATCAAAATCAAGATCAAGCTGCAGGGAAAAAACAAGGAGATGGATTACCGCGTCTCGGTTCTGCCGACCCTGTTCGGCGAGAAAATCGTGCTTCGGCTCCTGGACAAGGAAAATCTGATGCTGGACATGACGCGGCTGGGTTTCGAACAGGATTCCCTGTCCAAGTTCGAGAAGGCGATCTTCAAGCCCTACGGGATGGTGCTGGTCACGGGTCCAACGGGCTCGGGAAAGACCAACACTCTCTACTCCTCCATCAGCCGGGTGAACACTCCCGAGACCAACATCATCACCGCCGAGGATCCAGTGGAATTCAACCTCCACGGGATCAACCAGGTGCAGATGAAGGAGCAGATCGGGCTCAATTTCGCCGCTGCGCTGAGGTCCTTCCTGCGGCAGGATCCGAACATCATCCTGGTGGGAGAGATCCGCGATTTCGAGACGGCGGAGATCGCCGTGAAGGCCGCCCTCACCGGGCATTTGGTCCTCTCTACCCTGCACACGAACGATGCCCCCTCGACCATCAACCGCCTGATGAACATGGGCATCGAGCCTTACCTGGTGGCCACCTCCGTGCATTTGATCTGCGCCCAGCGGCTGGTTCGCCGGCTGTGCAAGGAATGCAAGGAGGAAATCCAGATGCCCCAGCAGGCCCTCCTGGATATCGGCTACGCGGCGGCCGACGCCCCACGAGTCAAGCTGTACAAGGGGCGGGGCTGCACGGTCTGCAACAACACAGGCTACAAGGGACGGGTCGGGCTTTACGAAGTGATGGAAATCACCGACGAGCTCCGGGAGATGATTCTCTGCGGTGCGTCCTCATTGGAGTTGAAGAACAAGGCGCTGGAACAGGGAATGATCTCTCTCCGGCAGAGCGGTCTGCGCAAGATTCGCGACGGGCTTACCACCGTGGAAGAGGTGGTCCGGGAAACGGTTCTCTAGGACCCTTCCCGGTACCCCTCAGAGGAGACAAGGACATGGCTGTGACGCTTCACCAGCTCTTGAAGACCCTGGTCGAGCAGGGTGGCACCGACCTCCATCTCACCACCAATTCTCCACCGCAGATCCGCGTGGATGGCAAGCTGGTACCCCTTCAACTTCCACCTCTGACGGCGCCCGAGACCAAAACACTGGCCTACTCCGTGCTCACCGACCAGCAGAAGCACCGGTTCGAGGAGAACATGGAGCTGGACTTCTCCTTCGGAGTACGGGGGCTGGCACGATTCCGCGCCAACTTCTTCAATCAGCGCGGCGCCGTCGCCTCGGCATTCCGGGCCATTCCCTGGGAGATCAAGGGATTCGACGAGCTGGGCCTGCCGGACGTGATGCGCAAGCTGTGCGAGAAGCCCCGCGGCCTGGTCCTGGTGACCGGGCCAACCGGATCCGGGAAATCCACCACCCTGGCCGCCATGATCGACAAAGTGAACATGGATCGGGCGGAGCATATCGTGACCATCGAAGATCCGGTGGAATACCTCCACTCCCACAAACGGTGCATCGTCAACCAGCGCGAGCTCTTCGCCGACACCCATTCTTTCGCCAACGCCCTTCGATCGGTGCTCCGCCAGGACCCCGACGTGGTCCTCATCGGTGAAATGCGCGACCTGGAAACCATCGAATCGGCGTTGCGAATCGCGGAGACGGGGCACCTCACCTTCGCGACCCTGCACACCAATTCGGCCGTCCAGACCATCAACCGGATCATCGACGTCTTTCCGGCCCACCAGCAGGCCCAGATCCGGGCCCAGCTATCCTTCGTGCTGGAGGGCATCATCTGCCAGTCGCTCCTTCCCCGGGCCAACGGTAAGGGCCGTGCCCTGGCCATGGAGATCCTCATCCCCAACTCCGCCATTCGAAACCTGGTCCGAGAGGACAAGGTCCACCAGATCTATTCCATGATGCAGACTGGGCAGCTCCTCTACGGCATGCAGACCTTCAACCAGTCGCTGGCCACGCTCTACTTCAAGAAGCAGATTTCCCTGTCGACCGCGCTGTCCCGCTCGTCGAACCCCGACGAGCTGCAGGAGATGATCAATCGAGGGGCGGGACTTATCTACAACGCCCCGGCCTCGGGCCAGGGGCGGATCGCCCGGAAATAATTCAAAGCAAGGAGACACCAGATGCCGACATATTCCTGGAAGGGCAAGGGCAAGGGCGGGAGGATTCAGCAGGGGGTCATCGCCGCGGACAGCAAGGACGCGGTCGTTGCCCTGCTTCGCAAACAGCAGATCCTGGTGACCGGGGTCACCGAGAAGGGGAAGGAAATCGCGCTGCCGAAGATGGGCGGCGGGGTGAAGCAGAAGGAGATCGCCATCTTCACCCGGCAGTTCTCAGTCATGATCGATGCGGGGCTTCCGCTGGTCCAATGCCTGGAAATCCTGGGAAGCCAGCAGAAGAACCGCTCCTTCCAGAAAGTCCTCTTCGAGGTGCGCCAGGACGTTGAATCAGGCTCCACCCTGGCCGATTCCCTTCGCAGGCATCCCAAGGTGTTCAACGATCTTTTCTGCAACATGATCGCCGCGGGTGAGGCCGGCGGTATTCTGGACACCATCCTGCAGCGGATGTCGACCTACATCGAAAAGCGAGTCAAGCTCCAGTCAGCTGTCCGGTCGGCCATGATCTACCCGGTGGCGGTCATCACCATCGCCGTGGGTGTCGTGATCATCATCCTGTGGAAGGTCATCCCCACCTTCGCCGCTCTGTTCGAGGGCCTGGGAGCCCAGCTTCCTCTGCCTACCCGAATCACCATCGCCATCAGCAAATTCCTGGGCAGATACATGTGGCTCCTGGTGCTCCTGGCGGGTGCGGGGGCGTTCGGCATTTTCCAATACCACAAGACCTACAGGGGGAAGCGCCAGATCGATCGTTTCATCCTGAAGCTGCCGGTGCTCGGCATGCTCATGCGGAAGATTGCGGTGGCGCGCTTCTGCCGAACCCTGGGAACCTTGCTCACCTCTGGAGTCCCCATTCTGGACGGGCTGGAGATCACCGCCCGAACTTCCGGGAACTCCATCGTCGAAGACGCCATCATGGCAACCCGGAAGAGCATCGAGGAGGGAAAGACCATCGCCCAGCCTCTGGAGGACACCGACGTGTTCCCCCCCATGGTCATCCAGATGATCTCGGTGGGAGAGCAGACCGGCGCTTTGGACACCATGTTGAGCAAGATCGCCGACTTCTACGAGGACGAAGTCGACGAGGCGGTGGAAAACCTGATGTCTTTGCTGGAACCGGTCATGATCGTGTTCCTCGGAGTCATGATTGGCGGCATCGTCATCTCCATGTACATGCCCATGTTCAGCCTCATCGGCAAGATTTCCTGAGGCCGGGAATCGGAGACTGACGTCCATGATGCGGGACCGGACGCTAAGGCCGGTGATGAGCCTGATGACCTACCGGGTCGTGGTGATCACGACCCTGTTGATCTCCACGTTCATTATCGAGCTGGTATTCCACCCCGAGGTCCCTTTGCGCGCCTTCTACGTGCTGGGGGCGGGCACCTATGTCCTGACCCTGATCTACGCGGTCCTCTACCGGACTTTGAAGGAGAGGCCCGTCTTCATGGCGCTGCAGCTGTGCGGCGATCTGGGAGTGGTGACGGGGCTGATCTACGCCACCGGGGGTTCCGAGAGCCCCCTCTCCTTCCTTTACCTCATCGTGATCATCACCGCCTCGCTGGTGTTGTTCCGCCGCGGCGGCTTCCTCATCGCCGTGGGCGCGTGGGTGCTCTACGCGCTGCTATTGGAAGCCATCTACTTTCGCGTCCTCCCAGTTTATCCGCGGGGAGGGATGGAAGGAGCCGATCTCTCCGAGCACCGGGTGCTTTATCTGCTCTTCGCCCATCTCTTCTCGTTCCTGGTCGTGGCTTATCTGACTTCCCACGTGTCGGAGATGCTCCGAAAGACCGGGGAGAGCCTGGAAGCCCGGGAGAACGACCTGGCGGAGCTAAGGGCCTTCAATGAGGACATTCTCACCTCCATTAACAGCGGGCTCATTACCACGACGCTGAGCGGGCGGATCACCTACACCAATCGGGCCGCCTGCGAAATCACCGGGCATCCCGCTTCGTCCCTCACCGGAATGGAGATTTCTGGCTTGCTTCAGACCGCAGACGGCTTTTTGGAGGAAGTGGGGCGGGCGCTGGAGCACTTCAACCGGCATCGCTTCGAGCGGGAATTCACGGCCCGGGATGGACAGGCCCGCTTCCTGGGATTCACCGCCTCGATCTTGCGCAATAAAGAGGGAGTGCCCCTGGGCTTCATCTTCATCTTCCAGGACCTGACCGACATCCGTGCCCTGGAAGAGGAGGTGGGGCTGAAGAAGCGCATGGCCGCCTTGGGAGAAATGGCGGCTGGAATGGCCCACGAACTGAGGAACCCGCTGGCCTCCATCAGCGGATCGGTGCAGTTCCTCCGGCGGGACCTGCCAGCCGGTTCTTCCCAGGCAGAGCTCATGGAAATCATCCTCAAGGAATCCCGGCGCCTGGACCAGACCATCCGCGACTTCCTGCTTTTCGCCAAACCCGGCCCGTTCACCGCGGAGCAGGTGGATCTGGCGGCCCTGCTGTCCGACTCGCTGAAACTGCTGAAGAACAGCGAGGAATTCAGGGAATCGCATCGGGTGCTCACGCAGTTTCATCCGGAGCAGATCCCCGTGAGGGTGGATCCCAACCGGATGCGGCAGGTATTCTGGAACCTCTCCAAAAACGCTCTGAAAGCCATGCCGGGCGGGGGCACGCTCACGGTGAAGGCCCTGGGCGAAATGGACCAGCAGGTGCTGGTCAGCTTCGCCGACGAGGGAGAAGGGATGCCCGACTCGGAAGTGGAAAAGAACTTCCAGCCTTTCCACGGGTCCTTCCATCACGGAACGGGACTGGGGCTCGCCATCGTCTACCGCATCGTCCAGGAGCACCTGGGCCGCATTCGAGTCAAGAGCCGGCGGGGAGCCGGCACGGAAATCCAGATTCTGTTGCCCAAATCGCACGCCGAGCCGCGACGGGTCGCGCAGGGGGGGACTTGGACCGCATATTGATCGTGGATGATGAGAAGGGGATGCGGGATCTCCTCTCCATCATGCTGAAGAACGACGGCTACCGGGTGGATGCGGCCGAGTCCGCCACCCGGGCGCGGGAACTGATTTCTCGCGGCTCCTACGACCTGGTGATCTCGGACATTTCCATGCCCGACGGCTCGGGGGTGGACGTGCTGCGGACGGCCCGGGAAACCCAGCCCGACTGCATTGTGATCTTGATCACCGCCTACGCCTCCACCGAGTCGGCCATCGAGGCGCTGAAACTCGGGGCCTACGATTACATCATCAAGCCCTTCGACGTGGAGGAGCTGCGCATCGTCCTGAAGAACGCCCTGGAGAAGCGCCAGCTGGAGCGCGAGAACACGCTGCTCAAGCGCGAGCTGAAGGAGACCTCCCGGTTCGACGACCTGGTGGGGGAGAGTCCGGCCATGGACCAGGTCAAAGCCATGCTGGACCGGGTGGCGCCCACCAACAGCACCGTGCTGATCTGGGGGGAGTCGGGCACCGGCAAGGAACTCGCCGCCCGGGCCATCCATAGGCGAAGCCCGCGAAGGGCCAAACAGTTCGTCTCCATCAACTGCGGTGCTCTGCCCGACGAGTTGCTCGAATCGGAGCTGTTCGGCCACGTGAAGGGCTCGTTCACCGGAGCGGTGGCGACCAAGAAGGGACTGTTCGAGGTGGCTGACGGCGGCACGATTTTCCTGGATGAAATCGGCGATACGTCCCCCGCCATGCAGGTCAAGCTTCTCAGGGTGCTCCAGGAACGTCAGATCCGCAGGGTTGGGGGGACCGAGCAGCTGGAGGTGGATGTCCGGATCATCACCGCCACCAACCAGGATCTGGAGTCGATGGTGCGGGAGAAGCGGTTCCGGGAGGATCTTTACTACCGCATCAACGTCATCGCCATCAAGATGCCGCCGCTGCGCGAGAAGCGGGAGGACATTGCAGCCTTGGCGAACCACTTCCTCGCCAAATATACTAAAATCATGGGCAAGCGAATCCGGGACATATCGCCCGATGCAATGCGCCAGTTGATGGAGTACAGTTGGCCCGGAAACGTCCGCGAGCTGGAGAACGTCATCGAGAGAGCCGTGGCCCTGGAAGGATCCGATCGAATCCTTCCCGCCAGCTTCAACCGAGAGGTGGCCTCCCGCACCGATGAGGCCCAGCCGCTGCCGGTGGTGCTCAACGACAGCGGGATCGATCTGGAGACCCAGCTGGAGAGGCTGCGCGAGCGTTTCATGAACGAGGCACTGAGCCGAACTCAGGGCGTGCAGACCCGTGCCGCCGAGCTGCTGGGAATGAGTTTCCGTTCCTTCCGTTATTTCGCCAAGAAGTACAACCTGATGGAAGGCAAAGAGCCGAAGGAAGGTTTCGGCCGATAGGAACGACGCATGGGGGTCCCCTCCCCGGCGACACCGATCCCTTTCCGCCGCATCGCCCTCCTCTGCCTGATCCTGGCGGTGGCCCTCTTCTTTTATCCGGTGCTCCTGGGCGAAGGGCTGTTCTATTTCCGCGATGTGAGCCTGAACCACTATCCCACCCGGGGCTATGCCACGGAGCAGCTGCGCTCCGGGCATTTTCCGCTTTGGAACCCGTATCTTTCGGGAGGGATGCCGCTCGCGGCCGATCCGAACAACCTCATTCTGCATCCCATCACCCTTCTCTTTTTCATCCTACCGCTGCCGCTGGCCTTCACGGCGTCCATCCTCCTGCAGTATCTCCTGGCGGCATGGGGAATGTTCAAGTGGGGCGAGGAAGAGGGACTGGGAAGGGAGGCCGCGCTCCTTGCGGCGTTGGTTTTCGCCCTCTCCGGTCCTCTGGCCTCGTGCGGGTCTCTGCAAAACCTGCTCTCGTCTTGGGCCTGGGTTCCGCTGGCGCTCTTCACCCTGGCGCGCTATCGCAGGACGAGGAGCCGGTGGGCCCTGGCGGCCCACGCGGCGGCCCTGGCCGTGCAGATCCTTTCGGGCGATCCGGTGGCGGCCGGAACGACGGTCGTGGTCGGGGCCCTCCTCTGCCTGCCCGCTTCTGCCCCGCTGCACCACTCGCTAGCCGCGCGAATACTGCCCTCTGTCGTGGGGGCGCTCCTCGCTTGCGGCCTGGCGCTCGTCGGAATCCTTCCCGCCCGGGAGATGCTGGCCGTCTCAGGAAGGGCCGGAGGCATTCCCCTGCAGGATGCGTTGGTATGGTCTGTTACTCCTGTTCGGCTGCTGGAGCTGGTGGTTCCCTCGCTGTATGGCGATCCCACCACGCTGCAGCCCGCCACCTACTGGGGAGGGCTGGTCTACCAAAAGGGGTATCCCTTCTTGCTGAGCCTCTATCTCGGGAGCGTGCCGATATTGCTCTGTCTGGCTGCTTTCGGCGGCAGCCGGGCGAAGAAGGCCATCCCGCTGGGAGCCTTTACGCTCTTCGCCACGCTGGCTTCTCTGGGAGAATCCGGCGGGATCTATCCGCTGCTTTATCGCTTCGTGCCGCTGGTTTCTTCGCTGCGCTATCCGTCGCGCTTCATGCTCTGCGCTTCCCTGGGGGTGGCCCTGCTCGCCGGGATGGGGATGGATCGGCTAAGGCGAGGGTGGGAAAAGCCGGCAGGTCGTAGCCCGGAGCCCCGAGTGCTTTTGGCGGGAGCTTTCTTGTTGTTCTCGCTGGGGCTCGGGGCGGTATTCCTGCCAGGCTTCATCCCTCGATTCATCCAGGATGGTCTGAGCATTCCACCGTCCATGGGAGACAGCGTCCTGAGGACGATCGCCGCATCCCTGCAGCTCAGCTTGGCGCGCTGCGCCCTGGTGGCGGGCCTGTTGGCGGGCCTGCTGGTGGCCGCGGGTAAGGGATGGCTGCGAGCCTCCTGGGCGGCGGCGGCGATTCTGTTGATCGTGGCCGGGGATCTCTGCCTCGCGAATCAGCGCGCCAACCCAGTGGTGCCAGCGACCTTCTACGAGGCTCACCCGCCCGCCGCCGATCTGGTGGATCGGACCCGCCTGCAGGAACGCGTCTACGCGGAGCCGAGACCGGCAGGATTCGCGGTCATGGCCGGCAGCAACGAGGCGTGGTGGGGCTATTTTTGGGACCAGGTTTCTTGCCGAGTCTCTACCTGCCTTCCCTGGAAGATTCCCATGGCCTACGACCGCAGCACGGA
>JAKEFJ010000269.1 GCA_022616665.1 Acidobacteriota bacterium
GAAGCGCACCATTGCGCACCAGCCGCCCCTCCACCGAGCACCGCCACAGCACCGAGTAGCGGTCCTGGATCCTGCGCTCCTCGGGAGGGCCAAGTGGGCTGGAGGGAAGCCGGGGCTGGTATTCGAAAGCGGAGTCCAGCATGTCGGCGATGTACCGTAGCTCGCGGCGGAAAAAGGGAAGCGCCTGCAGGCCATCGGCCATCATGGCGGGGAGGATGCGGATGACCACCGAGCGCCGGGTTCCCTCCGCCACGAACAACTCCGCCCCGGCCTGGCGCCCGGAGATGGCACGGGCGATCAGCCAGCGCGACACGCCGGACAATGCGTCGCCGCCCTGCTGGATCGCCTGGCGCACCGAGTTCGCCAGGCCGAGCTTCTGGAACCAGCGGGCATGCGTGTCCCGAAAGACGCCATCCCTCTCCTCGAGATCCCCGACGGCGTAGGCTCTCTCCCGCTCCCGGTGAAACGGACGCTCCCCGGCGAGCCCCTTCAGGGCCAGCGGCACTACCTCCTCTACCAGGCGTGGGTCGAATTCCAGGTCTGGCTTCATTCCGACGACTCCTCGCCAACGGCCGCCTCGTCCGGGTCGCAGGCGCCCGGGCAACCCGCCGGGGATCCGCAAGCCATCGGGGCGTTGTCGTCCATGGCAAGTTTCAGGCGCAACGATTCGGGTCCGAGCGGGGCGCCGAAGCGCCGGCAGTCGGATTCCACCAGCTCCCGGCAAAGCTCCGCCAGCGCACCATAGAATCCCTGCGGATCCGCGTGGCGCAGCCGCACCGCGAACGACGGGACGAATCGACCCAGGTGATCCTTGAGCAGGAGTCGCATTGCCTTGCGCGTCTGTTCCAGCATCGCTGCATCGCCGATTTCCACAGCATGAGCTTCCTTGCGTGCCAGGAAAGCCGCGAGCTCCAGTTCGCAGGCGATGTGGTCGATGCGTTCATGGGCCGAGGAGTCCAGCTTGAGGCCGAATGCCTTCATGATGCCGGCGACATCGCTCATCTGGTGGGGTTTCTGGAAGATCTCGTCCTCTCCATACTCGGTCTCGTAGGGAGGGATCGGACCCTTCGGGGTGTGTCCGAAGAGGTTCATGGCCGAAGTGACCAGGGCACGGCGGTCGCGCGCATCAGCGGTCTTCGCCAGGGCCCTGGCCCTTGGGGCCAGGGACGTCTTGTCGCGATCGTCGAGGTACGCCGCCGCCTCGGCCAGCGCGGCTGCGGAAGACTCCCGCGCAAGCCTCTCGATGGTCTGCTCGGTCGGGGGAAGGAAGCCCAGGGAGACGGCCTGATACAGCAGGCTGCGGCATAGGGCGATGTCTCGCATTTCCTGCCTGGCGACCGGGATCATCGGATCTCCTCTCTGTGTAACACGGGATTTCTAAAGGACTCGGCCAGCAACAAAATCGCGCCGATGACACCCAGGATCCAACCGGCGGGGTAGGGAAGCAGAAAGAGCCCCCACCAGATCGAGTGCCCGGTGTCTCCTGCATGGAGTCGAACGCCTCCGAATGCGCTCAGCACCCACAACGCACCCACGCCGGCGGCGACCAGGGCGACGGCCCAGCAAAGAAGCTTGCGATACCGGCTGGTACCAAGGAAGGCTCCCAGGCTGACCATGCCGGTGCCGGGGAGGATGAGCAGCGATCCTTCGAGCGCGTCGACCGCTCCAACCAGCATGCCGACGAAGCCGGCGATGAGCAAGATGCGTGGCCACGGGCTGCGTGCGTTCACCCTACCCTCGCTAGTCCGACACGTTGCTGCAACACAATCATTCCCTGGCCTGCTAAATGGAATTGGCGTAGATCGCCGGACGTTTGTGGATCGGCTCCTCCAGCGTCGTCCGGAAAAGCTCCTCCCCTTTCCTGCCGAAGGCGATGATGGTGTCGTTGTAGAGCGTCACTTTCTTTCCGCGCAGCTCGCCTTCATAGATCCTGGGTCCTTCCTGGATCTCGTAGCGATAGATGATCCGGTTGGACTTGCGAAAGAGCTGGAGGACTGCCAAAAGCTCCCGATCGGGGTTGTTGTACCGCTCGATCGCCCCATCCACGCCGGGGCCGAACATCTGCCTCAGGTATTCCCGGGGCACCCACCGCGGCGGGATGTAAAAGCCGTTGGGCTCGGTGCCGAACTGGGGGTAGAGGGGAAGCGCCACTTTCGCGACGTGCACGAGATAATACAGAGGATGCTGCCGGTCCTCGGCCCAGGTGCCGTCCTGGCCCATCTTCACAAGTCCCTGCATCCGGATCTGGCCGATGCAGGCGGCCATGCACCGGGTCTCCATGGGGGCGCCCTCGCTCTCAGGGTCCTTGCCCTCCAACCGCGGATAGCAGGCGATGCATTTCTCGGAGATCCGGGTATTCCCCCGGTACATGGTTTTCTTGTAGGGGCAGGCCTCCACGCACTTCCGGTAGCCGCGGCACTCGCTCTGGTCGATGAGGACGATGCCGTCCTCGGGCCGCTTGTAGATCGCTTTGCGCGGGCAGGCGGCCAGGCACGCGGGATACGAGCAGTGGTTGCAGATACGGGCCAGGTAGAAGAACCAGGTCTTGTGCACCGGGAGCTGCTCGCCGGTCTTGTGGAACTGACCCTTCACGCCGCGCCCGCCCACCGGATTGTCCTCATAGATGTTGGGCGAATTCCATTCCTCGTCGGTGGGGAGGTAGCCCAGGACCCGCGAAGAATCGGGAGTGAGAACGGGCCCGCGAGCCTCGAAGACGGTCTTGCCGTCGAATTGTCCGTAGGGCTTCTTCGGATCCCCCGACTCGGTTTCGGACCAGCTCTGCCCACCGGGGTTGGCCTGCTCCAGCAGCTCGAGAATCTTCACGTCCCAGTGTTGCGGGTAGCCGCCGTACGGCTTCGTCTCCACGTTGGCCCACCACATCTGCTCCTGACCCTTGCTGAAGGTCCAGGTGGACTTGCATGCCATGGTGCAGCTCTGGCAGGCGATGCAGCGATTGATGTTGAACACGAAGGCGAACTGGCGCTCGGGGTACACGGCGTCGTAGGGATAGTCCATCTCCCGTCCGAGATGCCAGTTGTAGACCTTACTCATGAAAGGTCCCCCTCC
>JAKEFJ010000270.1 GCA_022616665.1 Acidobacteriota bacterium
CGACGCTCAATTCCTTCTTCTCCCAGCAGGTGATCGGAGAGTTCGTATTTCTCACGCACCAGTACTCCCCCGAGTTCGGGAGGGCGGGGGGTGGCATCATGAACATCGTCACGCACCGGGGACCCAACGAGCGCCACGCAGGCGGGTTTGCCCAGGGTAGCTTCGCCACGCTGAACAGCCCGGGAGAGTTCGTTGCGGGGCTGCCGCATTCCGACAGCTCCTCCGACACGGGAAGCGGCACACAGGTCGGCTTCAACCTGGGAGGAGCCTTTCAGCCCGACCGAGCCTTCTACTATTTCGCCTTCGAGCACCAGCAATCGGACGATTTGACCCCGTACACCGGCGTGGATCAGAACGGCGTGCCCGGGGGGTGGGTCATCGCCCCCAACCGCAACGACAGCCTGTTTTTCCGCACCGACTTCAATCTCAGTGATTCGAACTTCCTGATGCTCCGCCTCTCGGGAAACGAGAGCGTCGCCAATGACGTGAACGTGGCAGGCATCACCACGCCTCAGGCTGGATTTCATCTGGAAGAGAGGGATGTTCAGCTCGCGGCCACCTTCACCTCGGTGATCTCGGCGGACATCCTCAACGAAGAACGCGTCCTGGTATCCCATTCGACCTTCGACCAGGAGGCCAATTCGAGCATTTCGGGCGTGGAGCGCCCTTCCGGCATCTTCGGTGGCAACAACCTGAACGGCCAGGCGCGGGAGGAATCGCTGATTCAGCTGGTCGACAACGTCACTTGGCGGATCGGCTCCCATACCACGAAATTCGGCATCGATCTGAGCCGATCGATCACCGACGTGGCCACGTCGTTCAATCCCAACGGCAATTTCCTGTACAACAGCGATGCCCCCTTCGAGCCGGGTGACTGCGGCGACATCATCGCGAGAGATGCGCGACAGCACTGCTCCCTGGACCCAACTACCTCTTGCCAGTTCGACTCGGACTGCCCCGGCAAAGGATTCTGCCGCTACGATCCGGTGCCCTGTCCGGGGACTCCCGGCGTGGATGACGACGGAGACGGCCAGATCGACGAGCCGGGGCTTCCGGAGACCTACGCCGTCGTCTTCCAGGTCATCGAGGGATCACCCGCGGCCACCCTCGACGACAAGCGCCTCGCTTTCTTCGCCCAGGACACCTGGCAGGCTTCGGAGAAGCTGCTGTTCAATTACGGCCTTCGTTACGATTACAGCTCTTACCACCTTCCTGAGGAGGCCCGCGTCCCCTCCACCATTCCCAACGGCGGAGCGGACACCGACACCAACAATATCGCGCCGCGTTTTGGCTTCACCTACACGCCGGTTCCCGGCCGCGTGGTCGTCCGGGGCGGCGCCGGGATGTTCTACGACAAGCTGGTGCTGGGCTTTCCCGCGGTAGCCGCCATCACTTCGGGTACTCAGATTGGCCTGCTCTTCCCACAGGGACTGGGTTACGAGCTGACCGAGGACCTGGTGGAGCAGGTCGGGATTGACGCGATCAAGGAGGAGCTGATCTTTCCGGAGAATCTGGTGCTCAGGTTCTCGACCGGCACGACGCTCGAGACGCCCTACGTCAATCAATTCAACCTGGGGGCGGAGTGGGCCATCGGGGCCCATAACACCGTGGAGGTGGACGCGGTCCGGGCGCTGGGGTATCACATCCCACTCATGCGCGATCTGAATCCGGTGGTCGACAAGACCATCCAGGGAGTGCCAATCCACCGGGACGACCAGGTGGGCTCCATTGCCGCCATCGTCACCGAGGGAAGGAGCTGGTACTCGGGACTGGATTTGGGCTGGAGGTGGCAAAACGGCAGGGTCTGGTATTCCGCGTCGTACACGATTTCCAAGTCGGAGGATTTGGGATCGGATCCGTTGAAGGGGGGAATCTCGCTGCCACCCGACTCGGACAATATCGCCGGAGAGAAAGGGCGCTCGGATGCCGATCACCGGCACCGGCTGGTGCTTTCCGGGCGCGCCGCTCTTCCCTGGTGGAGCCTGTTCGCCTCGGGGGTCATCCAACTGGCCTCCGGCGCGCCCTTCAACGTCACCACCGGGCGTGACGGAAACCTGGATGGGTTCACGAATGACCGCCCACTGGGAGTGGGTCGCAACACCGGAGCCGACACCGATCTGGATGCAGTCAACGAGCTCAGGGCGGCGGATGGTCTTCCCCCGGTGACTTCCCTGCAAGAGCCTACTTTCTTCCAGGTCGATATCAGGGTCTCCAAGCCGTTCGGGATGGGAGGCGATCGGGTAGGCGAAGCCTACCTCCAGGTCTTCAACCTCTTGAACCGCTTCAACGGCGGCCCGATCGAGGGCCGGGCCACCTCCCAGGATTTCGGAGAACCGATCGGGCAAGTAGGCCCGGCCCGCATTCTCGAATTCGGCGTCCGGCTGGATTTCTAAACCCTCGTCACTCGGCCAGCGAGCGCAGCAAAGCGGCGAGGGATTCCACCGCGGCATTCCCGGAAGGCAGTCCCACGACCCGACTCATCGATTTCATTTCGAGGACCATTCGCGGACCGGCTCCGCCGCCCCTCCACTGATCGGTCCGGGCCGCTGTGAGCGCTTTCCGAATCAATTCCAGGTCCCGCTCTCCGAGCGTCTTCACATGCTCCTGTCGTCCCC
>JAKEFJ010000271.1 GCA_022616665.1 Acidobacteriota bacterium
ATTCCTCCCTGTCCGGAGAAAGATCTTGGCATCCGGGTCTCAGGATGCGCGGGGGTATTTATAGGGTACGTGCGGGGGGGTGTCAACGAACTCCGGTGTGTGGCTCGCCCGCTCAACCAGCGGCAGCCACTTTCGGTGGAGCCGTCGACTCGGGACCGGCTTCTCGCTGGAGGATGCTGACGAAGGCTTCCACGCAGCGCGCGTCAAACTGGACACCTTCGCAGCGGCGCATCTCCACAATCGCCTCTTCCAGGGTGCGTCCCGGCCGGTAGGGGCGAGTGGAGGTCATGGCATCGAAACTGTCGGCAACGCAGATAATGCGGGCCGGAAGAGGAATGGCTTCCCCTTTGAGTCCGTCCGGGTAGCCGGTTCCATCCCAGCTTTCGTGATGGTGCTTGATCCCCGAGATGTGGCCGTCCAGCGTCCGAACGGGGGCCAGGATTTGGGCCCCGATCACCGGGTGCTGCTTGACCATCTCGAACTCCTCTTTGGTGAGCTTGCCGGGCTTGTTCAGCACCCGCTCGTCCATGCCGATCTTGCCGATGTCGTGGAGCAGTCCGATCTGCCCGATGGTTCGCACTTCGGAGCCGGCGAGCTCAAGTCCGCGGGCTATCATCATGGCGAATCGGGACACCCTTTGGGAGTGCCCGGCGGTGTAGCGGTCCTTCGCTTCCAGCGCCACGGCCAGCGACTGGATCGCCGAGAAGTAGCTGTTCTCCACTTCCTGCTTGGCTTCTTTCAGCTCCCGCAGCGCTTCCCTCAGCTCGGCATTCCGCTTCTGGAGATCCACCAGCAGCCGCTCATTGGTGCGGCGCATGGCCGCCTGCCGCAGCAGGGAGGTGACGGTGAACTTGAGATCTTCGGGCTCCCAGGGCTTGGACACGTAACGGTCCAGCCCCGCATTATTGAAGGCGTAGACCGCCTCCTCCAGGTTGGGCCGATCGGAGACCAGAATCTTGATGACCCCGGGGAACTGGCTCTGGACTATCTCGAGAAAGCGCGTCCCGGGAATGCCCGGCAGGGCCTGGGAGGTGATGACGAGGTCCAGCTGCTTGCCTTCGCTGCGGATTCGATAGAGAGATCCAAGCCCTTCTTCGGAGGAGCCGGCGGCGACGATTTCCAGGTTGTCCCCCACCGCCTGCTCGAGGGTCCGGCTCATGGTTTCCAGGAACTTGGAATCGTCGTCCACAAGCACAATGGTTCCGCGGCTCACGGGCTCCTCCCGGGTGATTGCGTCTCCTCACAATATAGGAAGGGGGGGCGGGCTCTCGCAAGGATTTGCCCGGGGGATTGCCAGTCAAGCTTTCGACGGCGGCTCATCTCATCAGGTCTAACTTACTCTTTCTATTAGCGTTAAATGGCTCAGGCGGGCTCGGGCGCCGCGTTGACACTCCCCGGCGCGTGCGCTATACTCCCGCCCCACTTTTGCCTGGAGGCCGCGGGAGGGGGCGCCGGTTGCTTTTCATCTATTCCTTCCTGGTCCTTCTTGCCTCCCTAGCCCTGGTTCCACTCACCTTCATCCTGGATTTCAACGACCCCCGGATTCGCCAGGGGTGGAAAGAAAGGCTCGGGCTCGTCCCACGCCTGCCGGATTCCGCCGCTCCCCGGTTGTGGGTCCATGCTGTCTCGGTGGGAGAAGTGCAGCTGGCCCGTCAGCTTCTCGCCGAGATCTTGGCGCGGCGGCCGGAGGTGGAAGTCCTTCTCAGCAGCACCACCTCTGCTGGCAGGAGGTTCGCGCTCGAGGCGAAGCTGCCCAAGACTAAGGTGTGCGCCTTGCCGCTGGATCTTTCCTTCCTGATACGCAGGGCGTTGCGCCGCGCACGCCCCAATCTGCTCATCCTGATGGAGACTGAAATCTGGCCGAATCTGATCCGGCAGTGCTCAGCGCAGGGGATTCCGGTTGTCATGGCCAACGGCAGGATCTCTTCGCGCTCTTTCCCGCGCTATCGCCTGCTGGGAGCATTCCTTGGACGAACCCTGGCAAGCGTTCACCGGTTCCTCATGCAATCCGAGAGTGACGCCGGGCGCATCCGAGACCTGGGCGCTCCCGCCGACAGGACGGAGGTCACCGGGAATCTGAAGTGGGATTTGCCGGCACCGGAGCAGAGCGCGGCATCCGTTCGCCGGGAATTGGGCCTTCCCCAGGACGCTCCCGTCTTCGTGGCCGGCAGCACCTTTGAGGGGGAGGAGTCGGTGGTGCTGGATGCCTGGGCCGCAATGCGCCGGGAATTCCCTTCCCTCTGCCTGGTGCTGGCACCGCGTCATCCCCGGCGTTTCCAGCGCGTCTCGGAGCTGCTCGCGGGTCGGGGGATTTCTCACGCACGCCGAAGCCAGGGAGGGGGAGCGACCTGCGAGATACTGCTTCTGGACACCCTGGGGGATCTCAGGCGTGCCTATGCGGCGGGTACTCTCTGCTTCGTGGGTGGAAGCCTGGTGAGCCGTGGAGGGCAAAACCTTCTGGAACCGGCTGCCGCCGGGCGGCCGGTCCTCTTCGGCCCCCGGACGGAGAATTTCGCCGATGCCTCACGGGCGCTGGTGGACGCGGGGGCGGGCTTTCGAATTGACTCGGCCTCGGCTTTGCTTCCTGCGGCGACTCGCCTGTTGCGCGATCCGGCAAGCCGCGAGGAAGCAGGGCGTCGAGGATCGGCGCTGGTGGCAGCGAATCGGGGCGCAACCCTCAGGACGGCTGAGAAGATCCTGGCTTACCTTCCTGCTTCGAGAACCTGAATGGGCTCCCCTTATCCACTCTGGCTCTGTGCCCTCCTCTTTCCGGCCGGACTTCTCTCTCGAGGCGGCGTGGGCTTGAGAAACCTCCTGTACTCGCGGGGCTCGCTGCCCATCCACCGCTTACCGGTTCCGGTGCTCAGCGTGGGAAACCTGACCGTGGGAGGGTCGGGGAAGACGCCCTTGGTCGCTTATCTTGCCCACAGACTCAGGGAATCGGGACGCCGCGTGGCGGTGGCCAGCCGGGGTTACG
>JAKEFJ010000051.1 GCA_022616665.1 Acidobacteriota bacterium
CTCACGTTCGGGCTCGGGCGCGACACTATGGTCTCGCGCCTGGCGGTCCTCTGGCCCGCGAGCGGCTGCCTGCAGATCGTGGACTCGCCTCCGCAAGCCTCAGGCGTTCCGCTGCAGGTGAAGGAGGGTGGCTGCTGGACCTGCTCCGGCAGGGTCAACCCGGTCGAGGCCTGGCTCGACCCGGAGGGCTCGGAGTGTGTTCCGCCTCCACCATGCCGGGTAGAAGGGGCCGTGACCGAGGGCTTCCGTCCGGTCCCCTGGACGCGAGTCCTCGATGCCCGGCTAGACGGCTTCCCGATGTCGGATGGGCGGAGCTGGAGCGACGGCCGATTCTTCCTGGAGCACCCGTTCGAGCCGGGAGTTTGCCGGATCTCAATCGTGGAGCCCTTCGGGTATTTACCGGTGAACAACCCCGCGCGCGAGATCGACACTTGCTCAGGGACGGAACGGATCGACTGGATCCTCCAGCGAGCCCCGGAGGGACATTCCCCGCGCGGGCCAGGCTATTGGCAGCACCAGGCGAAAGCGCTGCTCCTCGGAAAGGGCAGGGCCCAAGAGAGCCCGCAGGAAATAGCTTCATGGATGGAGGCGATCGGCTTACGCTATCCGGGTCTGCGGGAGTTCGAATCGCTTTCAGAGTTGGCGATGGTGCTCGATCCAGCCGCGTCCATCTCCCCTGTCGCCCGGCTGCGAAGGAATCTGGCTGTGACCCTGCTCAATCTGGCCTCAAAACGATTGTCTTCCTATACGGTACTTGCGACGGGAGAGAGTGTGGGGGACTTGGCGGAAGCGACCTACCGCACGCTGGAGGCAAATGGCGAGCCGGCCGCCTGCGGCCTGCTCACCCTGCGCCTGGAGGCTCTCAATCAGGGAAGCCTATTCTGATTTCCCGCCGACCGGCTCGGCTCCGGATCGCAATAAGCGACTCAGGTCGAGGCGGGACGTCGGGCTTCGAGCTCCTGCGGGTCCTCCTGGCAACACTCCCCCCGCGGAATCGGCTTGCCGTGCGGACAGAATTTTGGGTGGCCCAAGAAGGAGCAGATGGAGTCGGTCATGGCAGGGGAGAGGATGTGCTCGAACACGCAGGCCTCCTTTTCCACCAGGTGCTCCTGCATCTGAAAGGTGTGGGTGAAGAGGGTCTCCGCCAGCCGCTGGCGGCGGATGAGGTTTTCGGCGCGCTCGTGCCCGGACGCCGTCAGCGCGAGCTCGGGTCCGGGGGAGAGAATCTCGAGCCCCCGCATCCGATCCAGAAGCGCCGGCGTGGCGAGCCGGAAACCCCTGCCGCAAACCTCGTGCGCCGCATCGTCTCCTTCCAATTTCATCCAGAGGTATTCCAGCACTTCGTCCAGGTCCTCTTCCGCCTCGTCGCCGGTGAGGAACTCGCCCGCCACGCGCCCGTGCTCCAGCTGGATCTGCCGGTCCGCCAGCCTCCCCACCGTGGGGTCGTGGGTCACCATGACGAGGGTCTGGCCGCGCCGGTGCATCTGCTGAAACAGCTCCAGCACCGCATGCTCGTTCGCCTCATCCAGCGATCCGGTGGGCTCGTCGGCCAGCACGAGCTTGGGGCGGTTGATGAGCGCCCGGGCGATGCAGACCCGCTGCTTCTCCCCGCCCGATAGCTGTGACGGGAGGTGCTTCAGGCGATCCCCCAGCCCCACGCTCTGCAGCGCCTGGGCCGCCTCCGGCTCGTCGGCCAGGCTGTGCAGGTATTGCGCGAGCATCACATTTTCCAGCGCCGTGAGATAGGGGATGAGATGGTATTGCTGAAAGACCAACCCCACCGACTCGCGCCGGTAGCGGATCCGCTCCGGGCGGCTCAGCGCGGAGAGGTCTTGCCCATCCACGATGATGCGTCCCTCATTGGGCACATCCAGCCCGCCCAGGAGGTTCAGCAAGGTCGTCTTGCCGGAGCCGGAGGGCCCCATCACAGCCAGCCATTCCCCGGCGCTGATCTCCAGGCTCACCTGGTCCAGCGCTTTCACCTGGCGGTCGTAGCGGCGCGTCACCTGGTCCACCAGGACGAAGGCCATCAATTCCCCCGCAGGGCGTCGGCGGGCTGGATGGTGAGCGCGCGCCGCAGTGGAATCAGCACCGAAATCCAGCAGATGGCGAACGATAGTGCGAGCACCGGAGGAATGACCTCGAGCCTCGGAGTAATGGGCGTGCCGAACAGTTGCTCCCCCACCAGCCGCGCCGTCGCCATTCCCAGCAGGATCCCCGCCGTCGCACCGAGAAGCGCCAGTAGGGTCACCTCGCCCAGGAACATGACCAGAATCTCACCGTCGCCGGCGCCCAGCGAGCGCATGAGCCCGATCTCCGGCTCCCTCTCCAGCACGGTGAACAGCAGCGTCGTCATCACGCACAATCCGCACAGGAGGAACACCGTCACCGACAGAGACACCGCGAGCCGGTCCAGCTTCCCCAGCAGCGCCCCTTGTGCCGAGGCCACCTGCCACAGAACCCGTGCCGTGGAATCGGGCACGGCTCTCTCCACCGCACGGGCGGCGCGGACTGCTTCGGAAGCGCCCCCGCCCACCGACAGCGCCGCCAGCGAGATCCGTCCCGTCATCCCCAGCATTTCCTGCATCGTGCCCAAGGGCAGGAACAGTTCCTCGTCTTCGGACTCGCCGGTGGCCAGGAGCCCCGATACCTCGCAGGGCCGGATGAGAGAGTTCGTGAAGAATTCGGCGGAGGCGCCCGGTGTCAGCCCCAGCCGAGAGGCTAGGGAAACGCCGACAACACACCCATCGCCCATCTCCCCGGGCCACGCCCCGTCCAGCTTCCAGGAAGGGTTCAATCGGGGAAGGGTTGAGAAGTCGGCGCCCACCAAGGTTGCGAGTTCCCACCCGCCCCCCCCATCCGCCATCCGCAGCCGCCCTGCGGCCAGGAGCATCCCCGAAACCTCCGTCTCTGGGGGAAATCCCTCCCGGCGCAGCGCCTCGCGAAGCGCCACGAGGCGCGACAGCTCCAGGGTTGCAGGAGTTGTCCCCTCCGCCGGTGAGATCAGGACGTTGGGGCCAAATCCCTTCAGCTCACGGGACATCTTGAGACGCAGATCCGTCCGCATTCCCAGAAGCGCTGCGGTCAGGGTGGCAGCCACGGTCACGGCGAGCAGCGCCAGCAGGAAGGAGGTGTGCCGCAGGGAAAGCGACCGCAGCAGGAAGCGCGCCGAAGTTCGAATGCGCCGGGGATCGATGACGAGGTTAGAGGCCACGGAGCATCTCGAAGGGGCGTAGCCGCAACAGGCGGCGAGCCGGAAGAAAGCACCCCATGAAGGTGATGGTCAGGGCCGCCGCGACCGCCAGTGGAATGGAGAGCGGGCGGATGGACACCGCCGATCCGAACAGCGACCATGAAAGCCAGCGGGACAGCAGCGCTCCCGCACCGGCTCCGGCGAGTCCTCCCGCGACTCCCAGGATCCCCGCCTCGGCCATGAGCAGGCCTACCACAGCAAGGTTGCCCGCGCCCAGTGCCTTCAGCAGGCCGAACTCCACGCGGCGCTCCAGGACCGCCGCGGTGAGCGCGCTGGTCACCGCCAGCGCCGCTCCCAGCGCCGCCATGAGCGCCAGCAGCGTCATCAGCGAGGAGACTCGTTGAAGTATCTTCCCTTCCGAGTCGGCTACCCGACGAACCACCCGCACCTCTGAGGCCGGCAGAGCTCGGCCGATCTCGTAGGCGATGGAGGAGACGAACGGAGTGCACGACCACTTCTCGAACTCGGCCGGCGGCAGATCCTTCGGGTTCTTCCCCAGCCGCTCATAGACGGCATTCTCCGGTGTGGTCAGCGCGCTCACCGGAATGCGCGACACCTTGCCGGCAAGTCCGGTGATTCGCCACGCCGCCTCCAGAGGCACCAGGAGCGCATCCTCCTCGTCGCCGCCGCTCGTGAGCACGCCCGTCACCCTGATCGTGGTGCGCTCCCCCTCGCCGACGACTTCCAGCTTCGAGCCGGGCGAAAGCCCCAAGCGCGCCGCCAGACGCGTCCCCACCAGCGCCGGCGGCAGATTGGGCAGGATTTGATCGGGGTCGAGATCCTCCGGCCAGCTTCCCTGCACGCTCCATGCTGGATTGAGGCTTTTCATTCCGGTGATGAAGGACTCCCCCGATTCCAGATGGGCCTGGCGCTCGAACCAGGTGCCGAGCAGAACGACGATTGCCTCAGGCGCCTTGACGCGCGCTTCCAATACCGGAGCGAAGGCCAGGATGTTGTTCTTCCAGAAGTTGTCCTTGACCTTCATGATGTCGCCGTCGCCCAGGTATGAGGGAAGGCGCAGGCGGGTCACGTCCTCACCCGCCATCTGAACCGGCCGGCTTCCCTCCGAAGGGAGCACCACCAGGTTGGCGCCGAACGCTTTCAGCTCGCGGGCGACCTTGTCCCCCACGTCCAGCGCCATGTCCGCCAGCGCTGCCGCCGCGGTGGTCCCCAAGGTCACGGCGGCCAAAACGACGATTTTTCGGCGCTTCTGCCGGAGCAGGGAATCACCCAGGATGCGAAGGAACACGGGTCCCCCGGATTCAGTTGATCGTCGGCGGCGACACGATCGCCGGCGTGGAGCGGAACATCTCGAGGCGTGCTTTCAAATCGGAAACGCTCATGACCAGGTCGCTCCCCTCGTCCCGGTAGGGTAGGGGAATGGGGTTGCAACCCCCTCCCATCCCCAGTGTCACACGGTTGATGTCGGCGGCGCAGGCGAGGCATACCAGCCGCCCCTTCATCTCCACATAGCCGCTGGCGCCGCACACCTGGCAGGCGTCGAAGGCGGGGACGAGCTTGTCGTCGGTCTCGATCACGATGAATCGAACGATGACGCCGTCCAGCGACACTCCGAAGCGGTGCAGGTGGCCATCCTCCAGCCCGGCTTTCGCCAGCCGGACCTCTCCGCCCTCTCCCTCGGCGAGCAGCGACGGCGGATCGATTCCTCGCGGCAGGCGCGAGAACGCGTACGAGACGGTCAGCGAAGCGATGATGACCGTGCCCGCTACCGCGAAGAGGCGCCGCCAGAGAGTCTCGCGCCGGAGGCTGGCCAGGGCCAGGCGGCGCTGCGGGCCCTCCAGCCCCTCGGCGGCCTTGCGCTTGCTTTTTTCCTCGCGGCCCGGCACCAGCAGGATGATCAGCGGCAGAGCGAGCAGTGAGACGATGATCAGGACGTCATTCTTGACGATGGGTCCGATGAGGCGCATCTCCTCGCGTCCTACCGGCAGGCTCCCGAGTTCTCCGAACTCGTGCAGCCCTCCGATGAACAGCTGGGCCGCCAGGAGCAGCAGCACGATTTCCGTCACCCTGAAGAACCGCCCGAGGTCCACGCGCACCGTTCCGCGGACGAAGGCGATGCCGAACAGGAGCGCCAGCACCAGCCCCAGAGTGCCGCCGAGCCAGGCCAGCAGCGAATCGGTGGTGAGCTGGATCGCTCCCAGGAAGAGGACCGTCTCCACTCCTTCCCTCAAGATCAGCAGAAACGTCAGAAGAAAGAGACCCGCCGCCACCGCTCCCGAGGGGCGTGAGGTGATAGCCTCCACTTTCTGCTCGATTTCCCGCTTGAGTCCCTTGGCGGTGCGCCACATCCAGTAGACCATCGAGGCGACAAACAGCGATCCCAGCAGCATCAACCAGCCTTCATAAGCCTCCTCGCTGATCCCCAGGCGCGAGAACAGAACCGCGCAGACCACGCTGGCGGCGAGCCCGGCCCCCAGCCCCTGGAAGACGAATCGAGCGAGCATTTCCCGGCCCGTCTTCTTCAGGTAGGCCAGGATGATTCCAACCACCAGCGCGGCTTCCACTCCCTCACGAAGGGTTACGACCAGGGCTTCGAACATCAATTCCTCCGGAGGCGAAAGCGGAACGAGCGGCAGCGCCGGTTCGGGAGCAGCCGGCGCAATGCCCGCGGAGTTGGTGGGTGTGCTCCAGGAGCCGGAATTTCTTGCGACGGCAGACGGCGGCCTGAATCCGCTCGATCTCGCGGTTTTCGAATTCGATGATTTTCCCGCACCTCAGGCAAATCATGTGGTCGTGATGGTGCCGCCCGAACATCGGCTCGTAGCGCGCCTGCCCTTTGGCCATGTCGATCCGGTGGACCAGCCCCGCCTCCACCAATCGCGCGAGCGTCCGGTACAGGGTGGCCGGCGCCACTTCTCTGCCGCGCCGCCGGAAGTGGTCCAGCAGGTCGTCGGCGGTGAAGTGCCCCCGGATGGAGAGGATCTCCTCGAGGATGGCCCGGCGAGAGCGGGTCATCTTCAGGCGGTGGCTGGCGAGGTAGCGGGCGAATCGGCCGGCGGCGTCCATGGCCCCTCCCGGAAAAATTGATAATCATTCTCAATTGCGAGGGTTCATTATCGAGCCGGCGGAGGGATGTGTCAAACCCCGGCTGTCGCTTCTCAAAGAACTGAAAGATTATTCCTCTCACTCCCCGTCGGACTGGATGGACTTGGACTGATACAATGAGCGGGCGATGAACCCGGAGCAGTTCGTTCAGCGGCTGGGGGAGGCGAAAGCCTCCGCCATTTTGAGGTGCCCGTCGGCGGAGACGGCCCGTCCGGCCATGGAGGCCGCCATCCGCGGCGGCTTCCGCATCGTGGAGTTCACCCTTACCATCCCGGGAGCACTGGACCGCATTGAGGAGTTTGCCGGGCGGCCGGATCTGATCGTGGGTGCCGGCACCGTCCTGACCGTGGAGGAAGCCCGAGCCTCGGTGGGGCGCGGCGCCAGCTTTCTGGTGTCGCCGGTGATGGACCCGCTGGTGATCGCCGCCGCTCGAGCCCTGGGGGTCGCCATGATCCCAGGCTGCCACACTCCCACGGAAATGCTCTCCGCCTATCGGGCCGGAGCACCGCTCCAGAAGCTTTTCCCCGCTCCTGGCACGGGACCCGCCTTCGTACGCTCCTGCCTGGCGCCGATGCCGTTCCTGCGAATCGTCCCCACCAATGGGCTCGACGCTGGCAATGCACAGTCCTGGCTCGATGCCGGGGCCTTCGCCCTCGGCTTCAACCACGCCCTCTTCGTACCCGAAGAACTGGC
>JAKEFJ010000052.1 GCA_022616665.1 Acidobacteriota bacterium
CGCTTCGCCAGCGCGATTCAGACCGATCCGAAGGACCAGGCGAAAGCCCAGGAAGCGGTCCTGCGTGATTTTCTGCTCCTGGGGGCCGACGAGGAAGCCGCAAGAAGGGCCCCACAGGTTCGCGGTTGGCGAAGAGGCGTCATTTACGCCGAACTGGCGGAGCATCGGGCGGCTCAGGGAGACGCAGAAGCGGCCAGGGATTTCATAGAGAAGGCCCGGGCTGTCCGATCCGAGACACCGGGATGGGAGGGGCCGCGGGTGGACGCCGAGATTGCGGCGGCCCTGGCAGCTCTGGGAGATTTGAGTTCCTCCGAGCGGATGGCCCTGGATCTCGCCGCCGCCGATCCGCGACAGTACGGCGGCCGGGCCGCCGCGACCGTGTCCCAGGCCCAGGCAGCCCTCGGCAATTTCGACAAAGCCATGGAAGCGCTGGCACCGGTCGAAGGTGATACGGACGTTGAAGTTTCCAGGGCGAGAACGAGCGGATACCTGGGAATTGCGAGGGAGAAGAAGTTCACCCCTGCTCAGCGGCTCACCGCGCTGCAGAGGGCCGACGCTTCGGCGGCGAGCCTCCCCTCCTGGGAGGAAGTCGGAGTCCTCACCGAAATTGCCCGGCTCTACCGCGAAACAGGCGAGAACGAGCGCTGCGCCGAAGCGCTGCAGAAGGCCCAGGGAATTGCGCTGTCGCTTCTGGGCAGCGCCGCGGGAAAGATTCCCCTCATGGCGCAAGTGGCGCAGGGGTGGGCGGAGGCGGGACGGAAGTCCCGCGCCCGCAAGCTGCTGCAGGAAGCGGAGCCCTGGGCCGCGAAAGCTCTGGACATCGATCGCCCCGGAGCCTACGCGCGGCTCGCTTCCGCCTGGCGGGCTCTCGGAGATGCGAAGCAAGCCAATCGCCTCACGGGCCTGGCGATCTCCGCGGCCGAGTCGCTGCGCAACGCGCGTCCCCGGGCGCTGTCGGCCGTGGACATCTGCCGATCCCTGGGACGCGACGGCGTGGAGCCCGACTCGGGGACACGCAGTCGACTGGAATTGCTGCTGGCCAACTTGAAAGACCCCTGGTGAGACCTCGCCGGGCGCTGTGACGGGCGTCCGGGTCCTGTCGAGGCGGCTGCCAAGGCATTCAACCGACGCAAGTGTCCCGCGGGAGTCTCTCGGGTGAGGCAACCTGCGCTTCCGGACAGAGTGCATCCGTCCGGTCGCTTCACTTCCCTGCACTACCAACGGGATTCCCATGAATCTCGGACCTCGGCATTTTCGAGTTATCCCCTTACGCAGTGCGCTCGGCGCAGCCTCCTGCGAAGCCTGTCAGCCCGGTGCTCCGGCGCATTCCATCGCACATTAGAACAGCTGGGGCCGATGGCGAGAGCCGGGTCCGTGGCCGATCGGTCGCCCAGGATTCGACCCGTTGCTAGCTCGCTCTTCTCGATTCTGCTTTTGATGCTGTTTCTCGTCTTGTCTGGCCCGTCGGTCGGCCTGGTGGCCCAGGAAAAGCCGACAGGAGGGATTCGTGGCACCGTCCTGGACAAAGAGCTCAACGTCCCGCTCGCGGGGGTCCAGGTCGTCGTGGTAGGAACGAACGTCGGGGTGCTTACTTCAGCCGAGGGGAACTTCCTCATCTCCCAGGTTCCGGTGGGGACCTATTCGCTCGCATTCACCAAGGGTGGATACGAGAGGCAGCTCATCCCCTCAGTGGCCGTAAGTGCCGACAGGCTCACGGAGCTGAAGGTGGAGATGGGGATCGAAGTGGTGGAAATGGATGAGCTGGTGGTGATCGGCGGGGAGGTGGAGCCTGCCGAGGAGACGGGGCTGCTGGACCTCCGCTCGGAGGCGGTTTCCTTCCAGGATGCGATTTCGTCGGATCTGATCAGCAAGGCGGGCGCCGGCGATGTGGCGGGCGCTTTGAAGTTCGTCGTGGGCACCAGCATTGTCGAAGGAAAGTACGCCACCGTGCGTGGCCTGAGCGATCGCTACACCGGAACCACCCTCAACGGAGTCCGCGTGCCCAGCGCCGATCCCAGGCGACGGGCCGTCCAGGTGGACCTGTTTCCCACGGGCACGGTGGAGAGTCTCACTGTGACAAAGACCTTCACGCCCGATCTGCAGGGTGATTTCACCGGGGGGGGAGTGGATATACGCACCAAATCGGTTCCGGAAAAGCTGACCTTCTCCATCTCGATGGCGGCGGAGTCCAACAGCCTCGCCACGCGGAATGAGGACTACCTGACCTACGAAGGAGGGGGAGTTCCCTTTAGCGGCCCTGACGTGCGGGATCGAGCGCTGCCGAAGGAAGCGGATGGAGAGATACCCGGCCTGCCACCGGTCAGATTTAGTCCGACTCCGAAGCAAATGGAGCAAGCCCAGACTCTGGACCAGCTGGTCCGTTCCTTCGCCCCCGCCATGGGGGTTTCGCAGGCAACTCCCGGTTACAACAGCGGCTTCGCCTTCGTCGGGGGGAATCGATGGGAAGTCGGATCGGGCGTGACCCTGGGGCTTGTCGGGGCGCTCAACTACGTTCACAAGTACGACTTCTACCAGAACGGCATCA
>JAKEFJ010000053.1 GCA_022616665.1 Acidobacteriota bacterium
GAGCGTCGATGAGATTCTCGCAGTGCACTTCCGGATGCACAAGGCCGAGGGGGTGCTATTTCGCGACGCTCTCGCCAGCGCCGCCAGGGCGTGTGGCTTGAAGCTGGTCGGGATACCCGAAAAGCAGATGGATGAGCACGCGGAACGAGCGCTCGCGAGTCCAGTGACCAAATTGCGCAAGACGATTGCGTCGCTCGGGAGGTCCGTAGGACCGCCTTGGGGCAAGGACCAGAAAGACGCCACGCTCGCCGCCATGATCGCATTGATGGGAGGCGGCTAGCCGGGATGGGTGAAATGGAAGTAACCTGATTTCTGGATCGAGCCCGGTACTGCTTGGCGAGGGAGAGTCGATGGCCGACATCCGCGTAGCCCTTTTGCGGGGAATCAACGTCGGCCGAGCCAAGCGCGTGGCCATGGCAGATCTCCGCGCGCTGGTCGAAGGCCTGGGATACGGCGAGGTCCGCACGCTGCTGAACAGTGGCAACGTCGTCTTCTCGGTCCCGAAAACCGTTCGGGGCGATCCAGCACCGAGAATTGAAAAGGCAATCGGCTCGAAGTTGGGGGTTTCGTCACGGGTCACCGTGATGACGGCGGACGAGATCGCTGCGGCGGTTGACGACAATCCGCTGCACAAAACCGCGGACAATCCTTCACGCCTGCTGGTGATGGTGCTTGCCGATGCCGCGGTCGGCACGCGGCTGAAAGTGCTCGCGAAGGCGCCCTGGACACCCGAGGCCCTGGCTATCCGCAAGCGGGTGGCCTACCTCTGGTGCCCGCACGGGATCATCGACAGCCGCCTCATGCTCGCGGTCAGCCGCCTGGTGGGCGAACATGGCACTGCGCGGAACATGGCGACGATGACCAAGCTGCGCGATCTGACGCGCGACTCGTAGCATCGATCCGGCGCCCGGTTTGCCGCAGGGCAATCGCGATTGGCGTGGTCGGATCGGGCAATAAACGTCGCGCGTGGAGTAGACTCGAGGCGCTCCTGGTTAGAAGGAGACATACCAATGCTCCAGCTTCGCCCAAACTGCGAGTGCTGCGACCGCGATCTCCCGGCGGAATCACCGGAGGCTTTCATCTGCTCATTCGAATGCACTTTCTGTCGCTCATGTGCTGAAGGTGTGCTCCGTGGCAGGTGCCCGAATTGCGGTGGCGAGCTGGTGCTCCGACCGCGCCGTCCGGTGGAAAAGTTGGAGAGGTATCCGGCGTCGACCGAGCGGATCCTGAAGCCTCAGGGGTGCGCGAAGCAGAGCGCCTAGACTCGGAGGAGCCCATGACACCTGAGACGATCCGCCCCATAGCGTTGGCCGAGATACGAGAAGCGCGAGAGCGCATCGCCGGGACCATCGTGCGCACCCCTCTGATCCGCCTGGAGCTCGGGCAGGCCTACCCGGATATTCGGCTCAAGCTTGAAAACCTGCAGCCGATCAACGCCTACAAGCTGCGGGGCGCGGCCAATGCCGTGGCGATGCTGTCGGACACCGAGCGCAAGCGCGGAGTGTGGACCGTCAGCGCCGGAAACGCGGGCCAAGGTGTCGCTTACGCGGCGCGCCAAGCGGGCGTGTCCTGCACCGTCGTGGCGATCGAGACGGCGCCGGCAGCGAAAATCGAGCGCATGAAGGCGTTGGGCGCGACACTCGTTCCCGTGCCTTACGAAGTCGCCTGGAAGACGCTTGAGGAACGTTCGTATCCCGGAGTGGCAGGGACGTTCGTGCATCCGTTCGACGACCACAATTTCATCGCGGGCCATGCGACCATGGGTTTGGAGATTCTTGAAGACGAGCCCAAGACGGTCGCGGTCATTGCCGGCATCGGCGGCGGCGGACTGATCACGGGGGTCGGCAGCGCCATCAAGGCACTCAAGCCGGAGGTCCAGGTGTGGGGCGCCGAGCCGGAGACGGCCGCCCCCGCGGCCCTGTCGTTTTCCCTAGGATCGCCGCAAGTGTTCAAGGACTGGAAGGCTTCATTCGTCGATGGCGCCGGCGGCCAGAGCATGTTTCCGCGCATGTGGCAGCGAATGAAGCCCGTGGTAGATGGCTACCTCGTGGTCAGCCTGGAGGAGACGAAACGGGCCATGCGGCTCATGGCGGAAAAGGCGCGCGTCATCGCCGAAGGCGCGGGGGCACTGCCGCTGGCCGCCGCACTGACGGGGAAAGCCGGACGGGGCCCGATCGTGGCAATCGTCTCAGGCGGCAACATCGATCTGAAGAAGTTCTGCGAGCTGATCGAGTCGGTAACACCATGACTGGGCTGACTTGCAGGCGCATCCCTGTGTTCTTCTATGGCCTGTTCATGGACGCCGACGCTTTGCGGGCGAAAGGCCTCCACCCCGTTCATCCGCGCCGGGCCTGCGTCAGGGGATTCGCGCTTAGAATCGGGCGGCGTGCGAGCCTGGTGCCCGAACCGGAAGCAAGTGTCCACGGCGCCCTGATGGAGCTCTCGCACGACGAGATCGATCGTTTGTATGCCGAGCCTAGTGTGCGGGAGTATCGTCCGGAGGCGGTGCTCGCCGAGCTGGATGACGCGGCGCAAATCCCCGCCTTGTGTTTCAATCTGCCCGTGCCGCCCTCTCACGATCAAGAGAATAAGGAGTATGTGCAGAAGTTGAAGGAGGTCGCAGCGCGTGCGGGATTGCCTGAGGACTATGTCAAGCGAATTAGGTGACAAGCACCCGTGCTTTACCTGGTGATCGAAAATTATCGTAACGGCGATCCGGTGCCGGTATATCGGCGCTTTCGTGAACAAGGGCGTTTGGCTCCGGAGGGATTGCGCTACATTTCGAGCTGGGTCACCTCCGACTTGGCGCACTGTTACCAGATCATGGAGTGCGAGGAGCGGTGGCTTTTGGACGAGTGGATCAGCCGGTGGCAGGACCTGGTGGATTTTGAGGTGATCCCCGTGGTTACCTCGGTGGATGCGCAGGCGCTGGTCGCACCGCAACTTTGACCAGCCTCAGCCTAATCTGCGGCTGAAAGGCTGGCGCCGAGCTGCGAGAAGTACTGAGGTCGATGGTGCTCAAGCTGTCTCCGGTCATGCTCGAGGGTTACGGGATCCGACTGGAGCCCCTGACTCCCGCTCATCAGGAAGGGCTGATCGCCGCCGCTGCGGACGGTCGGTTGTGGGAGCTGTGGTTCACCGCGGTTCCGGAGCCTGGGCAAACCGGCGCCTACATCGCCGACGCACTGGAAGCGCAGCGGACCGGCGCCATGCTGCCATGGGCGGTCCGGGAGCTGACGACAGGCGCCATCGTGGGAAGCACGCGATTCCACGATATCGCGCCGCAGATTGATCGGGTCGAGATCGGCTATACCTGGTAGGCCGCACGTTGGCAACGCAGCCACGTCAACACAACCTGCAAATTGCTGCTGCTCACGCACGCGTTCGAAGCGTTGGGGTGCCAGGTCGTTGGGTTTCGGACCGACAACTTCAATCTCGCATCCCAGAGGGCGATCGCGGCTCTCGGCGCGCGCAAGGATGGCGTGATCCGGCACTACCAGCCCCGGCGGGACGGGACGGCGCGGGACACGATAATCTACAGCATCCTCGCGGCGGAATGGCCGGACGTGAAGCGGCATCTCACCACCCGCCTGGCGCGCCACGGGAAGGAAACCTGATGGGAGGCCAATGAAAGGAGGCCCATTCATGCCGCGGAGGGTGTTTTGATGGCTCGCGCCATGACCGTTACAATCTACGTTCCGGCGGCACTGCGAGCCTATAGCGGGGGCGCTTCGGAGCTGTTTCTGCCGGCCCAGAGCGTGCGGGCCCTTCTGGAGCAAATCGAGCGGAGCCATCCGGCTCTGCACCGATGCGTCTGCGACGAGACAGGCGCGGTGCGCCGACACATCAATTTGTTCGTGAATTCGTCTCACGTGCGGGACCTTCAGGGTCTCGATACGGCGCTGGTGCCGGGGGACGTCCTCACGATACTTCCCGCGGTTTCAGGAGGTTCAGCATGCCGGACCGAGTAGTCATGTGCATTGGGACCAAGAAGGGACTCTTCGTCGCCGAAGCGCCGAAGAGCCGGGGTAAGTTCGCGCTGCGCGGGCCGTTTGGATCCGGGGTGGCCGTCTACGCGTCGCTGATCGACACGCGCGGCAAGCCTCGCCTTTATGCCTCGAGCTGCAACCCATTCTTCGGCATGAAGATCCTGCGCTCTACCGATCTCGGAAAAACGTTCAAGGAGACCAAATCGGCTCCCGCCTTCCCGCAGGAGGATGGGCGCGCGCTCGCCAACATCTGGTCGCTGGAAGCGGGCGACTCCAAGAACGACCTGTGGTGCGGCGTCGAGCCGGCATCGCTATTCAGAAGCAAGGATGGCGGCGATTCCTGGGAGATGGTCGAGGGCATCAACAACCACGACCATGCGCGGAAGTGGCAGCCGGGGAATGGCGGGCTCTGCCTGCACACCATCCTGCGCGAAGGGGATCGGGTCCATCTGGGCATCTCGACGGGTGGCCATTACCTGAGCGAAGACGGCGGTAGGAATTTCTCGGCGAGCAACCAGGGCGTCGGCGCTGGCTTCGCGCCCGATCCCTATCCGGAGTTCGGCCAGTGCGTGCACAAGATCGCGGGCCACAAGGACGCGCCTGGCCGGCTCTACATGCAGAACCATGGGGGCTGGGCCGAGTGGGATGGGCCGGGGGGACCGCGGCCGGACATCGGCGTGTTGCGCAGCGACGACCATGGCCATAGCTGGAGATCGATCGCCAGGGGGCTGCCCTCCGATTTCGGCTTTCCCATCGTGGTTCATCCGCATGACGCCGACACGGTCTACGTGGTGCCGCTGGAGCCGATGACGCGCACCTGTCCGGGAGGCGCTCCGGCGGTCTGGCGCAGCGAGAATGGTGGCAGCTCCTGGGGACGCCTGGTCCGCGGGCTGCCGAAAAAAGAGAGCTTCTTCACCGTCCTGCGCGATGCCATGGACATCGACGAGCTCAAGTCGCCCGCGCTCTACTTCGGCACCACGACCGGCCAGATCTGGATCGGGCGCGAGGGGGGCGAGAAATGGGATTGCCTGTTCGACTCGCTGCCTCCGATCAACTGCGTCAAAGTTGCGGTGGTGTGAGTCCCGCAGCCGCGGGCGAACCGGCTCTACGGTCCGACAGCCGGGCGCCGGTTCGCGCCCGGCTCATCCTTGAAGGAGCTTTCCCATCCTCTATCCTCTGGGACTCCCCGCCGGGAGGATGACACGTCCCCCAAGCCAGTAGCAGGAGTCGGCCAGAGAACCGTGGACGCCCGGTTCGGCGTAATATCGCTAGCCATCTTCGGCTTGGCGGTGCTCTGGTGCGCGGGATGCGCCCTCTGGATCCAGAGCCTGATGCCTTCGGAGGCAGCGCTGCCGGTCTTCGGGTTTCTCTACATCGGGGTCTTGGGATTGTCAGCGACGGGAGGAATCTGCGCGCTTCTGGGCGTTGCACTGAAACGCGGCCGCGGGTGGGGGGCGGTCGTGGGCTTGCTGCTGAACGTCTCGCCTTGGCTGTATCTGTTGTGGCTCTTCGCGAAGGGTAATCTCTGACAGCGCTGGCAACCAGACGAGGAGAATCGAGCTGTTTATGAGGAAGGTGTTCGGTATGTTACTCGGAGTTCTCATGGTTGCCTCGGTGCCGGTTCAGGCCTCCTGGGAGGACATGGATCTGGGAGTGCCCTACGGCAAAATGAGCCGGAAGGATGTCGATCGGTTCCTGGGGCTGAGCCGATCGCGGGGCGTGGACATGGAGAAGGAGATGCCCAAGGCCTACCAGGGGGATGCGGCTGCGCTGTCCAGGATCTTCTCCCTGTCAACTGGGTTTCGGAAGATGGACAAGATGACTCGGGTCTATGGCAATTTCATTTTCTCCATGTTCCTGGACATGGGTGAGACCAAGGGAGAAAGCACTTTTGGTGAAGCGGTGGCTGCACAGCCCGCGGAGGTGCGCCAGCGGGTGAGGGATTTTGTCTATCACGCGATCACGCAGGTCCCCCGCAGCCAGCGACAGGAACTGGAGCTGGAGCTGCGAAAGGACTTCCCCCAGGTTTTTCCGGCGGACTACGTCTACGGGCGCGAGGATCCGCTGTTCAAGTGACCCAGGCGCTTGCCGGCCCCCGAGCGATTTGCTTATCATGCGCCAGCTTCATCGCTGAGGACGGCCAGCACATGGAACCCTGTGGGTTCATCGGGAAGATGATCGGCCAGCTCCCCCTGGCCAGGATGAGCATGTTGGGTGTCCATGCAGGCCCGTAACCCACGGGCTAAGGGCGCCGGGGATTTGCGCGCCTTGCGCAGGCTCATCCGCCGGACGAATCAATTCACGCCAGCGCTCCTTCTTCTGCTCAGGGCGGGGTGCGCCCTTTCGGTGGCCTGGTACCTGGGAGCCTATGCGTGGATCGTATGGAATCGAGTCCGATATCCATTCGATCTCGAGTGGATGGAAGGGGGCATGGTGGACCATGTCCGCTTCTTGCTGAGCCACGGCAATATCTATGTTCCTCCTTCTCTCGAGTTCGTTCCCTACGTCTACAATCCTATGTACTACGTGGTGGCGGCGGCCGTCTCGCTGCTGACGGGCGAAGGCTACGTGGCCCTGCGGCTGGTCTCCATCGTGGGCTCCCTGGCCTGTGTTGGCCTCATTGCCCTGATCGTCTCCCGTGAAACACGCAGCCGGGAGCTGGGAGTTCTGTCCGGCGGGCTGTTCGCAGCGACCTACGCGTTGAGCGGCGGCTGGTTCGACATCGCCAGGGTCGACTCGCTGCATTTCGCCTTTTGCCTGGGGGCCATCGCCCTGGTGCGTTTTGCAAAGCGCCACGCTCACCTGGTCGCCGCGAGTGTGTGCGTCTGGCTGGCCTTCGAGACCAAGCAGAGCGGCGTGGGAATCGTCATCCCGCTGGCCTTGTATCTGATCGTGTTCGAGGGGTGGCGGCAGGCGCTGTGGTTCGTGTTGCCCTGCGGCGCCCTGGTTGGTGGATCGATCCTGATCCTGAACGTCGCCAGTGAAGGCTGGTACTGGTTTTACACCTTCAGCCTGACGGGTCAGTTGGCCAGTCATTACGGCCGCAGCGTCTGGAGGACGGAGCTTTTCGGAAATTTCCCCTTCGCGCTGGCGCTGGCGTTCTTCTATTTCGCCGCCGGCAGGAACCCCGCCCGAGCGAAAGCCAGGACGTTTTACGCCATGGTGTCACTGACGCTATTCGCCATTGCCGTGGCGGTGAGGGCCCATGCGGGAAGCTGGCTGAACGACAACCTCACGGCGCATGCCGCACTGGCCATCCTCTCCGGGCTGGGGGCGGGCGCGCTCCTCAATTCGCGCCCTCGCGGCCGGCGGCGCAGAGCCGGGGTGCTCGCCTACGGGATGCTTCTGGCGCAGTTTCTCCTCGTGGTCTACGACCCGAGGCCGTGGGTCCCCACGGATGCCGACCGCAGGGAAGGAGAGCGCCTGGTGGCGATGGTAAGGGCGAGTCGGGGGGAAGTCCTGCTGACGCACCGGGGCTTTCTCACCCGGCGCGAGGGCAAGGGGAGCTTCGCCCATCAGATGGCGGTCTATAACATGCTGATGATCCCGGACGACCGGCTCGGGGCACGTACCAAGCTGACCGGTGAATTCACCCAGGCTCTCAGGGATAAGCGGTTTTCGATGGTCATGACCGACTGGGACGATTTCCCGTTCACCGACGAGCTGAAGCAGTCTTACGATCCGGTTCCCGTGGCCTACGTCGCCGATCCCAAGGCGTTCTGGTGTCCCACCGGGGCGCGATTGAAGCCCGTGTTCGCCTACGTGCCGAAATGAAGTCGGCCGTGGGGCTCTGAAGGACGGAACACCTTGGCCAAAGAGCGAACTTTCGGGAAGCACTGGCCGCTGTTGACGGCCATCGCCCTTTACCTGGTGATGCTGGCCGTCCTGGCGTTCCTCGCGGCGCGACAGAACCAGGGGCATCTGATCTACGCCTTCGATGACGCATACATCCACATGGCGATGGCCAAGAACTTCGCGCTCCAGGGTGTGTGGGGAGTGAATCGCGATGGATTCACCTCCACTTCTTCCTCCCTGCTCTGGACGCTGCTGCTCTCGGCGACCTACCGGCTGTTCGGCGTCAGCCAAATCGCGCCGCTGATTCTCAACGTGCTGTCGGGGCTGCTGGCGCTGGTGGCAGGTTACCTCTTCCTGGCGAAAACGACCCACCGGAGGTGGGTGGCCTGCGCGGGACTGCTCCTCCTGGTTCTCGCTGTCCCACTGCCGTCTCTGGCGATGACCGGGATGGAGCACAGTCTGCACCTTGCCCTGGCGATTCTCTTCCTGTCGCTCTCGGCGAGCTGCCTGTCGAAGGAGAGCCCCGACGCGAAGCAGCGGGTGGTGCTCCTGGTGATGGCTCCCTTGCTGGCCGCCACCCGGTACGAGGGACTGTTCCTGGTTGCGGTGGTCTGCCTCCTCCTGCTGCTGCGCGGAAAGGCGGGATTCGCTCTGGGCCTGGGAGCGATCGCCTCGCTTCCGATGGTGATCTACGGAGCGCTCTCGGTGCGAGAGGGGTGGTTCTTCCTGCCCAACTCCCTGCTCCTGAAGACTTCCGTGCCCGGCCTCGCCTCCCTGGACCAGATGGGGGAACTGGCGGGCAAGGCCAGCATCCGCAGACTTTGGGACAGCCCGCACTTCCTGGCCCTGGTCCTGCCGAGCCTGCTTGCCGTCATCGTTCTGAGCTGGCAAGGAAAAAACCCGTGGAAGAGCATCGCCATCTGCTCCAACCTGTCATTCATCGGCGCCATGCTGCTGCACCTTCATTTCGTGGGACAAGGGTGGACGTTCCGCCATGAGGGGTATCTCATGGCACTGGGCGCTGTCGTGCTCGCGGGGGCCGCTGGAGAGCTGCTTCGTGACTCCCCGATACCGGCGTTCCACCGGCACCAGTTGCCGGGATACCTCTCCGCGGCCTTGCTCGTGGCTCTCATCGGCTATCCCATCGGCAAGAAGGCGGCCAAGGTGCTTCTGCAGACACCGCGGGCCACCACCAACATCTACCAGCAACAGTACCAGATGGGGCTCTTCCTGCACCGCTTCTATGACGGACAGTCGGTCGCCGCCAACGACATTGGCGCCATCTCCTTTCTGGCCGACCTGCACCTTCTCGATCTGGCAGGGCTGGCGAGCCGGGAGGTGGCTTTTCTGCAGCGCAGCCGTCAACTCAACGCGGCGCAGGTAAAGTCGTTGACCGATGCACGGGGCACCAGCATCGCCATCGTCTATGAAGGTTGGTTCGAGGGAGTCCGGGAGAACTGGATAAAGGCAGGCGAGTGGAAGATCCAGAACAACGTCATCTGCGCCTCCAACACGATATCCTTCTGGGCGGTGGACCCATCCCGCAAGCTTGAATTGCTGGAAAGCCTCAATGCATTCGCCGCAGAGCTGCCACCGGAAGTGATTCAGTCCGGAGAATACCTCCAAAGGGCCGCGCGGTGACCCCAGGCCCTCGACCTGGAAACCCTCACCGCTCGCACGGTGAGCAGCCTTCCTGATAGAATTCCGCATCCAGCAATCGTGCGCCGGACGAGTCGTGGGCTCTCCGCCCACCTTCCACTAAGGAACCCGAATGCCATTTACCGCCCTGAAACTCCACCCGAATCTCCTAAAGGGGCTCAAAGAGCTTGGCTTCCCTCGCCCGACGCCGATCCAAGCCGACGCGATTCCACCGGCGATGGCCGGGCGCGACGTGCTCGCCTGCGCCATGACCGGCAGCGGCAAGACCGCCGCCTTCCTCCTGCCAATCCTGCATCAGCTGATCGATCGGCCCCGGGGCAGCACCCGCGCCCTGGTGATCACCCCGACTCGGGAACTGGCCGCTCAAATTCTCGAGGATCTCAATGACCTGGCGGTGCACACGCCGATCACTGCCGCTTCGGTCTACGGAGGAGTAGGAATGGGGCCGCAGGAGCACGCTTTCAGAAGCGGTGCGGACTTCATCATCGCCACTCCCGGCCGGTTGCTGGACCATTTCAGATTTCCCTATGCCAGGCTCCAGGGGTTGCAGTACCTGGTCCTGGACGAAGCGGATCGGATGCTGGACATGGGTTTTCTTCCCGACATCCGCCGCATCCTGCGGCACATTCCCGCGCGACGGCAGACGCTTTTCTTCAGCGCCACCATGCCGGCGCCCATCGCGACGCTCACGCGGGAAATCCTCCGCGATCCCGCGACCATCAACCTGCAGCGCCAGTCGGCGCCGGCCGTGGGAATCACTCAGGCGGTCTACCCGGTGTCGCAGGAATTGAAATCGGCGCTTCTCACGACTCTCCTGAAGCGCGGCGAGATCCAGGAGGCGCTGGCGTTCACCCGGACGAAGCATCGGGCCGACCGTCTGGCGAAATACCTGGTCCGCCAGGGAGTGCAGGCCGAGAGGATTCACGGCAACCGATCCCAGGCCCAGAGGACCGCAGCCCTGGCGGGGTTCAAGAGCGGCAAGTACCGGGTGCTGGTGGCGACGGACATCGCTGCCAGGGGCATCGATGTGAAGGAGCTGGGCCACGTGGTGAATTTCGACGTGCCGACGGTGCCCGACGATTACATCCATCGGGTCGGCCGCACGGCCAGGGCGGAGGCCACCGGCGACGCTTTCACCTTCGTCTCGCCGCAGGAGGAAGGGGACTTGATGCGAATCGAGCGGGCGGTGGGCAAACGCCTTCCCCGCGTGACCGTACCGGATTTCGATTACAAGGCGAGGCCCGAAGGGACCTTCGAGGTTCCGCTGGCGGAGCGCATCGCCGCGATTCGCACCAAGAAAGCGGAGGATCGCGCCCGATCCAAGGCGAAGGCGCAGCGGAAAATGGGAGGGGCTGGGGGCCCGACCCGGCCAGCGCCGGGAAGACCTGGAGAGAGATCCACCCCTTCGGGACCCTCCTTTCGTCACTCCCGCAGCCGGCGCCCGCGACCGCAAGGAAGGTGGGGAAGGCCGCGATGATTGCACGGCTTTGGCACGGGTGGACCACCCGCGAGAACGCCCGGGCCTACGAAGCGCTCCTGCGCGGAGAAATTCTGCCGGGAATCCACAGAGTAGCGGGATATCGAGGCGCCCACCTGTTCCGGCGGGATCAGGAGGGGGAAGTCGAGTTCGTCACGCTGACGTTATTCGATTCCATGGACGCGGTCCGGGCCTTTGCCGGCGGTGATTACGAGGTGGCCGTGGTGCCTTCCGAAGCCAGAAAACTCCTGGCGCGGTTCGACCAGCGCTCGAAGCACTACGACATCGCCTTGATGTAGTTGGGCGAGGTGAGGACATGATCGCGAGAAAGTGGCATGGAGCCGTGCCGCGGGAGAAGGCCGACGCCTACTTCCAGTACCTGAAGCGCATCGCAATCCCGGATTTGCGCGACACCCCCGGGAACAGTGGTGTGACCGTGCTGCGTGAAGACGATGCGACGCTGTCGCATTTCGTCGTGATCTCGTTCTGGGACTCCCGCGAGGCGATACGCGCCTTCGCGGGGGACGATCTGGAGAAGGCGCGCTATTATCCCGAGGACGCCGACTACCTGCTGGAGATGGAGCCTACGGTGACCCATTACGAGGTGCTGGCATCTCCAGAAGGGTGATGGGAGCGAGGCGGCAACCGTGAGGAAGGCGCGTCCTTCCACTTCCGTGGCAGGTGCGAGTCCGGCAGGCTACTCCGGCACGCCACTGCCGAAGAAGTTGGGCATCAAACCGGGCTCGGTGGTCCGGCTGATTGGCGCGCCCGGGGGGTTTCTCGAAACCC
>JAKEFJ010000272.1 GCA_022616665.1 Acidobacteriota bacterium
AGGACTTCGACGAGCTGGGAGACCACCACGCCCCACAGTTTGAAATGATTGGCGTTGAGGGTGACCCGCTCGTTCGCAAGCTCCTCCACCAGCTTCTCGGCGGCCCGCTTGTCTATTTTCAGCCGTAGCCCGTCCCAATCTTCGCGCCGGCGCCACTCCTCCACCGTGTGGGGCTTGACTCCCAAACGGAGGGCGATCTCGGCATTGCTGGACAGTTCGCCTGCCAGGAACAGCCGTCTGGCTTCCTCACGAACCCTGCTGGGGGCCTTCGGCATCGGATCGCTCTTCGAGGAAGTGGCGCGCCAGATTGGTCAGTCCTCTCGCCTTGCGGTCCCGACCTGGGGTGCCGTCGGAGGCCCTCTCCACCGCCCGCTCTGAAAATCATCACAATCGCGTTCTTCACCGTGGTAGTGCTCGCAATTATGATGGGACAGGCGGGGCCGGGGCAGAAGGCCGTCGGGGCCGATTCCTTCATCCTCATCGGCAAGGACGGCAAGCCGCGTGCCGAACTTTCCCTCACCGATGGCGAGCCAGGGTTGTGGTTTTATAGGAAAAGCGGAAAAGTAGCGGCCAGAATCGCGATGGACGTGATGGACCAGCCCTACCTTGGCCTCAACGATGAAGAGGGGCATCAGCGTGCCTACTTGGGCCTTGCCGCAGGGGGTGCATCAAGGCTCACTTTGTCCCGGAAGAACTCCGCTGAGCAGATTTCTCTCGCAGCCGATCCGACAGACATTTCGTTAGGGGCGATGACGCCTAGCGGGATGCAAATTCAGGGGATCGGATCTCCTGGCCTGCTGGTCACTGACATGCATGGGCATCCAGCTATCTTCCTGGGTCAATACGCTTACTCCCCTCCCCCTCCAAATCCTTCACCCGATGACTCCGCTCGGACAAAAGGATGGACATCCGCAGCGCCGATCACCACATTCTCGTACTTCCTACCTGGGCTACTCCTATTCAATGGAGACACCGAGAATTCGGTTGCGATCTGGGGGGAAGTGTTTCCCTCGGTGACAATCGCCGACACAAGGAATTCGGCGCGCGCAGTTCTTGGGTCGTCATCGGATCCATTCCGCCCAGGAGTAAAGCCATCTGGTAATTTGCCGCTGAATTTGGAGTTCTTCAGGAATGGAAGCAGCGTGTGGGCCGCTCAGGACGCGACCACGGCCGGAAGCAGCAAGCCCTGAGGTCTGTCGCGGGGCTTGCGCGGGATGGAATCTCAACCGAGCCTGAGGCTGGCCCGAGCTTGCAACCCACGACTTGCAATCGCCCCAAGGCGATCTAAACCCCTAAGTGCGAGCAGTGCAATCGGTTGACTTGAGGAGGTCGTTCGTTCGATCGGTCCCACCACATCCACCCGGCAGGCAAGCAACGCGGGGCTTCGTTCGCCGAGCCGCCGATGCCCGGTTCCAACCGCGTCAACGCTTCTCGAATCGGTCACGCGGAGCCGGCCGCGAACGGGCCGGTCGGATGCCCACGTGCTCCGCCAGCTCGGCGTTGGCCCTGCACCAGCGTCCCACCCAGGCCTTGATTCCCAGAGACTCGAAGTACCTCCAGGCGTGGTCGGGCTGGAATTCACCGAAACGGCCATGTTCGATCGCCTTGACGCGGTACCACGGCAGCCCGGCGTGCTTTGCGGCAGCCTTCTCATCCAACTGCATCTGCTCCCGGGCCTGCCGGCAGCGGGCGCCGAGGGAACCCCAGCGAATCGAGACGCCGACTCGGAGGGACAAACCGTCCTCCGCGTTGAGCGCGGACCATCGGGGAAAACTCTCGCGCCAGAGCTGTTCCGCCGCGCACGCCAGGAGCCGAACCTCCCTGGCTCCGAGGATTGCGGCGGGGTTTCGTTTCAACTTCCGGGCCAACCTCGCGCTGTCGTGCATGATCCTTTTCGCTGTCATGACGGAACACACGAGCCGGGGGGGGAGGATCCGCCCGAGGACGCTCGCACAATTGAGCCGTCGGGGCGGCCTCGTGTTTTAACTCGGTGCGTTCGATTCCACCGTGCAGGGGCACAGGGTCTCATGCTTCTCTCAGGGGACCCAAGGCAAGCAGTCCTGCGGTCGGCGACGGGAACTCGGAGACCGAGCTCGCGTCCGATGTGGACCCCTCCAATGCTTCGGCCAGAGCCCTGAAGACGGCGGCCAGCGACCGCCGGTGGTCCTGCGGCACGGCCGGGGCCACGGCGGCGACTGCGGCCGCGAGGACCCCTGGATTCGGAACGAAACCAGCCGCGCCCGCATCGGCCAGCCCGGGAGGCACTGGAGCCGCCAAACGAGACTTGCCTCCCTCGTCCGCTCGGAGTGCGGCAGCCTGAGCCGGTGCCGGCGGGGACGTCGGTGCGGCGGCCGCGGGGGGGCCTGGCGCGCGCTCAGCCGGGCCTCCCGCTGGCGGGATCTGCCTCAGCAACGAGCCCACCATCTCGCGGAAGGCACCGCTGCCGCCGGGAGCGGCGATCACATCCTTCCCTTCCTTCGCCCAGACGTTTGCGAGCACGTTGCGCTTGGTCACGTGCAGCTGCAGAATCCGCTCCTCGATGCTCTCCC
>JAKEFJ010000273.1 GCA_022616665.1 Acidobacteriota bacterium
CTGGAGCACCGGGCTTAGTCCTAGGATGGACAGTGAGCCTCCGCCAGAGGATAATCCCGTGAGCCTGCAGTGGATTTCCCTGCCGGCGTGCCATTAGCCCATGCGCCTCACCTTGCCGAATTGCGAGGTGCGTTCCTGGAAAGCCTCGGACGCGACCTCGCTGACTCTCCACGCCAATAACCGGAAAATCTGGATCAATCTGCGTGATGCCTTCCCACACCCCTACGCCATCAGGGATGCGAAAGGGTTCATCAGGGCCGCGCTGAAGGATCGGCCTGAATGCCTGTTCGCCATCGCCATCCGCGGCGAGGCCGTGGGGGGGATCGGCTTTGCGCTGCATCGAGACGTGGAGCGGGTCTCGGCGGAAATCGGTTACTGGCTCGGGGAGGAGTTCTGGGGCCGTGGGGTCACGACGGCCGCGCTCAAGGCCGTGACGGATTATGCCATCCGGACTCACGGTCTCACCCGGCTCTACGCGGTCCCGTTCGAATGGAATCCCGCCTCGTTTCGAGTCCTGGAGAAGGCCGGCTATGCGCTGGAAGGCCGCCTGCGCCAGAGCGCGATCAAGGACGGCAAGGTCATCGATCAGCTTCTCTATGCCTACTGCCCGCCGGCGCCGGTGAAGCGATGAACGCTCTCACGACTGGTCCACCGCTCAGGTGCCTCCGAGGCTCGCAGCGCCGCTTGCCGCCGCGGCGCGCCCCCCGATATAGTGGCCGGTCGAATCATTGCAGCCGTGAGGCCGACTTGGGAGGCAGCGAGCATGGATACGCGGGAATTCCGGGAGGCGGGGCACCGAATCGTCGATCACCTGGCGGATTACCTCGACCGGGTGGAGGATCATCCTCTCTTCTCCGCGGTGGAGCCTCGGGTATTGCAGCAGCTCTTCGACGAGCCGCTTCCCGTGGAGGGCTCGAGCATCCATTCCGTCCTCCTGGAGCTGAACGAGAAGCTTCTCCCCTACTGCACCCAGGTGAATCATCCGGGTTACCTCGGGCTCATCACCCCTTCCCCGACTCCCGTGGGAATTCTGGGTGATTTCATCGCTTCCGCCTTGAACCAGAACGTCGGCGCTTACAGCATCGGCCCTTCGGCCGTGGCGCTGGAGCGGCGCACCGTCCGCTGGCTCACGGAGCTGGCGGGTTACGGCCCCGGGGCGGGAGGGAATCTGACCAGTGGCGGGATGATGGCCAACTTCGTCGGGCTCAAGCTGGCCCGGGACTGGGCTTCCAAGGACAAGGCTCAGCACGAAGGGGTCCGCGAGCGCTATGCCGCTTACACCTCCGAGGAGCGACATGTCGCCATCGACAAATCAGCGGACGCGGTGGGAATCGGCCGGGAAGGGCTGCGCATCCTGCCCACGGATGAGCGCTTCGAACTGCGTGTGGACGCGCTGGAGGCGGCTCTGGAGGACGACCGGAAAAAAGGAATCCGCCCCATGGCCATCATCGCGATGGGTGGAAGCACCAACACGGGAGCCGTGGACCCGCTGCCCGAGCTGCGTAAGATCGCCGACCGCGTCGGGGCGTGGCTGCACGTGGACGCGGCTTACGGCGGAGGAATGCTCATCTCGCAAAAGCACCCCGGGGTCCTTCGGGGATTGGAGCTGGCCGATTCCCTGGCCATCGACCCGCACAAGTGGTTCTATGCTCCGCTGGACGCCGGCGCCATCCTGGTGAAAGACGATACGCGCCTCACCCGCTCCTTCGGCATGCAGCCGGCTTATCTCACCGATCTCCTGGACAAGGACAACGAACGGTACAACTACTACGTCCACAGCTTCGAGCAGTCGCGACGCTTCAGGAGCCTGAAGGTCTGGATGGGGTTCAAGCGCTATGGGACGAAGGAGATGGGAAGCTGGATCGACGCGAACGTCGACCAGGCCTTGAGGCTGCACCAGCTAGCCTCCGAGCATGCCGATTTCGAGCCCGCCGTGAAGCCGCGCATGTCGGCGGTCTGCCTGCGCTACCGCCCCGCGGGCGTGGACGAAGATCGATTGGGGAAGCTGCACGCAACCGTGGCCCGTCGCATCGAGGAGGGAGGGCGATTCTGGATCTCCACCACCTCCTTGAAGGGGCGCACCTGGTTCCGGATCAACCCCGTCAACTTCCGCACGCGCCTCGAGCACATGGACGAGCTGTTTCAGCTCTTGACCCGCGAATGCCCGCGGGCGCTCACGACTGTTTGATGATCTTGTCCGAGCGCCCCATACGGTCCAATTCGATTGAGGAGGCCCCCCTTGGCACAGACACCCGAAGCCGCAGAAGCCAGCATGATCCGAAACCTGGAGGAGAAGACCGGAAGGAAATGGAGCGATTGGCTCGAGCTGGCCAGGAAGAGCGGGCATCCCAAGCACGGCGAGGTGGTGAAGTTTCTCAAGGAAGAGCACGGCCTGGGCCACGGTTACGCCAATCTCGTCGCCCTGCGCTCAGGCCAGGTGGCGCAAGGCCCGAGTGCTACACCGGAAGATCTGGTGGGTGCGCAATATGCGGGTCCGAAGGCGGCTCTTCGTCCCCTTTACGAGGCCCTGATGACCCGGATCCGAAAACTCGGCACCGACGTCGAGGTCTCCCCCAAGAAGGGTTACGTGAGTCTCCGGCGCAGCAAGCAGTTCGCCCTCATCCAGCCTTCCACCGCCACCCGCCTCGACGTGGGCATCAACCTGAAAGGAACGCCCCCTACCGAGCGACTGGAGGCGTCTGGCAGCTTCAATACGATGGTCACCCATCGGGTGCGAATTTCGCGAGCGGAGGACCTGGACGAGGAGCTCGAACTCTGGCTCAGGAAGGCCTACGAATCGGCCTGACACCTCCTCGCAGTCACTCCCGAGCCGCTTCTGCCGACCAGCCACGCAAGAGGCCGAGTTCTCGTTCCGAGAGCCGGGCCGACGGGTGCATGGTCACGTAATACCAGGGCGGCATGGAGCCTACCTCGATCTCCTCGCGAATCTCCTTGAAGAGCTTGACGCGCTTTTCGGAAGGATAGCTGTCCCAGGTTGAGAAATTCAGGTACTCCCTGCCTTCCTCCACATCGTGCTCGATCAACCAGGACACCGGCGCCACGTACGCATACCAGGGCCAGCGCGTCTCGTGCGAATGGCAGTCCTGGCAGGCTCGCCTCAGGATTTCCTTGACCTGTCCCGCGGCCGGAGCCTCACCCTGGATCGCGGGATTGCTCCGGCGGACGGGAATGAGCTGGATCCCGACGAATATCACTCCGAGACCCAGGAGAATCTGCTTCCAGGCGCGCAGCAAACCTCGCATCACTCCGGTTTCCAGGTCGGGAAGCGACCGGGAGTCCACGGGGCGCCGGCGATCTCGGCCTTTTCCTCCAGCTGTTTCAAATCCACCATCACCAGGGTTCGCAGCTTCGCCAGCACGTCACCGAACTCGGAAGCGGCGATGGTGTAGTTATGCTGCTGAGTCTGGGTGGCTTCCGCCGTGGAGGCCCATTCCCCCGAGATCACCTGCTGCACCCGGTCGGCGAGGGAAGGAGGAGTCGGCTCATTGCGCTTCGCCCTCACGGAGTCCCCGGAAAGCGCGACCTTGATGTCCTTGAGCCTCGATTCCAGCGAGCGCGCCTCCTCGGACAGGCGCGGATCCGCCCCCGGGGTGTCCAGCAGCGCCTGCTTGAGATGGTTCAACTGCTTTTGCGCTTCGTCCGCGCTGGAGATGGCCCCCAGCAAGGCCCGCTGAAGCCGCGCAGTTTTGCGTTGAAACGCCAGCAGAGCCACGCGATCCTTCGCGCCGAGCGTTGCGTTGCCCAAGGGAACCGCTTCGAAGGCCTGCGGCGTGCCCAGCGGCGTCACTTTTCCGTCCACCCGCTTGGCCAGGGAAACCTTGTAGGAGCCCGGTGCCGCCAAGGGGCCTCGGGGTACATCCCGAAAGGGATCATCGTCGGTGGGCGGAGTCAAATTGGTGGGATCGGGCGGCGGAAAGCGCAGATCCCAGGCCACGCGGCTGAAACCGGCGGTCACGGGACCCGTGATCGTCCGGATGGCGACCCCCTCTTCATCCGTGATGGTTAGAAGTACCGCCGGGTCTTCCTCCCGATCCTCGGCTTTCAGCTCTTCCCAGGATGGGTAGAAGACATCTTCCGCCTTCTTGATCTTCTCCTTCTCCGCATCCTGCCGTGTCTTCTTGCGAGACTTGATCTCCTCCTTCAGGTAGTAGGTGAAAACAGCCCCGAAAGGCGGATTGGGCGCGGAGTAAAAGGCCTCGCCAAAGAAAGACTTGTCCTTGAGGCCAAACGGATGGGTGGGGATGTACATCCAGGCGGGCTTTACCGGGTAGAACTGCGCCTCGCTTTCCAGCGACTGTGCGCTCACGGCGCGCAGGGGTGAGTAGTCGTCCAGGACGTAAAACCCGCGCCCGAACGTACCCAGCACCAGGTCGGTCTCCCGCTCCTGGATCACCAGATCCTTCACGGCGATCACGGGCATCCCTCCCTTCAGCTGAATCCACTTCTTGCCGCCGTCGGGGGCGAAGAAAACTCCGAACTCGGTACCTGCGAACAGCAGGTCCTTCTTCACGAAATCCTGGGCCAGGGAGTAGACGGAGCCGCGGGTGGGAAGGTCTCCCACGATGGAAGTCCAGCTCTTTCCGCGGTTGTCGCTTCTCAACAGATAAGGCTCGAAGTCCCCCATCTTGTGGTTGTCGAAGGCCGCATAGACCGTATTGGCGTCAAAGCGCGAGGCATTGAGGCGCGACACATAGGTCATGTCGGGCACGGAGGGAAACTTCTCGATTTTCCTCCAGGATTTTCCCCCGTCCTCCGTGACCTGGAC
>JAKEFJ010000274.1 GCA_022616665.1 Acidobacteriota bacterium
ATCATCGTCATGGGAATCAACAAGCTGGTGCGATATTTTTCCGCCAAGGGAGAAGAAGGAATCGAGCCGCCGAAATGACCCGACGGGATGTCGCGCTGCTGATTCTGATCCTGCTGCTGGGAGCCGGGATCACCACGGCCCACAAAGTGCGCCAGGGATCTCTTGCCCCCGGCGTGCGCGTCGAGGGGCTGGAGTTTCTTCGCGGCCCCTTGCACACCTTCAGCGAGTCTGCCGATGCCGACTGGTCGGACGGCGATCGAGTGATCGTGGAGGCAGGCCACAGCGACGTGCAAGTCCAGACCTGGAGCGAGAAGAAAGTGCACGTGGAGCTCAAGAAACAACTCCATGGAGAGAAGGAAGAGGAGGCTGCGCGGCAGGCTTCTGATATCAGGCTTCGCGTGGCTCCATCACGTGGTTCGGTGACTATCGGCACCACCGGCTCACGGCTCTCCGGCTTGTCTTCCGAGTTCACCGTTACCATTCCCGAGCACAGCCGCCTTCAGGTCATCGCCGACAACGGCTCCGTGGTCGTGCATGGAATCAAGGCCGATGTGCTGGTCAAGACAGCCCACGGCGACGTGGAAGCCTCGGATCTTGCAGGAAGTCTGGAAGTGGTCAATGTGGATGGCAGCATCAGCCTGCATCGCATCAAGGGTCCGGTCAACCTGCGCACCGCTCACGGTGACATCGAGGCTAGCGACCTGGCCGGTCCGGCGGACGTGGCTTGCGAGGACGGCGACATTTCCCTCTCGCGAGTGGCGGGAGGGGTCAGGGTGAGCCACGCCCATGGCGAAGTCGGGATATCCCAGGTCGACTCTGAAGTGCACGTCAACTCCAGAAACGCCGACGTGACGGCCTCCGACATTCGCGGCAGCATGGAAATCGTCGACGTGCACGGCACCGTCCGTGTGGAGAGGGCGGGGGCGGACCTGAAAGTGACCGCACCCAACTGTGAAATCTGGGTGGAGAATCTTGCCGGAAACCTGACGGCCACCGTTGAGGGCGATCCCCTCACGGCAACGCAAGTGAAAGGCGGGGTGAAGATCGTGGCTTCCGCCAGCAGCGTGACTCTCACGGACGTCCAGGGGCTCATCGAAGTCTCCGGGACGCACACGCCGGTGGAGATCATCCGGCCTGGAGCCGACGTGGAGGTGAGCACCACCAATCAGGAGATTACTATCGCCTCTCCCGCCGCCGGAGGATTTCGGATCGACGCCCGTGCCGAGCAGGGGGAAGTGGAATGCGACATCGACGAGCTCCACGTCCCGGAGGATCGGCCGGCCCATTTCGCCGGCTCAACCGGGGACGGACGCCTCCGTTACCGGCTCAACACCTCGCACGCGACGATCTCCATTCAGAGAACTTCTTCCGATTCCACGGAAGAAGACCGCTAATTCTCCCCTTGTCCGGGGATCCCCGGCTCCACTTCCAGCGTCCGGTAATCGCGTAGGGTCACCAGGCCCGGGGCGTATCCCTTCCCTTTCCGCACATGCTTGCGAAGGGTGTAGTGGACCTCCACCCTTCCTTTTCCTCTCGCCCGGCTGAAATGGGCCGCCAAGCGCGCGGCGGACAGAGCCACGGGTCTGGGCAGTTCCTTGAGCCGCGAGGGATTGCGCACCACCACGTGAGCCCCCGAGCGATCCGCCGCGTGAAACCAGAAGTCGTGAGGAGCGGCCACGTGAAAAGTCAATCGGTCATTGTCCCGGCTGGTCTTCCCCACCAGGATTACGTAGCCATCCTCCGTCCGGTATTTCCGAATTCCCTGGTCGTTTTCCGAAGCCGGCTCCTGGCGGCTGTCGCCTCGTTGCTTGGGCGGATTCAGAATCCGCCCCCGCACCATTTCCAATTCGAGGCGTTCCAGGCTTTCAAGGTTCTCCGAGTGGTCGAGCTTCCGCCGCCATTCGTCCAGGGTCGCTCTGGTCGCATCCGCCGCCCGCTGTCTTTCCTCGATCTTCGCGGCCCCACGGCGGAGCTTTCGGGCGCGAGAGTAATGCTTTTCGGCGTTCCCCCTGGCGCTTAGCGCGGGATCCGCAGGAATTCGCGCCGGAGCACCTCCTGGCTGGTAAAGATCGGGCACCACAATCACCTCTCCCTGCACCTTCGCCTCCGGGCAGGCGAGAATCAAGTCGCCATAGCGCTGGTGAACCTCCGATCGCGTCGCCTCCGCGCGCTCCTGCCCCAGCTTGGAGACGAGCTTTTCCAGGCGCAGTCCCTCCCGATGCAGAGCGCCCGAGAGCTTTTCCCGCAGCTCTCGCGTCTTGAGCCTTGCCTCCATCAGTCGGGTCGCGACCCGCACCGCCTCCTCACAGTCCCGGAAGCGCGTCTGAATCGGGAGGGGGCATTGCGCAAGCGGCAGGGGCGAGAGCACCGGCGGTTCCGGAGTCTTGTCAGGTTGCGACATCATTTCTTCGGGTGGCACCGCGGTGTACATCACCGGCTCCAGCCGATCCTCTCGGGCGGCCTTCAAGATGCTCTTCATCTCACTCACGGGATCCCTGAGGGCTCCCTCCCGGTGAGGAAAGTCGGCCGAGAGGGATGGGCTCAGGAATTTTAGAAGCCCCACGGACGATTCCAGGGGGGACGCGGCCGGATCGAAGCGGCGCAACATCCCTTCCACCTGGTCTGGATCCAGGGTGGCGCCCTCGAGGCCCGGTCGGGGCACGGGCGGCTGATAGGCCTTCCCGACTTCCGGCGCGCGAAACGTGCTGGCCATTCCCCGGGCGAAGGCTGCCACTCGATCCTCGGAATCCAGGAGGAGGAGGTTGCCTGACTTTCCCAGAAGCTCCGCCACGAGCTTGCGTCTCCCGCCTTCCGGGCTCACCCAACTCATTTCCACGACACGGTCGCACCCTCGCCGGGACAGCCCATGCAGGGTCGCCCCTTCCAGCTCGCGAGCGGCGAGTCCCGAGAAGGGGTCGGGCTCCACGGTCTTGGGAGTGTCGCGGTGCGGAAGGCGGTAGAGGGCCGGGTAGGGAGAGCGCAGCGAAACCTTGAGATTGTCGCCCGCGGCGGTGGCGAAGCGAAGCAGGTACACTCCGTCCGCAAGCCGGTCCCAAGCGAGCAGGGAACGGCCCGAGAGGGTGCGCTCCAGAATGCGGAGGACCCCCTCGAGAATGAGGCTGTCCATCGGGGGGATTTAGTGATCTTTAACGTTTTTCAAGGAGCGGGCCACGGCCTTCTCGACCTTCTCTTCCACCAGGGCCTCGGAGGTCTTCTCCACTTCGGCGATCTCGCTGACCACCAAGTAACGGGCCTTGTCCAGCATGCGCCGCTCCCGATAGGAGAGATTCTTCTTCTGGCTGAGGAGGCTCAGGTTCTTGAGGACCGCCGCCACCTCCAGGATCTCACCGGTGCGCATCCGGTTGGAGTTCTCCTGGAACCGGCCCTTCCAGTTGCTGTGCATGGCGATCTGACCGTCCTCCAGGATTCCATAGACTTTCTGGAGCTCCTTTCGGGCGATGACCCGGCGCAGTCCTACCTGGCTGATATTGGAGGCCGGGACCATGACCGTGCTGTCGTTGGCCAGGATTCGGAGGCGGTAATAGGACCCGTTGGTCTCGCTAGTGTTAAGACGTATTTCCTCGATAACGCCTATCCCGTGGTTGGGATAAACGACCTTGTCCCCGATCTTGAATTCCACCTGGGAGCCTCCACCCGGTCGCACCGTCGTTAAGCGGAAGGGCTTGAATTGATTGTGCATTTTAGCCTTTCGGGGCTCCGGATGTCAATGACTCCCCTTCCTCAGAAGCTGAAATTCAGAGTCGCGTAGGGCCCCTTCATGGTGAGATCGGCCACACCGAAACCTTCCAAATCGGCGTCGGTGACGCACTTTCGGTAGCCGAAATTCATCCCGATGAACGGGGCGAAGTGGATTTCGACCTGGCCTCTGAGATCGTAGAAGCGGAACTCGTTCCCCGAGGTTTGGTACTTCATCCCCTCTCCTTCTGCGGAGATGTGGAGGATCGGCAAGGGCTGGAATGAGAAGGCGAGGCCCACCACGGGAAAGGTGCCCCCTTCGCTTCCCTCCCCTTCCATGCCGGTGGTGGTGGATTCGACGGAGGTGCTGAAGTTGAGCCGCTCGGCACCGAATGGAATTCCCAGCCTGAACATCGGAATATTGATGAAGGTGTAGAGGTAGAGCAGCGAGTCCTGGCGCAGCTCCAGACGGCTTTTGACGGTTTCCCCCGGGGCGAAGACCACCCCGCCGAATACGAGCGGACTGGTCAAGGTTTCAGTGGCGCTTCGCTTGCTGTCAAGGTGGGTCCCAATCAGGTAATTGTTCTTGAGCCAGTGCAGCCAGAGGCGCTCCTGAGTCAAGTAGTCCCCTTCCGGAAGCCCAAGCGTGCTCTGAAGATCGGCCTCGGTGCCCGGCAGGCCCCCGCCCTCGATCTGCAAAGTGCCGGTCATATCCTGTTTCCATTCCAGGAACTCGATACCGACGATTTCGCCGTAGGCCCGTGAAGGCAGCGCACAGATCCCCAGGACAAGAAGGACGACTCCCACGATCCAGCGCAGCGAACCCTCCCCGATTCGGACCATCCTTGTCACCTCCGCGGGGGATTATAGGTTCCGCCTACGGATCGCGCCACAGGCCCTCACACCTATCCCCTTCTCCCGGACGAAGATGCGGCTCTGGGCTGCGATTCGCCCGGGCATCGCGCGGGATCAAGAATTTCGCGGGGGACGGGATTGCGTGACGCCGTCCCGATCCGTTACCCTTTCGGGCAATTGCGTGCCGGAGTGGCGAAATGGCAGACGCAGGGGACTCAAAATCCCCCGAGGGCAACCTCATGTCGGTTCGACTCCGACCTCCGGCACCAGCATGTTCACCGAATTGCCGATTTGAGTAGAGCGGCGCCTAGCAAGTAACCGCCCTCCCTTTAACGCCCCCTCGGCCTCTTGCAGGAAATCCAGAGGTACCACCTGTGGTGGACGCCTCAGATGGAGGTAGGTACGGACAATCCGATACCGTTCCCAGGTGGCGGCCCATCGGGCTGCAAGGGACTACGGTGCGCTCCCTGGCCACCGCTCCCGACCTCCTTCGCGCGGGAACGGAGGGACAAGGCGCGTATTGCAAGAATCTGCCAGAAGCAACGTGGGCCTCCAGGGGCCTCTTTGAACGGGGGCTGAGCTGGGAGCCCTCGGGCGCGGGGCTGTACATCTATTCCGTCGAGAGAGTGGCCGGGACGAACACGGTCTACGCAGCCGGGGGAGCCGTTTGGCGGTCGGATGACCTGGGAGGCTCCTGGACTCCAAAATACCCTCAGGGAGGGATGTGGAGTCTGGAGGTTGCCCCGACGACTCCCCAGGAGGTCCGGGCGGGAGGCGAGACGGTCATCTTCATGGGCTTCACCATCTTCTCGGAAAACGGCGGAGCGACCTGGAAGTCCGTGTGGGATTCACGCTTCATCGGCGACAATCAGACCTCGGACATCTCGGCCCATCCGACCGTCGCCGCATTGGCCCTGACCGGTCACGAAGGGTTCATTCTCCGAACCGCCGACAACGGCACAACGTTTCAGGAGGTATTGAACGTGCCAGTGCGTTTCTTCATCGATTGGGACGGGGGGAATTCTGCGAGGTTCTATGCGGGGGGATCTCCCAACGGTGGGACGGCTCAGGCATTCGTGAGCCGCGACCTGGGAAACTCCTGGTCTTCCATCACAGGGGAGCTGGCGCCACGAATCGTTTTCCGCGTCGAGGCGGACCACCATCGGCTCGGCGTGGCCTACGCCGCGACCGACGACGGC
>JAKEFJ010000054.1 GCA_022616665.1 Acidobacteriota bacterium
AAGCACCTGCGCCACTGCCTCGACTTCTACGACTGCTTCCTGCGCGGGCTATCCAGCGGCAGAGTGGACTACACCCACCGGGATCGGGACGAGGAGGTGGAAACGCGGCGCAGCGTCGCTCTGCGGCGCCTGACGGAAATTCTCCGGCGCCTGGAGGCCCTCGAGACAGGGACCCATCGCACGCTCCTGGTGCGGGAAGAGGAAGCCCCGGGTGGAGGCGAGGGAGGGTGGAGCGGATCCACCGTGCAGCGGGAGCTCCAGTTTCTCCTCAGCCACACCATTCATCACTTCGCCCTGGTGGGGATGTTCCTGCGCTTCTTTGGCCTGTCGCCGGAGGTGGAGTTCGGCCTCGCCCCTTCCACGCTGCGTCACCGCCGGGAGATGGAGAATTGTCTTACCTCCTGATCGCGGCGGCGACGCTGGTGAGCGAAGATCTGACCTGCATCGCCGCAGGCGTGATGGTGGCGCGGGGAGAAATCGGATTCCTCCCGGCAACCCTGGCCTGCGTGGCGGGGATTTTCGCGGGAGACGTTTTGCTCTATCTGGCCGGTCGCTTTCTGGGCCGTCCGGCGCTGCACAGAGCACCGCTGCGTTGGCTGGTGAGCGAGGCCCAGGTCAGCGCCGCCTCCCGGTGGTTTGAGAACCGCGGCGCCAGGGTCGTGTTCGCGGCCCGCTTTCTCCCCGGCCTGCGGCTTCCCACCTATGTGGCCGCCGGAGTGCTGCACACCCGCTTCGCCGCTTTCACCGGCTGGTTTCTCCTGGCGGCCGGGCTCTGGACCCCCATGCTGGTCGGAGGATCCGCCTTCCTGGGAGAGTGGTTCCTTCAGGCGGTGGGGGCGCTGCGCAAGGGAGCTGGGATTCCCGCCATCCTGGCAGTTCTCCTAATCTTCTTCTTTGTGAGGCTCCTCTTCAAGCTGTTCAGCTGGCGCGGGAGGCGCCTGCTCCTCTCCTCCTGGAGGCGCGCCACGCGTTGGGAATTCTGGCCTGTGTGGGTCTTTTATCTGCCGGTCGTGGCCTACGTTTTTCGCCTGGGATGGGAGTATCGACATCTGACGGTCTTCACCGCCGCCAATCCCGCCATGCCCGGCGGCGGCTTCGTGGGGGAATCCAAGAGCGACATCCTGGCGGATCTGGCCCGAAGCGGCGCTCCGGTGGCGAAGTTTGCTCTTCTGCGCCGCGGTTCGGATCTGACCACTGCGATGGCGGATGGCAGAACAGCCGGCGCAATCGCTCCCGGCACACAAGCTGGAGCCGAGGACCGGGCTGGTCGGCTGCTTTCTCAGGCCAGGGAATTCATGAAGCGGGAGAATCTGCAATTTCCCTTCGTCCTGAAACCCGACGTCGGACAGCGAGGCGCCGGAGTCCAGATCCTGCGAAGCGAGGTGGAGTTGGCCAAGGCTCTGCGCGAGGCCCGAGCCGATTGCATCCTGCAGGAATGGGTGGATGGTGTGGAGTTCGGTATCTTCTACGTGCGGCTGCCGGACGAGCCGCGCGGCTTCATCTTTTCGGTGACCGAAAAGCGGCTCCCAGAGGTGACCGGCGATGGCTGGAGCACGCTGGAGCAGCTCATTCTCGCCGACCCTCGAGCCGTCTGCATGGCCCGATACTTTCTGGGGCAGCACGCGACTCGACTCACGAGCGTCCCGGCACACGGGGAGAAGGTGATTCTCACCGACGTGGGCAACCACTGCCGCGGGGCCTTGTTCCTGGATGGCGGGTGGGTGAAAACCTCAGCACTGGAAAGTCAGATCGACCGAATCGCACGCGACTACCCTGGCTTCAATTTCGGCCGCTTTGATCTGCGCGCTGCTTCGGTGGAAGTGCTGAGGGCTGGTCGCGGCTTCAAGATCCTCGAGCTGAACGGAGTCTCCTCGGAGGCCACCGACGTCTACGACCCCCGCAACAGCCTCCTCGCCGCGTATCGCAAGCTGTTCGCCCAGTGGCGGCTGGCATTTGCGATCGGAGCGACCCAACGCTCGTTGGGAGTCACCCCCTTCCGCCTGGGGGAGTTACTAATAATAATGATGACGCGCCCGACGCGCCCCCCCATCGCCAGCACCCTGCGCGCCTCGGCTGACACCCCCACCGGCCCCGCCTGAGAGTCAGCCGCAAGGCCTCAAATCAGATCGAATGCTATGGAGAGACGGCGCGATTTTTGCTATTTTGTTGCGCGCTGTACGAATTCTGCCGAGTTTCGGGGGATCAGGGAGATCTATTTGACCTATTTTGTCCGCTTCATGACGCTATCTGCCGGACTTTTGATGTTGGGAGGGCAGAGAAGCCAGGGCACCGTCTTGGCTTCCGCCTCAACCGCACCGCCCAATGCCGTCCTCGTCCCGAGTGAAGAACCGGCCACGAGCCATCCGAGTGAAATCTCTCCCCGCGGGCTCGATTTGAAATCCCACGCGGTACTGGTGATCGATGAATCCGCCGGATCAATTCTGTACGCCAAGAATCCCAAAAATGTAATGCCCATCGCTTCCATCACGAAGCTCATGACCGCCATGGTCGTGCTCGATGCGTCGTTGCCGCTGGACGAGGCGATCGTCATCGACCGGACCGATGTGGATTCCGTCAGACACACCGCCTCGCGATTGAGGGTGGGCGCCCAGCTGAGTCGCGGCGATCTGCTCCTGCTGGGGCTGATGTCTTCGGAGAATCGGGCCACGGCGGCGCTGGGCCGTACTTATCCCGGCGGCAAGGCCGGTCTCGTGGCCGCCATGAATGACAAGGCCCGGGAGCTGGGGATGCTGAAGTCCCACTTCGCGGATGCCACGGGGCTCAGCAGCCAGAACGTCTCGAGCGCCGAGGACCTCGCCCGGATGGTCCGGGC
>JAKEFJ010000006.1 GCA_022616665.1 Acidobacteriota bacterium
AGATCGTGGATCTGGGAATCTCCCAGGTGCTCCTTCCCCTTGATGGCGAAAGCCCGCTCCTGAAGGCGGTCAAAGCTCTCCATCATCTCCACCAGCAAGGCTGCCGTGTCATTGGCGTTCTCCGCCATGGTATTGAACATGTCGAAAAACTTCTCTTCTCTCGGGATGATCTTCCACACGGTTGGGCACTCCTCGTTGGTGGCGCGAGATTAACCTTCTCCGCGCGCCAGTCGCTCGATGCTCTCGTCGCTTCCCACCACCACCAGAACGTCATCCTCCTCGATGACATCGGTGGGCTTGGGCAAATCATTGATCTCGGTGCGAAAGGCGTTGGTCCCTTCGGGCGTGACCATGGGAATCCGCTTCTGGATGGCGATGATGTTCACCCCATAGGTCTGCCGGAAGTTGATCTTCCCGATGGTCTGGCCGATGAGCTCCGGCCTGGGCACCACCTCTGCCAGGCTGTGCCCGGTGGCCAGCGCAAACTGCTCCTGAATGGCCGGCGCGATGATGCCCCGAGCCACCTGCTCGCCCATCTGCTCCTCGACATTGATGATCCGGGTGGCGCCCACGCGCTCCAGGATTTGCGCGTGCAGGTCCGAGGAAGCCCGGGCGACGATGTGCGGCACCCCCAGCTTTTTCAGGATGGCGGTGGTCAAAATGGAATGCTCGATGTTGCCGCCCGCGCCGACGATGGCAGCATCCACGTCCTCCAGCCCCGCGGCGCGCATGGCGTCCTCGTCGGTGGAGTCGAGGCACACCGCCTGCGAGACCAGGTCCTTGATCTCCTCCACCTTGCGGATGTCCTCGTCCACCACCAGGACCTGCCCTCCCTTTTCCGCCAGGGTCAGGGCCACCTTGATGCCGAATTTTCCCAGTCCGATCACCGCGAATTGCTTCATGCAGTCTCCAGGGGCTTCATCCCACCAGAATCCTGGCCTCCGGGTAATGGAACGTGGCCCGTTTGGCCCGCTCTCCCACCGCCAGGGCCAGGGTCAGAGGACCGATGCGCCCCGCGTACATGAGGAAGATCAGAATCAGCTTGCCCGCCGTGTTCAAGGTGGAAGTCACGCCCAGGGAGAGCCCCACGTTGGCGAAGGCGGAGACGGACTCGAAGAGGAGTCCCACGAAGGAGGCCCCCTGAGTGACCAGCAGGAGGGAGAAGCAGAGGGTGACAGCCATGAGAGAGGTGATGGCAATGGCGATCGACTTGTACACCACCTCCTTGGGGATGCTCCGGCCGAAAATCTCCACGTCCTCTCTTCCCAGGAGCATCGCCCTCACCGCCAGGAGAAGGATGCCGGCGGTGGTGACCTTGATCCCCCCCGCGGCGGAGGCGGGACACCCTCCGATGAACATCCAGAGGATCATGAGCCACAGGGTGACGTTCTGCAGCGAGGAGGGATCCAGCGTGCGCAGCCCGGCCGTGCGCAGCGAGGCCGATTGGAATACCGAAGCGAGCACCTTCTCCTTCAAGTTGAGCGCGGCCAGGGCGGAATCGAACTCGAAGAAGAAGATGAACAGCGCTCCGCCCAGCAACAGGATGGCGGTGGCGGCTAGGGCGAGCCGGCCGTGGACGCTGATCCGCCGAAACCCGCTCCAGCGCAACCGGAGCGTCTCGGCATTGATGAAGACCGAGAGGACCGTGAACCCCAACCCTCCCATGATCATGAGAGTAATGACGACCCCGTTGACCACCAGGCTCCCTCGATAGCCCTCCAGGCTCGTGCTGAACAGCGAAAACCCGGCGTTGCAGAAGGCCGCCACGGCATGGAAGACGCTGGAGAAGATGGCCTCGGTCTCGGTGGGGAAGTCTTTGCGCCATCGCAGGTACAGCACCAGGGCGCCGGCTCCCTCCAGGAGGAGCGCCGCCCGGACGATATAAAAAACCACCGAGCTGAGCTTTTGAAGGCTGGCGTCCTCCACCAAGTGCTCCATGAGTACACGGGTCCGGAATCCCAGCTTGCGCCGAAAGATCAGCGCGATGGAGGTGGAGAGCGTCATGATCCCCAGCCCGCCGATCTGGATCAGCGCCAGGATCACCGACTGCCCGAAAAGGGTGTAGGTGCTTCCGATGTCCACAACGGCGAGCCCCGTCACGCACACGGCCGAAGTAGCGGTGAACAGGGCGTCCACCACCGGGGCGCCGCGGCCATCCAGAGTGGCGGCCGGAAAAGTGAGCAACAGGCAGCCGCCCGCAATGAGTAAAAGGAAGCTGAGGGCCAGCTGCTGGGTGGGGCGCAGCTGGAGGTTCAGGGGAAGCTGCTGAAACCAGCGCGTCCGGGAGACCATCCGGTAGATGACAAAACACTCCCGCACCATGACCAGCCCGCCTCCCCACTGCGCGTGCGCCTGGAAGAGGGCGTACAACACCGCAGGCAGCAGGAGCAGATCCGGGATATGGCTCTTCAGCCATGGGGCCCTGTCCGGCTCGAAGACCAGGTTGAGAAAAAGATCCCCCAGGAAGAGGATCATCAGGAGATTCAGTACGATCGATTGGGCCGTGTCGAACCAGGGGGGGAGCGGGATGCGGTAACCCAGTGAGAGGACCAGCAGAACCAGGGCGAGCAGGGCCAGGCCCAGAAGAGGGATGCGCAAGCGATTCTGGAGCGGGATTCGTTCTCGCATCTTCACGGAGCGGCCCGGCGGCTTTCCTCGAAGGAATCCCGATAGAGAGGACTTGACCTGGTTCTGAGCGGCTCCTTATACCACAACGCCCCGAGTCGATCCATCCGGAGGCCGCTCCGGCCGGGGAGCACGCCCCCCTCTGGCGGCGAGACAGGGTGGGCATTATAATCATCGCGGTAAGAAACATCCGCGCGACCCGCACCTGGCTCTGGATTCCGCGGCGGCGGGGTCCGCAAGGAGCCGCCGTTGGCCTCCCGAATCAAAATCCTGTTTCGCATCGCCCTCGCCCTCACCCTGCTCGGGGGCATCGCGCTCGCCATCCTCTTTGTGACCCCGTGGCCGGCCGAATACCTCAGAGGCCAGATTCTTCAACAAGTTTCAGCACTGACCGGGGCGGAGGCCACCATAGGGTCCCTGGAGATTCGGTTCTTCCCGCCGAGGCTGATTCTCAAGGACATTCATCTGGAGCGCCGGGATCCGGCCGGAGAAGAGCTGAGGGTCGCCTGCCGGGAAGCCGACCTGTCGCTACCCTACGGGGTCTATAAGGGGCGGCTGGAACGAATCGACTCGATAGATCTCGACTCGCCTGATGTCTTCCTCCGGCGGGGAGGGGCGAAGACACCGGGCGCTCCCACCGAGCCCCAGTCCGATGTGGCGCCTCTCATTCCCGTGGGACTCGGCCGAGTCAGAGTGACCGGCGGCAAATTGCGCATCGAAGATCCAGCTTCCGGCCGGGAGGTTGCGCTCGCCGGGGTGGATGTCCGCGCCGGCCCCATCGGCTCCGAGCCCGGCTCCCTGCAGGGGCGCATGGAGAGAGGGCTTCTCTCGGTCCGGATGGGAGAGCACCAGGTGGAAGGCAATCTCTCCGGCGATTTCATGGTGGCGGGAAGGCAAGCGGGATTAACTCACCTTGAAATCGACTCTCCCGGGAGTTTCCAGGTAAAAGGATCGGCCAAACTGGACCTGTCGGATCCCATACTTCGAATGCAGCTGGCGGCCCGCGGAACGCTGGCTCCCGCGAAAGAGCCCCGCCCCGTTCTCGGGGATCTCCAGGGAAGTCTGGAAATCGAGGCGAAGGGGGAGCTGGGCGAGGAAGGGCTGCTCTTGCAGGGAAGCTTCAAGTCTCCAGAAATACACCTCGCGGGAGTGACCGCAGGCAACGTCACGGGGCAGGCGGAATTCCGTCAGGGGCTGTTGCAGCTCAAGGGGATGCGGGGGGAGACGCTGGGGGGAAAGGTCTCAGGAGAGGGGACGCTCACCTGGGGCGCCGAGGGAGCTGAAGAATCCGACCTGAGGGTCGGAGCATCCCTGGAGAAAGGATCCGCTCGCGAGATCCTGAAGCTGCTCCATCTGGAGGAGATTCCCATCTCCGGGCGAGTGAGCCACCGTGGCGAATACCACCTGATCAACATGGATCCGGACACCCTGGAGGCCAAGGGCGAGGTCACCTTGCGAGGGGCGTTACAGGAGCCGCATTCCGAGCCGCTCCAGATAACGTCCCGCTTCCGCCTGAAGGGGAAGGTCCTCGAGCTGTCGGGGGCCCGCGCCACGACCCCCACGCTGCAGGCGACTTTCCAGGGAACCGTGCCTTTGGAGAGCACCGGATCCGGGGGAGGACGACTCTGGGTGAGCGCCCGGAATTTGTCCCACCTCCAGCGGTTTCTGGACCCGATTCCTGCGCCCGCCCGCGGTCCTCTCTCCGAAATAATTGCGCAGTCGCAGGAAGCGGACATGGCGCTGGAAGGCGATGTCACCTGGAAGCAGGGGGTGATGGGACTGGATGGACGAGTTCGGTCGGGTCCGCTGACGCTGCGCGGAGTCAAGCTGGGAGAGATGAATGGCGATCTCCGGGCGGATCCTCATAGCCTGGATCTGAGGAGGCTGAGCCTCTCCGGGGGCGAGCTGACGTTGGACGTAGCAGGGGACTGGCGCGATTCCGGTGAGTTCCACCTGGCGGGCGCGGCGGGCAATGTCCCGGCGGAATGGTTGAAGCAATGGGCCGCTCTGGATTGGCCCGTGGAAGGACGGCTGACAGCGACCGCGGATCTGAGGGGGCATCTGGATCGCCCGGCTGGGTCGGTGGATTTCAGTGTGGATGAGCCGAGCTTGGCCTCCATCCCCTTCAACCTGGTGGAAGGGCGAATCGTGCTGGGGGAGGACGCGATAGCCGTCGAAAGCTTCAAGGCGACTCGCGAGGCGGGCGAGATCGTGGTGCAGGGAAGCCTGGGCCTTCATGGGAAGCCGATTCAGCTCGATGCGGAAGGGACCAACCTGGATCTTCGGTGGCTCCACGATGCGGGCCTGGTGCCGGGAGAGGTGGCCGGTCCCATCGCCTTGAAGGCGCAGCTGAGGGGGACGCTGGAAGCGCCGCTGCTGGAGGCCGAAGCCACCACGCCTTCCGTCACCTTGCGCGGCGTCGAGACGGGGGCGGTGAAGGCGACCTTTTCAGCCGATCGGAATGAGGGAGCGCTCGTGGTCGTGCCCGAGCTCAAGGGGATGAACTTCGCGGGGAGGATCCTGTGGGACGAGCGGTACACCTTCGATGGCGACCTGATTCTGGAGAAGTTCCAGGTTCCCGTGACACGGCTGGGCGCGGAGCTTCCGGTCACCGACTTCGACACGGTCCTCACCGGCGGCATTCGCGTGGAGGGCGCCCTGCGGGGCCCCGCTCAGTTCGACGCCTATGGGAACCTGGTGAAGGTGACGGTCCGGCTGGGGCAGGTCACCCTGGAGTCCCAGGTCCCCGCCTTCTTCCGGTGGGAAGCGCCGCGGATGGAGATCACTCCCTTGCGCCTCACCGGCGCCGGCACCGACCTCACTCTGAAGGGGGTAGCCGAGCCCTTGCAGGGAACCTATCACTTCTCAGCCGAGGGGACCGTGGGACTCGCGGCTCTCGCCTCGTTCTACCCGGGCCTCATCGCGAGCGGCGTCTGCGGCGTGTCGGTCGAATTCGACGCAACGCCGGAAGGAAACCACTTGCAGGGATGGGCCAGCGTCCATGGAGGACGGCTCCAGGGGGCGGGCCTGCCGCTTCCCATCACTTCGCTGGAGGGGCGCGTCGTCCTGGATGCGCCGGGTGATTTCCACCTGGAGGGGGGGCACTTCATCGCCGGCGGGGGCGCCATGGGAGTAGAAGGGAAGGGCAAGCTCCGCGGAATCCAGATTGCGGCGCTGAATCTCCAGGTGCAGGGGAGCAACGTGCAGATCGCCTATCCCGACGGTTTCCGTGGCAGGTACGACATGGACCTGGCGCTGGTACTGGATGAGTACGGAGGGCGCCTGAGCGGCGCGATTGGCCTGATTCGCGGGGTTTACTCCAAGGATTTCAAGATCGAGCGCAGCCTCTTTTCCCTGGTACGGGAAGAAGACCTGATTGCAGAGGAGGAGCCGGAGGGAGAGAGCTTTCTCTCGTCGGTCAGGCTGGATCTCTCGCTGCGGGCCGACAAGGGGCTGTGGATCATCAACGACCTGGCAAAGCTCGAAGGGCGGGCAAACCTCCACGTGGGCGGAACGGTGGCCTACCCGCAAATCACCGGTCGCGTGAGCGCTTTCGAGGGGAGCATCATCAAGTTCCGCCAGGTGGAATACCAGGTGAATCATGGGAACATCGACCTGGTGGATCTGGACAAGTTCAACCCTTACTTCGACATCGCGGGCCAGGCCCGGGTGCA
>JAKEFJ010000055.1 GCA_022616665.1 Acidobacteriota bacterium
AGGGCCAGAGCGATGACATCATGCTTGCGGTTGGCAAGGCGCAACGCCCGCTCGAAATCGGCGTCCAGGAAGTCCGACACCACGAACGCCACACTGCGGCGGCGAATGCCGCGCGCCAGCGATTCCAGGGCCAACGTCAGGTCGGTCCGGCGGCCTTCCGGCTGGAAAGTCAGCACTTCCCGGATGACGCGAAGCACGTGGTTGCGCCCCTTGCGCGGCGGGACATAGCGTTCTTCGCGATCGGTGAAGAACAACAGACCCACACGATCGTGGTTGCGAATGGCCGAGAAGGCCAGCAGGGCGCACACCTCCGCGGAGAGGGCCCGCTTGGTGCTCCCCACGGTTCCGAAATCGCCGGAGGCGGAAGCGTCCACCACGAGCATAACCGTCAGCTCCCGCTCCTCGACGTATTTCTTCACGTAGGGGTGGCCCATCCGCGAGGTGACGTTCCAGTCGATGGTGCGGATGTCGTCCCCCGGCGTGTATTCCCGGACCTCGTCGAACTCCATGCCCCGTCCCTTGAAGACGGAGTGATACTCGCCCGCGAGAGACTCAGTCACCAGGCGGTTCGTGCGGATTTCGATCCGCCGCACCTTCCTCAAGATTTCCTGGGAGCTCAGGGACATGCAGAATTCTCCGGGCGAGATCGCGCGGCGCTCTAGGGGACTTCCAGGGTATCCAGGATGCGCTGTACGATGGATTCGGGGGTAACGTCCTCCGCCTCGGCTTCGTAGGTCAGCAGAACGCGGTGTCGCAGGACGTCGAAGGCGATCGACTTCACGTCCTCCGGCGTGGCGAAGCCCCGCCCCTTGACGAAGGCGTGGGCCTTGGCCGCCAGGGTCAGAAAAATGGTGGCGCGGGGAGAGGCGCCGAAGGCGATGAGGGGGGCGATGTCCAGCTTGTAGTCTTTCGGCGCCCGGGTGGCGAAGACGATGTCCACGATGTAGTCCTTGACCCGGTCGTCCATGTAGATCTGATTCACCACGTCCCGCGCCGAGAGAATGTCAGCCGGCGATACGACTCGGTGCACCGAAGGAATCTCCGTCCCGGTCATCCGGTCCAGGATGGCCCGCTCTTCCTGCTTGTTGGGGTAGTCCACCTTCAGCTTGAGCATGAAACGGTCCACCTGGGCTTCGGGCAGCGGATAGGTCCCCTCATGCTCGATCGGATTCTGCGTGGCCAGGACCAGAAACGGCGGCTCCAGCGGGTAGGTCTTGTCCCCCAGCGTCACCTGCCGCTCCTGCATCGCTTCCAGGAGAGCGGACTGGACTTTCGCCGGCGCACGGTTGATCTCGTCCGCCAGAATCAGGTGCGCGAAGAGCGGCCCCTTTTTCGCGGTGAACACGCCGTCCCGGGGATTGAAGATCATCGTGCCGATGAGATCCGCCGGGAGCATGTCGGGGGTGAACTGGATGCGCTGGAATTTCGCATCGATCGAATCGGAGAAGCACTTCACCGCCAGGGTCTTGGCCAGCCCCGGAACCCCTTCGAGGAGCAGGTGCCCTTGGGTGAGCAGACCAATGAGCAACCGATCCAGGAGATATCGCTGACCGACGATGACCTTGCGCACTTCCGTGAGAAGCGGCTCTACGAACGAGCTCTTCCGGGCGACGAGATCGTTGATGCGTCGAATGTCCTGTTCCATGTCGAAACTTCGCTCCCATGGGAGCCGACCCCCCGTTTCAGGGGAGCTGGCGGTCCAGATGTCTGATCCGGTGAACGAGACCCGTCCCCGCCGGGTGCGGAGGGGGGATTCATTTTAGCAAGAGGAATGCCAGGGGCAAACCACCTGTTCATCACTAAAGCATGATACTGCAAGAATTTGGAGATCCAACTTTTCGCGTCCCGCTGGCGGGTGCCAGATTGTCGCCGCCGCGGGTCGAGGCCCGGTGGATTCCGGCCAGGGTGACGCGGGCCGCGCTCACGCTCGTTGGCGGACCTTTTTTCGCCTCGGATGCCCCGAAATCGCTCCGGCGATCTGGCGACGCGGCGATTTCCGCCGGGGAACCCACCGGTATTCTCCGAGATCCAAGGTCGCATTGAGCCGGAACTTGACTCCCTCCGCACGCAGCAACGCCTGTTGCAGCCCGGGCGTCATGTTGGGAAGCCGGTCGGTGGAGCAACCTCCCGACGCGTTGACCACCCGGTGCCAGGGGATGTCGCGCGGGCAGCCGTGCAAGGCCCACCCCACCGCCCTGGGAGACAACCGGCTTCCCAGGAGCGTGGCGATCTGACCGTAGGTCATCACCCTGCCGCGCGGAATGCGGCGGGTCATGGCGAACACACTCTCCCAGGCGCTTTTCCTCGGCCCTTGTACTTCGCCGTGCAATCGCACCATCCCCGGGAGTGCGGTTTTTCTTTTCCCTCGTTGCCTCACTCGAGTTCTCCTGCCCCGGCATCCTGGTCACGGAATGTCAGAGTCTACTTCACATCAACTCTGCATTGACTCCTTGCGGGGACCGTTTCATAATGCGCTGGATTCGCGACCTCGTCGGTTGACTTCTCAAATTCTTCGGAAAACCTGATGCCCCGCTGTGTGCTCCTGGTGGACGACACCGCTTTCCTGCGCTCCATGCTGCGTGAGATTTTAGAGCAGAGCGGCGCCTACCGGGTCGTGGCGGAGGCCTCCGACGGCACGGCAGCCCTCACTCTGGCGCCGGAGATCAAGCCCGACCTGGTCATCACCGATTTGATCATGCCTTCCCTGGATGGTGTGGAGCTCACGCGGGCCCTGGCGCGCGCGGAGCCTGCCCCGAGGGTCATCCTCGCTGCCTCCGCGGATCAGGAGGGGGCGGTCTTGAACGCCCTGGCGGCGGGGGCCTGCGACTTCATCACCAAGCCCTATGCCGTGCGGGACGTGCTCCGGACTCTGGGGGGCGCTCCGCCACCTCCTGTCCCCAACGAGGAGACGGCAAGGGTGCTGCTGCTGCGCATCGCCTTGATCGAGGGCACTCCCCTCCCGCGTGCCCGGATTCGGGTGCTGCGCTCCCAGTGCGCCAGGCTGGGAGAGCTGCTCGGCTTGGAGGGGGAATTCGCCGAGGTTTTGGCGGCCGATGCCCCCGCCACCCTCAGTCTCATCCTGCGGACGCGGCTGTCGGCCGAAGATGCCCGTGGCTGGGCCGGGCGCCTGGTGGGAGTCGCCGACGTGGTCGCGGAACCGGCGCTCGGCCGCGAGCCGGGGCTGAGCGAGAAACTTCCGCTGCGCGCCGCGTCTGCGCTCACTGGATCGCTGCGCGTCAAGGCGTCCCTTCTGGACCGATTGCTGGATCACCTGGAGCAGATGGCGGCGGATCGGCAGGAGGTGGCCCGCACCCTTCTGCCCGCGAGGGCCCCATCCGACTACTCCGCCGTGGATCCCATCCTGCGCCGCATGGATCGGGGCATCTCCAGGATGCGCGCCGAGATATTCGCCGCGCGGCTGGTCCCTTTTGACCGGGTGGCCTCGCGCCTGCACCGCTGTGTGGAGGAGGCGGGGAAAGGCTCGTCCCGCCGGGTCGGGCTGCGGATCCAGGGGGGGGAGGCCCGGCTCGACCTCGCGCTACTCGAAGATGTCGGTGAGATTCTGGAATCCCTCCTCCCGGGAATTGTGGAAGCGGCGGTGGGGCGATTGGACATTCTGCGCCAGCTGGGCAGGCCCGAAGAGGCCCAGCTGCATCTGCTGGTGACTCGCAATGCCCAGCGCCTTTGCCTGACCTTGCATCTTCCGGAGTCTGCCGACACGCCGGGCGTCGTGGCCATGGACCACCTGCTGCAAGAGCGCATGTCCAAGCTCGGGGGATCGGCGGCGATGATCAGCGAAAACGGAGCCTGGAAGCTGGAGATGATCCTGCCTGCCGGGGTGAGCCTGGTTCGCTCTTATCTCTGCCAGGCGGGGAAGCACCTGTTCGCCATTCCGGTGGCCAGTGTGGAGCGGGCGGTTGATTTGCCCGCCTCGCGCATACGGGTGAGCGACGGGAGATCATTCTGGCAGGAAGATGGCAATGAGCCGGTGCCTCTGGTTCGCTTTCCGAGGATTCCCTGGGCCCAGGCTGACGGCAGCTCTCGAGCCGGATTTCCCGGGTTGGTGTACCGCGTCGGACCCCAGCGCTATGCCCTGGCGGTGGACGCCGTCCTGGGAGAGACCGATGTGGTGCTGCGGCCATTGAAAGAAGCCGGAGGTGGCGGACAGATCGCCGGAATGGCCTTGATGCCGGATGGCGGAATCGCGGTGGTCCCGGACCTTCCGAACCTGGCCCGAACCCGCTGAAGGCCGGCTTACAGGTTGTGGCGCTCGATGAGCCGGGCCAGACTGTCTTCCGACGTGGTCCCGACCACCTGCTCCACGACCTGGCCATCCTTGAAGAGCAGCATGGTGGGAATGCTCAGGACTCCATAGCGGGCGGCCAGGGCCTGGTTCTCATCCACGTCCACTTTTCCAACTCTCGCCGTCCCCTTGAACCGGGTGGCGACCTTGTCAATGATGGGACCCATCAGCCGGCAGGGACCACACCACTCGGCCCAGAAGTCCACCAGGAGCGTGCCGCTCCCTTTTTTCGTGAGCTCCTGCTCGAAGGTCTTGCTATCCAACGTGAGCACGTCCTGGCTCGCCATGAATTCTCCTGAAAAAAGTCGCGTGCTTATACCATACGCGGCCGGGGAGCGGCAAACCGCTGGAAGCCGTCGGCCGGCTGCTTCGACCGCCGTTGAGATGCCGTGACCCGTCAAAGGATACAGCCATGAAACCGAGAATGGCCCGCGCCAGGCGCAGGCGCCTGGGACAGCATTTCCTGACCCGGCGCGGCGCCGTGGAGCGCGTGGTGGGGGGGATCGCGCCTCTCGCGGGTGAGCGTTTCCTGGAGGTGGGCCCGGGGCGCGGGGCGCTCACCTTTCCCCTGCTGGCCGCCGGTGCCCGAGTTCTCGCCGTGGAGCTGGACTCCTCTTTGGCGAAATCGCTCTCCGGAAGAATTGCTCCGGAGGGCAATTTCGACATCGTCGAGGGCGACATCCTGAAGGTGGATCTCAGGAGCCTGGTGGAGGGGCGCCTGCTGCGAGGCCCGGGCGTGCGCGTCGTCGGCAACCTCCCCTACTCGGTCGCCTCACCCGCCATCTTGCGGCTGCTGCACCAAGGCGATCTGTTCGCCGACTGGACGGTGATGGTCCAGCGGGAGGTGGCGGAGCGGATTCTGGCCCCGCCAGGCAGCCGCATCTTCGGAGTGATGACCCTCCTGTGTGCGCTGCGCGCCACCTGCCGCCGGCTCCTGGATCTCTCCCCCTCGTGTTTTTCCCCTCCCCCGGCGGTGTATTCGTCGCTACTGCACTTCGCTCCGCGCCCTTCCCCGTTCAC
>JAKEFJ010000056.1 GCA_022616665.1 Acidobacteriota bacterium
GCACTCACGATGATCTTGGGCGCGAACCGGCGAGCCTTTGCAGGATCGTGTATCTCATCCTCTGAGTGTCAAAGCCTCTGCAACGAATACTGCATCTCCAAGGACACGACATGTAAGAAGGCAACGGTGTATGCGTGCAATTCGAATGGGCAGCAAACCTGCAGCGTCTTGTGCGTGACCGGTTCCGGCTACTCCCCAACCTGCAGCTGTTCGACTCCGGGCGGCTCGCCCATTTTCAGGAAGGTGGAAAGCGGACCTCCCCCGGAACCGAAGAAGGATGGCAAGCAACCATCCAAGACGGCCCAGCCCTCCAAAGATGACTCGGGACAGAGCCCGGGAAGCAAACAGCCTTCCTGACGGATTTCGCGACAGCAGATCGACCTGGCCCCCGGTTCGCCGGGGGCCTTTTCGCCCATCTCGTCCGCAGGTCTAAAACCCCAGCCTCATGCGCATCCAGGCCAGCAAGAGTGGGCAGGCTGCGCCGAAGATAAGGGCAGCAAACCATGGCATCACCCAGTTAGTGCTGAGCTCCAGTGAACCGCCTGTTCCCTTTGCGGAAACGGCCGGCAACTCAATACCGTGGTTGATCGCACGGCGTCGCCAGGCAATCAGGCCCGTGGACCCGATCCAGAGGAGAAACAGACACACCTCTGCGAGCCTCAGGTGCTGAACATTCAGCCAGCCTTGCGCCACGGCCAGGTAGTCGTAGCTCAAGTGAACGACGATGAGCAGTGGCAAACTCGCGGTCCTCTCGTAAGCGATCGACAGCACCAGCCCGCCGGCGCAGGTGGCGATCAGCATCTCGATCGCATGACGGTCCAGGGGCGTGCCCGGGACCCGGTGATAGAGAGCGAAGGCAAGGGAAACCGCCAGGATTGCGGCGGCGGGGTGGAGGACGCAGCGAAGTCGGGTCTGGCAGGTTCTGAAGACAAGCTCTTCCGCGGTTACGCCAAAAGGAAGCATCGCCAACAGCTCTGCCAGGGCGCCGGGTGAAGTCATTCCCCGCTGGGTGAATTCCCGTTCATCAAAAGCGGGGTCGAAGAGACGAAAAACCAAGGCCAAAAGGCCGAGAAGAAACAGGGCCTGGAACGCCGAGGGTATTCCAGCGCCCCATCCCGCCCTGGACCATGGCCGGAGCATGGCTCGCAAGTTCCCGCAGTTGAGAAGCACGATGAGAATCGTCACCAGAAGCAGTGAAGCCGCTTCCTCCACCACCCACCGGCCCCGTACTTGGGGCAGACGCAGATTGCACAAAAGGGCGAACCAGGGATAGCCAACGGCGTAAATGGAGAACAGAAGAAGAGCCTCGAGGTAGGGGATGAGGATTCGCAGAAGCCGCTTGTCCTCTTCCCGTCTCTCCTCCATCACGCTCCTCCCAGCGCTTTCAGTCTCACCCGGTCGTAGTCGCCCAGGGTGAGGATGACCCGGAGCGTGGCAAAGATCCGTCCGGACGAGTCATTGGAATCGAGGGACACTGCCCAACATCCGGCCTCGTCCTGTCGGCGCAGCAGCTCCCGAATGTGAGGCGAAAGGGCTTCGTCAGGCAAGGAGGCATCCGGAAGGAGAACTCCCACGAGATTTGCGAGCGTCAGCGTGTCGTTCTGGATCGAAGGGTTTTGAAGGAGGACCAGGGCTTGCTCCCGCAGCGGTACCCCCAACGCTTCAGCTGGAGCACGGGGCGGAGCCGCTCTTGCGCCCTCCTGCTCGGAAAGCGTTTGGAGGGCCAGAAGCGCATGAATCACCAGATTGGCTTGGGCGAGGGGATCCTTCTCGAATGCCAAGGCCTGCATCGTTTCGTCGCACAAGCTTCGCACCATGCGGGTGCCCTCCTCGCGATCCACCAGAAAGAGCGCCCGACTCGCCCACGACTCGTCCGCCAGGCGGCGGAAGGATTCCACGCCGGTGTAGAAATCGGGTGCGAGCCATCCATTCCCATCGAGGCCAGCCTCAACCACCTGGGCCATCTCGGCGTCTTGCCGCAGGATTGCCAGGATCGCGTAGCTGTCCAGGGCAATCCCCAGCGGATCCGGCCGCTTGCGCTGATTGTAGATTCCACGGCTGCGCCAATCGCGCGCCAGGGCCGCGGTCAAGGCCTCGGCACGATCAAAGAGACGTCGCCCGTCTCCCGGCTGAATGCCCGATTGCCGAATCATCAGGACAATGAAGTAGGCATCCAGCACGCGATAAGTTACTTGATAGCCGGGCAGGGGAGATTGCAGACTCTCGCCTGGGTACACAAAGCGGAGATAGTCATCATCGAAGGCATTGCCGTCGTATGCTCGTGCGACACAAGCGAGGCCGTGCGCGATGGCGGAGGAGATGGTCTGCGCGAGCTCGAGAGGCGGTTTCGCGCAGCCCAGAAGCGCCAGGGCCACACCGCAGGCCGGCCACAGCCGGCCGCCAGACGCGCGGGGGGAAAGGTCCACTTCCATGGTCGCCTTCCCGAGACTTCGTTTTGGAGCACGAGCAGGGCGCTGCGAGGCGCGACCGCCGGTTGGGCGATTGCAAAGTCCGAAGCGGATGATACACCAAGCTAATTGGAAATCGTCGTCCTTGGAAATTGCCGCAATCGGTGCGATTTCGTCACCCTGCCGCAGGCGCACCGGGTGACTGTCGTGATTCGCCCCCGTCGTCAGCGGAGCGAGGGCTGCGCGTGACGTGTGTCCCGGCAGTCTGCAGTGATCCACTCAGCGCGCCACTCATTCCAGCCGCTTCAGAATTTCCTGGAAGCGTGGGTCACCGCGCAGCGAGCTGAGATCGGGATCGGTGGTCATATTCTGACGGTCCTTATAGCCCCCGGCGACGGCCCGCTGCAGCGACGCAAAGGCCTGGTCCTTCTCTCCGGTAAGTGCTTGCGCACAGGCCAGGTTGTAGTTGATGTTCGGATCGTTGGGGACATAGACCAGGACGTGCTGGAATGACTCCGCGGCCCGACTGTACCGCTTGAGGGCCATCGAGGCCATCCCCAGGAAGTTCCAGGCGTAGCCGTTCCAGGGACTGATTCGCACCGCCTCTTCCAGGCTCGCCGCGGATTCCTCGGGTCGCTGGCTGAACAGGTAGGCCTTGCCCAACTGGAAATGCGCTTCGGAGTCTTGCGGCGCCAGCTGGATGGCCTTCTGGAGGTAAGGCACCGCCTTGAGGTACTGCCGCTGGTCCACTTCAAGCCGCCCCAGCATCACGTTGGCTCCAGGCACTTCGGAGTCCAGCCTGAGAGCGCTTTCCAGGCTGGCGCGAGCCTCGTCGAACTTCTTCATCTCGAGCTGGGCCGTCCCTTGCAAGAGCCAGGCATCGGAATCGTCAGGGTGCTCTGTCAGCCAGGTCCCATAGGCCGTCTCCGCCAGCTCCCACTCCCGGCCAAAGAGATGCGCCGCGGCGGTTCGGGCCGCGGCAGGCGGGCCGACGGCCGGCCCCGACTTTGCAGGCAAGCTTCCCTGCGGGTTGGGAGCGAGTCGGTTGGATAGGAAATCCAAAGTCTGCCGTATGATGTCCCGACTCTCCTGGGTATCGTCGAGGATGTCGAAGGCGTGGTGAGCGAGCGGCGCATTGATCAGCTCCCAACGTGCGTTGACGCCAAGCGCGGCTTGGAACATCCTCTCCAGCCGCTCGTTTGTCTGGGCGTTGTCCCGGCCGGCGCGCACGAGCAGAACCGGCAGGTCAGCCCTCAGATGGGACGGCTCGTCCCCTCCATAGTAGAGAACGGCCGCCTTGAGCCGCACCGGAGAGTCCTCGGCGAGAAACGGAAGGGCTGCCCCGACGTTGGCGGAACACGCCCAGATGGCAAGCGACGCGGAATCGATCCCGTAGTCCCGGCCCCGGCGCGCCAGATGGAGCAGGGCGTCACGCACATCCCCGGCATTCGCTTCGCCGGTGCGGGCCTGGAAGTTCACCGCCACCCAGTCCGACGCGGCGGCCAGCCGAGCCCAGGAGCGATAGGCGCCCCAGGATCGGAGGTCTCCGTCCGGAGGGTCACCCACGCCATTGATGAAAACCAATGCTGACCTGGGCGCACTCTTGCCGCCACCGGTCGCCGGTGAGTAGATGTCCATCTTGAGGTTTCGGCCGGCGGCGGTCTTGTAGGGGAGGTCCTTGCGAACCGTGACCCGGTCCATGCCGGGAAGCTGAAGCACCACCTCGTAACTTCGAATGTCGTGCTCAGGGCGAATCCGGCGTGCCTGGCCGGCGGCCTCCTGGCTCGAAAGGAGCGCGAGGACACTTGCCAGCAGGGTCGGGAGGGTCACGGCGGGGATGGCTCGGAGTCGATGCATGGGCTGCCTCCAGCAATATTGGCTCACGTAGGATACGGGATTCCAGAGCCCGGGTTAGGCGGCCCGGATTCCTGGTGCTGGCAATAAGCAGCGCCCCAGGCCTCCGTCGCACCGGGGATGCGCAGGGGTGGGCGAACTCTGCAAGTGGCGATTTATCGAATTCGACAATTTCTGAGCTCCTTTTGCGAACGTAACGGCCGGTTGGCGTGTTATGAGAGGCATGAAGAACTCCTGGACCGGCGGGGAGGCGGCTTACGCCTTGGAGTCTGAGGTGGAGAACCTGGCGCTGGCGGTGCACCGCGGCGAGTCCGGGGCCTTCGAGAGGCTGATTGAGCGGTTCGAGGTGCCGCTGTTCAGCTACGCCCACGGCATCTTGCAGAACTCGCTGGACGCCCAGGAGGTTGTGCAGGATGCCCTGGTGCGGGCGCATCGGGCGCTCTCCCGCCAGTATGACGAGTCGAGAAGCGCTTCGCTCGCTTTACGGCCGTGGCTCTTCCGTGCGGTGCGCAACCTCTGTCTCAACAAGCGGCGTTCGAAGAGCCGAGCCCTTGAACAGCCGCTGGAGGCGTTCGACGACGGTCGAATCGGCCCTTTCGTAAAGACGGCGGGCAGCGAGTTCGAGCGCAAGGAGGAGATCGACCTGTTGCGCCGGGCCGTTGCCCTGCTTCCGGTGGAAGCCCGCGAATTGATTGTACTGAGGTTCATCGAGGAAATGTCGTACGCGGAGATCGCCAAGACAGTCGGATCGACGGAAGCGGCCCTCCGCGGGAAGGTCTTCCGCGCCCTCAAGCTGCTTCGGGACGCGTTGGAGAAGAAGGGGGTCACCCATGCGATGTAGATCGGCACTTACGAGAATCGACGCTCTCCGTACGGGAGAGCTCCGCCCATCCGAGCAGGGGGCGGTGAAGAACCATCTGCGGACTTGCCCCAGCTGCGAGGAGTCATTCGCGGACTTGGACCATCTGTCGCGGCTGGCGAGATCGCTGATGGTCGCGGCACCGAAAACGCGCCTCCGGGCGGGCGGGATGGCCGACTCCTTTGACTGCCTGGACACAATGACCCCCGCCGCCTGGGTGGCGTTCTCGGATCGCGGCATCCGCATGATTCATCCGGGTGGGTCGGAGGATGAGTTCCGCTCGCGTTACGCGAAGCGATTCGGCCGAATCCTGGTTCGCGGCAGCCTTCCTCGTGTTCTTCGGGGCCGGGTCCTGGGCGCGCTCTCCGGAAAGGGAGCCGGCCGGGCTCGAGTCGACTTCGGCGAGGCGACCCAGCTCGAGCAGCAGGTGCTTCGGACGCTCGGTCGCATTCCCCGGGGTGAAGTGAGAACCTATGCGTGGCTCGCGCAACAGATCGGGCGGCCCACGGCCGTCCGCGCCGTGGCGAACGTGGTGGCCCGGAACTTCGTGCCTTTCGTCGTGCCGTGCCATCGCGTGGTGCCGGCCTCTGGGGGACTCGGTGAATATGGTTTCGGGGCTGCCATGAAGCGCGAGCTATTGCAGCGCGAGGGAGTGGACGTGGACCGGCTCGAGAGGCTGGCGAGGCAGCACGTCCGTTTCATCGGCTCACGCACGACACGAATTGTCTGTTTTCCCACCTGCGGCGCGGCGCTTCGCATTCGCGAGGAGAATCGCGTGCCGTTTCACGGGGCGGAAGAGGCTGTGCAAGAAGGATTTCGGCCTTGCCGGCGCTGTCGGCCTTTCGCGGCCTGAGGAGGACCATCGTGAGGTCATCCCTGCTCCCCCAAGCGATGGAGTCAGCCGTACCCAGGGCGCCGGTTGTGGGCTGGCAGGGGAAGGGCTCCCTGCAGTCGATCGATCTGCACGCGGTCTCGCTTCCCGCGAGGACGTTCACCGGCGATTTCTACTTCGCACAGCGCGGCCCCAACGGGCTATGGATCGCGCTGGGAGACGTGGCTGGGAAGGGGCTCTCCGCCGCCGTCGTGATGGCGATGGTTCAAGAGGATCTCGAGCAGCGCCTCGGCGAATGCGTGGCGACGAATTGCGATCCGGTGAAAACGTTGCAGCGGCTCCACAAACTCCTGCTGCCGCTGCTACCGTCCAATCGGTTCGTCACGGCCGTCGTCGGTCATCTGCGCGACGATGGGACTCTGGTGATCGCCAATGCGGGACACTGCGCGCCGCTCGTCGCCCGGGCCGACGGCAAGGTCGAGTCGATCGCTCCGACGGGGCCGGTGGTCGGCATACTCGATAACCCAAACTGGACGTCGCTGACGACGATTCTGGAACGCGGAGAGACGCTGCTGCTCTACAGCGACGGCGTGGTCGAAGCCAAATCCCTGGACGATGAGGAATTCGGGCTCTCCCAAGTGGTGGCGACCTTGTCCTCGACCGCTTCGGAGGGCCTCAGTGCGCGCGAGGTGAGCGGGAGACTTCTCGCGGGCGTGGACCGGCATTCTTGCGGAGCGCGGGAGGACGATCTCACGGTGGTCGTCATCCGCCGGCCATCGAAAGAAATCGTGGCGGCGCGCGCCGTTTGAGCTGAGAGTTCGCTCACCGCATCGGCGGCCGAGCGCTTCAGACTAGCTTCCGGGCGCGGGCTGGGGGTGTTCCGGGGGCATGAGGTCGATCCATCGGGCATGCGCGAGCAGGTCGCGCATGAGATCGTCGGCTAGGGTCGTGTCCTCGCCCAGCACCGCGGCCGTGGCCTGATGCAGATCATGATTCGGCTCATCCATCACGAAATACTGGATCATGGAAACAGGCCGCCCATCCTGGGTATGGGTGAGACCGATGAGCCGGAAGCCTTTGAAAGGTGATGGAACGTCTTCGTCGTCCTTGACCAGAGTGATTCCCTCCCGCACCCATTCCTGACGGAATTCATTGCGGAAATCGCCCGGAGTGTCCATGAAGCTCTGGGGATAAGCCAGGAGCGTCACCTGAATCCCGCTGGGGTGCTCCCACTGCGAGCGGGCGAAAGCATTCTCTTTGAAGGCATCCCACTCCGCCACATTGCGGCTCCCCTCCCAGAGGCTCTCGTTCCCCTGGATGTCCAGGTCGCGGTCCAGCACCGGCCGCGCCGCGCCCGCCAGCGGGAAGGCGCTTCCAATGATCAACAAGGAAGCAAGCCCACCGACCAGCGCCAGCCGGCTGTAGGCGGATTGCCCCGTCTGCGTCTCGGGCTTGGTGCGCGCCACCAGGATCTGGCTCAGGTGGACGCTCTCCAGCTTGGTCAGGAGGAAGAAGATTGCCCCGAACCCCACAGCCGAGATGACCGCGCCGGGCTCCGATTGAACCATCATCACCAGGAATAGCAGATAGAGGAACACTTCACCCAGGCAGTCCATGGTGGCCAGGAAAGGATGGCCGGCGTAGAACAGGCCGGCGCCGGGGAAAGCGAGCGACAGAAGCGCCGCCAGCCGTGGAGAGCGGAACGCAGTCCGGCAGGCCTCGCAGGACTTGGGCTTCACCGGCACCGTGGCGCCGCACTTGGGACAGTGCCATAGGGGCAGACTCTGGCTTGTCGAGACCCCTCCCTGGAGGCAGCGCTGCTTCAGGCGTGGCAGCAGGAGCTTAAGGAATTTGCGGTCGCCTCGAAGTGGCAGACGCCATTCCTGCCGCTTGCCGTCTGCGGGCACGACCCTCATCTTCGCGAGCGTGAGCTTGATGTCCCGCACTGCCGCCCAGGGGAAGGACCGCACCCGCGTGCCGGCGGTCTTGCCCCGCACGGTCAGCATTATCTCGATCAGGCGCGTATCGGTGAACAACAGGACCACCTGATGGTAGGGGAGGGCCATCGCGCCCAACGCCAGGGAGTGAAGCACAGGCGGTATCTGCATCCCGTGGGCCACGTAGAGGAGATGCTCTTCAGGTCGAAGCAGGAGACGCGCCAAAGGCTTCGCAGTGTTCCACTGCTCCCGGCGGCGACGCTGTTGGCGTGCGCTCAAAAACTCAGATGCTCCGGGAAAGAGGTCCGACGGCCCGCCTGAGCGGGCGGTCTCCGCGAGGGGCCGGTCTTGAAGGGGGCCAAGATACTCGGGTTCAATCTTGTAATCACGGGTGCCTGAAGAGAGCATCGATATCCACCTCCGCGACCGAGAACATGGGGCCCGGAGTGGTTCGCGTCAATGCTTCCCGGCCGTTTTCCGAAGAATAAATGAAGTGGAATGGAGAATAAGAGGAGAGGTGCTTGGGGGTGATGAGAAAAAAACAGGGCGACGCACGCGGTGGAGGGACCGAGCTTGGCGCGCGCCGCCCTGGCTTAGCGTGCTCTACCCGCCGATGGCCAGCAGGACTTCCTTCCCCCGGAAAACCTCGGGGTCGAGGATCACCAGCTGCGCGCTGCTATGATCCTTCTGGGTTTGAATGGTGAAGTCACGGCCTTCCTGATAAATCGCTGGAAGCAGCTTCACGTCCCGAATTTCACTCAGGCCGTAGTTCTGCGGCAGGAGGGTGAGGGTGGTGGCCTGCCGGAGATCCAGCGCCTCGTTGAATTGCAGTCCCTTCACGTCCTGTACCCGCTTCAAC
>JAKEFJ010000007.1 GCA_022616665.1 Acidobacteriota bacterium
GCCCTCAATCCGACGCCGTCGTTGAAGTCGCTGATCCAGTGGCTGCAATCCCACCTGGGAGACTCGCCCTGGATCCCGCTCCTCTATCGCTATGCCTACCCGGTGTACCTCGCGCGCCTGGCGGTGTTCGTGGCCTTGGGCGGGTTAGCCGTCTGGCTGGGATTGAAAAAGGTGCCGCCACTGCGGGGCTCTTATGGGTTGCTCTGCATGATAATCCTCCTGTCTCCCACCGTGCACCCGTGGTACCTGCTGTGGATGGTGCCGTTTCTCACCTTTTTCCCCAGCCGTGCCTGGCTCCTATTGACCGGGCTGGTGTCTCTAAGTTACCTGGATCCGGGTCCGGTGATGGCCGAGGGCACAATACACTCCTGGGTTCGCTGGGCGGAATATCTTCCCTTCTTCGCGCTGCTGGTCTGGGACGAAATCCGCGCTCGTCGCGGAGAGACGGCAACACTCTTCGGGCTGCAGAGCTACACCGAGCCGAAGGCAAATCCGGCTTCGGCTGGAGCTGTGGCCTCGACACCGACAAGCTGAGCTTCCATCAGCCGGATCATCCAGAAAAATCAGATCTTGCGTGAACTCGCCAGAGCTTGGAGGGGGGGGTGGGCCTGTGCTACGATGCCGGCCGGTTCCGCAGCCATAGGACGCCAGAGTCATCACACAGCCGCATCACAGCGGATATCGGACCATCGGCGTGCCCTTCGAAAAGGGGCGGATTTCGGGTCGGGGTCATCGGGTGGAAATCGAACCTCAGGGTCTCACCCGGGCAAATCGGCGAGGGGCGGCGGGTATCGCCGCCTTCATGCTTATCGGTGTCCTGAGCACCTCACTGGTTCAGAGGGCGGTTTCCGCGTCGGCAATCACCCAGGGAGTCCTTCGATTCACCATTCTCCCCACCCGCAGCACCGTTCGCTTCGACGCCGACGCCACCGGGCATACGGTCCACGGAATTACCCATCAGGTTTCGGGCTGGGTGAGCTTCGATCCCGAGGACTTGTCTCGAAGAGCAGAGGTCAGCTTTAAAGTGGAAGCAGCCACTCTGGACACCGGCAACAAGTCCCGTGACAAGAAGATGCGCGATTCCCATCTGGAAACGGGGCGCCATCCGGTGATTGTCTTCCAATCCTCGAAGGTGAAGGCCATCGCTCCAACCCTGCGCGCCGGCGAAACCCAGGAGATGGAAGTCACCGGGGCCCTGTCGCTGCATGGGACCGAAAGAGTGATCTCATTCCCCGTGAAGGCGGTGCGCCGAGGCGAGGAACTGGTCGTTACCGGGGAGACTTCCCTGCGAATGACCGATTATGGCATTCCCATCCCAGCCTTCCTGTTCATGAAGGTGAAGGACGAGGTAAAGGTGATGTTCGAAGTGGTGGCGACCCCCTCCCCGGCGGAGAACTAGCCATGCCCTCGGTCGTGCGCACCCGCCATTGGGCCGATGAGATCGCCGAAAAAGTGATGACCTCCGCGGGTCACCACGAGATCTCTACCGGGATTTCCCCCTCGGGCGCGATCCACATCGGCAATCTCAGGGAAGTGATGACCGCCGATGTCATCTACCGGGCCCTCAAGGAGCGGGGGACGGAGGTGGGATTCCACTACGTGGCGGACAACTTCGACCCGCTGCGGCGGGTCTACCCGTTTCTCGATGCGGCGGTGTACTCGCCACTGGTCGGGCGACCCCTCGCGGAAATCCCGTGTCCCTGCGGAGCGCATCCCAACTACGGGGAGCATTTCCTGATCCCATTCCTGGAGACGCTGAAGGAATTGCGCATCGAGGTGCGGGTCATCCGGGGCGATGAGATGTACAAGAGCGGGAGAATGAACCCGGTCATCATCGCCGCCCTGAAGGGGAGGGACGCCATCGCGCGGATTCTCCACGAGATGACCGGCAAGCAAATCGAAGCCGACTGGTCCCCGTTCGATCCCCTTTGCCCCGCCTGCGGCCGGATCACCGCCACCACGGTGACCGGATACTCGGAGCGGGACCAGACCGTGGATTACCGCTGCGAGTGTGGCTCTTCGGGCAGGCTTCCCATGGCCGGCGCCGGCAAGCTGACCTGGCGCGTGGACTGGCCGGCTCGCTGGAAAGTGCTCGGCGTGACGGTGGAGCCGTTCGGGAAGGACCATGCTACGGCCGGCGGATCGTACGACACCGGCAAGCGAATCGTGCGGGAGATATTCGGCGCGGAGCCCCCTTTCCCGGTGACCTACGAGTGGATCAGCCTGAAGGGGCAGGGGGACATGTCCTCCTCCAAAGGGAACGTCATCTCGATAGAGCGGATGCTCAAGGTCGTGCCTCCGGAGGTGCTCCGTTACCTCATCGTCCGTACGCCACCGGAAAGGAGCATCTCTTTCGATCCGGGGCTGCCGCTTCTATCGCTCGTGGACGAGTACGACGACGTAGAATCCGCCGGGCGCGATCAGCGGGCCTTGGCGCTCAGCCGCGCATCGGACTACCGGGTCGTGGGAGTTCCCTTCAAGCATCTGGTCAACGTCGTCCAGATGGCCAATTTTGATTTCCGCCAGGTCCTGGAGATCTTGAAGCGGGGCGGCTACGAAAACCTGGACGAGGAAGCGCTACGCCATCGGGTCGAGTATGCGAAGAGGTGGTTGAAGGAGTTCGCGCCGGCGGAGATGAAATTCTCGCTCCAACCCGCCCTGCCTGTCGAAGCCGGGAGCCTCACCGCCGCCCAGAGGGAATTTCTGTCGCGAGTCGCCGGAAGGCTGGAGCCTGACATGAAGGCCGAAGCGATCCACGCCATGGTCTACTCGGCGGCGGGAGAAGGGGACTCCCTCAAGCCTGCCGAGGCGTTCCAGGCCCTTTACCTGGCACTGCTGGGCACGAAACGGGGTCCCCGCATCGGCTGGTTCCTGGCATTCTTGGATCGAGATTTCGTCGTGCGGCGCCTCCAGGAGGCGGCGGCTCAGCCCTGAGCCTGCGCGCATTGCTTCCGGCGCTTCAGTGGGTGGCGGGGGGATGGCGGTCGCGCCGGGCGGCCAGAACGGAGTTCACCTCCGCGCCCAGTGCGAAGAGAGCCCCGGAGAGGTACAGCCAGATTAGCACTGCGATCACCGAGCCGACGGATCCATACAGCATCTGGTAGCTGGAGAATGATTTGACGTAGATCGCGAAAAAGCTCTTGGTCGCCTCCCAGAGGATGGCGGCCAGCATCGCCCCCACCCAGGTCCGCCGCAGGCGGCGGCTCTTCGACGGGCCGAAAAAGTATAGGGTCGAGAACAGCAGGAAGTTGAACAACACCCCCATGCCGAAGGTACTGAGGGTGAGAATGGCCCCCTCCAGCCGGCCGGGAAGCGACGTGTGATTGACGAAGGCACTGACGATGAAGGGCCGCAATCCGGCGAAAGCGATGGAAAGAGGCACGAACATCATCAAGATGACGGCGAGCAGGATGCCCAGCAGTCGGCGGCGCCAGAGCGAGCGCATCTTGGGGGCACGGTGAATTCGATTGAGGATCTGCTGCAGCACGTCGAAAGCCGCCGTGGCGCTCCAAAGGAGAAGGAGCGATCCCAGGATTCCCAGCCGGACCCTGGCTTGCAGAATACGCTGGAGGGAGCCTTGGATGTACGCGGAACTGAAGGGAAGCAGCTCCACCAGCTGGGTGGAAAACTTCGCATACTCGCCACCCATCCCGAAGAGAAATCCCAGGACCGAAGCGAGCAGCAGAAGCAGCGGGAAAAATGAAAAGAAGGTGTAGTAGGCGAGGCTCGACACGAGGATCTGCACGTGGTCCTGCCGGTACTTGTGCCAGAGTTCCGCAAGGAATTCCCGCAGGTCGCCCAACATGGGCAGCGATGCTAGCAGAGCCAGAGCCCGGAAGGGAAGGAGCGGGACGATGAGCGCGGCGGTGCTTCTGATGGCCTACGGAAGTCCCGACTCGCCGGAGCAGATGGAGGAATTCCTCCGCAACGTCTTTCGGGGGCGTCCGGTCAGCGAGGCGACCGTGCGCGAGTTTCAGGAGCGCTATCGCCTCTTCGGAGGGCGCTCACCCCTGTTGGACGTCTCGCTCCGCCAGGCCCGGGCGCTGGAGAAGATGCTTGGAATGACGGTGCGAGTAGGGATGCGCCACTGGCGCCCCACGATCCGCGACGCCGCGAAGGACCTGGGCGATCCCATCGTCGGTCTGCCGCTGGCGCCGCAGTATTCCCGGTTCAGCGTCGGCGAGTACCATCGAGCCCTGAAGGAGGCCACCTCATCCCGTCTCATCCTGGTGGAGAGCTGGCATCGGCAGCCGAAGTTCCTGGAAGCCTGGTTGGAGCGCATTGGAGAGGGGTTGGAGCGCCACTCTCCCGACGTCCTGCTCTTCACCGCCCACAGCGTTCCGGAAGATCCGGTGGATCCCTACGCCCGTCACGTTCAGGAAACGGTTCACGCCATTCTCCCCATGATTCCCGCCATGCGATGGGAATTCGCTTACCAGAGCGCCAGCAGCGCCCCGCTGAAGTGGCTCGGGCCGGACGTCGACACTCGGTTGAAGGAGCTGAGGGCCCGGGGACACAGAAAAGTCATGGCCGTGCCGGTGAGCTTCATCAGCGATCATGCCGAGGTGCTGTACGACCTCGACCACCTGCACCGCCGGTCGGCCCAGGCGCTGGGAATGGTCCTTACCCGCTGCGAGTCTCTCAACGATCATCCTCTCCTCATCGAGGCTCTCTCCGACGTCGTTCGCGAGGTTCTGTGAAGCGCGTCGTCATCGTGGGCGGCGGCATCTCCGGTTTGACCGCCGCCTACTACCTGAGGCGGGCCCGGAAGGACCTCGACCTGACACTGCTGGAAGCCAGAGAGCGCCTGGGGGGGGTCATCACGACGCTCCACCGCGATGGCTTCGTGGTGGAAGGAGGCCCGGACTCATTCATTATACAGAAGCCGTGGGCGCTGCAGCTCTGCCACGATCTGGGAATCGAGGAGCGCTTGGTGGCTCCGGACCCCGACAATCGAAAGGTTTACGTGCTTTCCCGGGGGAGGTTGGAAGTGCTGCCCCCCGGGCTGATGATGGGCGCTCCAACCCGCCTGGGCTCCTTCCTGAGGACTCGCCTGATTTCCTGGCCCGGAAAGCTTCGCATGGCCATGGACCTTGTCCTGCCGCGCCGTTCCGCTTCGGAGGACGAATCGTTGGGGGCTTTCATCCGGCGGCGCGTCGGCCGGGAAGCGCTGGAGAAGATTGCGGACCCGATCCTGGGCGGCATCCACGTCAGCGACGCCGATCGGCTGAGTCTGACTTCCACCTTTCCGAGGCTCAAAGAGCTGGAAAAGCGGCACCGTAGCCTGATCCTCGGGATGCGAAGAGAATCTTCACGCGAGGGGGGGGATGCAGGGAGCCCTTTCAGGTCTTTTCCCGGTGGAATGGCGGAGCTGGTGGCGGCTCTCGAGGAATCTCTTCGAGACATCGACATTCGCACCAGCAGCCCTGTGAGCCAGGTGGGTCGCAATCTGGAGGTCATCACCGGCAAGGAGCCGATCCAGGCCGACGCGGTCATCATGGCCATGCCTCCCAACGCCGCCGTCGAAATCTTGAAGGCGAGCTTCCCCGATCTTGCGGGTGGGATGGGAGCCATTCCCAGTGTCTCCACTGCCACCGTGTCGCTGGCCTACCGCGATGCGAGTCCTTCGGTGGCCCTGGATGCCACGGGCTTCGTGATCGCCCGCGGGGAAAAGCGGCGCATTCTGGCCTGCACCTGGTCCTCCCGGAAATTCGCCGGGCGCGCGCCTGAGGGAGCGCTGCTGGTGCGCTGTTTCCTGGGAGGAGAAGGAGGAGACGAGATGCTGCGGCAGAGCGACGAAAGACTGGTGGAGATCGCGCAGGAGGAGCTTGTGGAGCTGATGGGCCTGAAAAATGCTCCGATTCTCTCGGTGGTCTACCGGTGGGAAAAGGCCAATCCGATTCTGGAAGTCGGACACCCCGGACGGCTCAGGAGAATCGAGAAAGCGCTGGAAGCTGCGCGAAGTCTCTTCGTCACCGGGAGCGGCATCCGGGGAGTCGGAATCCCGGATTGCGTGCGGGACGCAAAAAACGTCGCCAGGCTCGTCGCCGATCGCCTCTAGACGGCGGATTTCGCCCTTGTCCCGGAAGGTGTGAAACGGTATATTGAGCATCGTGAAGAACCTCAAGAGACTCCTACTCCTCCTGTGGCTGCTTTCCCTCCTGGGAAGTTACGGTGTGGCCCCTTTCTGCGCTTCCTGCGGACCCAAGGTGATGGATTGCTGCAAAGGCGAGTCCTCCGGGACGGATTCCCTGAACCAGACGCCATGCTGCGATTTCCGCATGAGCGTGACCGTCGAGCCTCACCCGGCCCGGATGACTTCTCTCCATTCGCAGGGCTTCCAGGACGAGGCGACGCGCGCCTTGTCCCATGTCGTCGCGCGCTCCATCGCTCCGGTGGTTTTCCTGGAGCGGCCTGCGTCGAATGAAGGCACACCTTCGGACACCTCACCGCCTCTATTCCTGCTGAACGCATCCTTCCTCTGCTGAAACCCAGCCGCCGTCTCTGATCCCGGATTCCCAAGCCTCGTTGACTCGTCTTGTGCCC
>JAKEFJ010000057.1 GCA_022616665.1 Acidobacteriota bacterium
CGGATGTTACCGAATTCGGGGCGTTCCCGGATGAATCCCATGGACTGCCGGAGGATTTCGCCGAGGTCCACCGGCGTGCGCGGGGAGGTCGATGGATCGGCATGGGCCAGGACCCGGCGCACGATCGCCTCGGCCCGCTTCAGCCCCTCGTGGATTCCGTCCAGCCGCCTGCGGAGTGATTCCGCATCGCTCCTGGACAGGTCCTGGCGCGCTAGATCGAGATAGTTGGACATTCCTTCCAGCGGGTTGTTGATTTCGTGGGCGATCCCGGCGGCGAGCCGGCCCACGGTGCTCAGCCGCTCGGCGTGAAACAGCTGCCGCTCCAGCTCCCGGACCCTTCCTTCCTGTGCCCGCCGCTGCGTCTGCTGAATAGCGAAGGCCCCCAGAAGCAGCGCCAGGCTCATCACGGCGGCATTGAGCAGCAGGGTCATCCGATAGCGTCCCGCGAGCGGTTCCACCCGGGCCAGGACTGCCGCCGGGTTCCGCCGACAGATCAGCTCCCAGGGCGTGAGCTCCGACCAGCCATCCGCCTCCACCCGGGCCCGCGCGCTGAGCTCGCCCGCTTCTCCTCCCGCCGACGGTGACTTCGGCGGGCTCTCCCGGGCGAGAATTTTCCCCTCCTTGTCTTGCAGGAGACACCCTCGGGACGGATCCCCCACACCGGGGCTCGCGGAGAGGAGCCGAGCTGCGTCTAGCGTGGCCTCCAGCGTGACCGCTCCACTTACGGTGCGCTCTCCCTCGCGAAACGTGAAGTGAGCCGTGAGAGGGCGGGCCGCAGCATCCACTTGCCGAGCCGGCAATGGTCCGGAAGCCGCCGCCTCGGGCGTCATCCAGAGCACCGGGATGCCGCCGCGCCGGGCGACGACCAGCAAGGGCGTTCCCCTCTGGGAGTCGACGTTGAGGTGCGTGACCTCCGGATGCCCGCGAAGGAACAGGAGCAGCGCGCCTTCCGCCTCCAGTCGACGCTGCCTGGCCTCGCGCGGATCCTTGGAGAGCAGCGCCGATTCCAGCCCGAAGAAGATGGGAGAGCCGGTCAGATAGGTGAGATCGGCCCGGGACGAGGCCAGGCGGCTCTCGAGGCTTCGGGCGCGGGCGGAAGTCTCCAGTGCCAGGACCTTCTCCGCCTCATCCAGGACTCCGCGCCGGGCGAGAGCGATTCCGCCCAGACCCGCCAGGTTGATGGCGAGAATGGCGCCGACCGACAGTCCCGTCAGCCAGCCGATCCCCAGCGGCCAGACCCTCCAGCGCGACATAGCCTTAAGCGTGATTCGGGCGGGGGCGGAATGCCCCCGCGAGCGCCTCACACTATATCAGCCGCCGGGAAGGGTGCGCACGCCTCGTTGAGAGTTCACGGATGGACAGAAGCGAGGGACGTTAATGAGGGCGGCAATGGATTCCTCCGAGAGCTCGACCACCACTGACGTGTCGCTCTCGATGAGGGCAATGATCTCCTCGCGAGGTCCCTGCCGCCAGTCTGCACTGCCATAAGAATTCGTCTTGGCTCTGTTGGCGGTGACCAAGACTGTCATAAACTTGGATCAGGAAATAAGAGTCCTGATCGTGGAGCGAGGGTCCCGCCGCGAGCACGTCGATATTCCACTTGTGCACTAGCGGGAGACTCTTCTCGGATACCAGCGTGTGGAAGGACGGCCCGGAGCCCGGACGGAGGTTATAGGAGCGAAACTCGACGAAGCGGCTCATAGGACAGCTCCTTTGTCCTTGACCAACCGTGGTCCCACTGTCGTTCGAGTTGTCAGAGTTGATTCGCCAACTCGTTGACGAGGTGGGTCATGCCGTGGGCGATCATCGCCGATTCCAAGCCCCACCGCCAATACAAGAACCCAAAGAGGCAGCCAAACGCCGTGTTCACGCCGATGACAAACACTACTACGCCGGGATCGAATCGCCCGACAAGGAAGAGCGCTACCGGGAGATGACCCAGACCGAACACCAGGGCGCTTGCGGCAATGGCCAGCCAAGCGGTGTCAAGCCTCATTGCTCCATGTCGACGCTGAAGAAATCGCCATGCCAGCCAGGCGAACGCCGTCATGAGGCCCCAGCGCAACAGCACCTCCTCCGTGATGCCGCCATACAAGAGGCGAGCGAGGAGGGGAGGGTTGTACCGCTCCTGCAGTCCGGACAAGGCGGCAGGCAAGAACCGGAGCGAACAGAAAAGCAATAGTCCGCCCGGCGCACCGGCGAGGAGGCCTGGAAGCAACTGCGGCCTGAGCGCGGGCATGATCGGAAGACGCGTTGCGGCCGCCTCAAAGGCAGGTGCCCGAAGGCCAACGGCCGCCGCTAACGCCACCCCACCCCATACCGCCAGCGCCAGGAGAAGTGCGCTCTGGAAAAGGGACGCGACCGAGATCAACCATAGTGGCGCAGGGAGGGGAACCTGGCCTGCTAACAGAGGCAACACCGTCACGGTGACGGTCGCCGCGCCAAGGAGGCTTGCCGACCAAAGCAGGAGGCCGAGGCGAAGTCGCGGGCTGGTTGCTGCTTCAGTTGCGTTCATGTTTCTCTCTGGTGTTTTTCATGACTGCGGGCTCCAGGCGACATGCAGTTTCCAAGCGGTGCTTGGAACTAGGGTTGCTCGCCTTCGGGGGGCGTGGCCGTAGCATCTGCGGCTGTAGCCGGCGCCGCATCGAAGCTCCCTCCCAGCAGCACTTACGCTCCGACCCAAACAAATCGGACAAGCGCCATGCTGAATGCGAAGAGCGCTCCGCCCCAGAAGGTAGCAACATAGGAACGTGCTACACCACTACCTTCCCGCCATTGTCCGTAGCGGTCCATTACCACACCCGTGATAAGAGGAGACAACAACAGACTTGCTCCCCGCAACGGGCCCGACGGAAAAATTCGTGTCGGCCAGATCAAACTCGTCAGGGCTCCGGCCAATCCGCCCAATAGCGCGACACCAATCCCTGCCACCACAGGATGCGCCCGGCTGCGTTGCCGTAACGACTCGCCGATAGAGCTGAATCCGAACTCGATGAGCACTTCGGCGACGATCTGCAAGAAGATCTCCCAGAGCATCGTCAACACGAGTTCCACGATTGTCTCGATGGGTAGCTCCTGCTTCTCTTCGAGCTAGCTTCGCAGCGAGCCGAGATGCCAGCGATGCGGGTTGAGCCGCGGGCAGCTCGTGGCCGTCGGCTCCAAATTAGAAGCCCCCGTGAAACGGGTCTTCATAATCTTCTCTGCACAGTCTTGCGTTTCACCCCGTGGGTAACGAGCATGATGAAGACTAGGAGCGCGAACACGATTAACAACGTCCCCCACACCCACGACCCGGAGCCCCTGTGCTGGACGCTTATCAGCCCAAACAAGACAGTCGCGATTGCCATAAGTACGGCCATACCGATCATTACCATCACAATGCGGGGAATAATCGCTCGCGATTGCTTGCCCATGGATCCCACTCAATCGACGCGCGTCTAACGCTTGTTTTATAAGGGTTAGACAGCATTGCCTACTCCTGTTTCGCAGCCTTCGGAATGAGGTTGATCTGTGATGGCGCCGGCGGTGAGCAAAGGGTACTGCCCGTCCGAGAGCGCCGTCAAGCGGGCGCGGGGCTATCAGGAGTCGCACCTGGAGCACAGCATACGCAGCTCCCGGGGCGGTCGGAGTGATGCAGCTCCTCCCCAGTCAGGAAGGAGCTGTTCTGCTTCGCCGCCTACAACGCAGGCCCTGCCCGGTCCCGGGAGAGCAGCGCCGATTCGAGCCCGAAGTAGGATGGGGGAGCCGGTCAGATAGGTGAGATCGGTCCGAGAAGGGTTCGCCCGGATCACCGCCGGTTCGGGGAACTCTTCTTGAAGTGGACCCGGTCCTCGATTCTCCCGGCGATGCACTGACCCTGTGTAATGCCGCGCTCGATGGCCGATCGGTAGTGAATCCCGCCGTACAGGCGCGACACGGCCGCTTCCTCGGCTGCTTCTTCGAAGGAATCGAACCAGCGGGCGGGAAGCCCGCGAGCGGCGTGGGTGTCGTCGGTGAAGGGGAATTCTCCCAGCAGATCGGTGAGGACCGTGGCCGCGGCGCCGGATTGAACCGAATGTCCCGAGGTATACTCGGCAAACGGCGGCGTGGCGATAGGGGAGGTCCAGTCGGCGTCGATGTTCTGCTGGATGTAGGTGACGGGGCGCAGAAGATTGAAGACGAACTTGGTGTTCCAACAGGAGATGAAGCTGTCGGCCACGGCGAGCCCGACGCGCGCGTAGGCCTCGGAAGCCGTGCCCAGGCTGAGATGGCGCTGGCGGGCGATCTGCCCGACGATGGAAATCCAGTGCCCCGGAGGAGTGCCGGTCTCCCCGGCGTTGTCGGCCCAGAACAGAGCGATGGCCGTCTGCTCGGCGGTGGGGTTCTTGGTGGTGTCGTAGACCTCCAACCCCTCGGCGTAGAAGTCGGATCCCGAGTCGGTGGAGTAGACCGGAGGCGGAGGTGCTCCGCACTCGGCCCCGGTATGCAGCACGAACGGACGCAGCTCACCCCAGCAGGGTTGCAGGGCGGGCCGGAACAGAGGCGGTGTCGGAATCCATATCCCGTCGCCGGTGGGCGGAGTGAAAGCGCAATTGTTGAATTGAGTGAACTGGTCGCCGGAAGCCCAGGCCAGGATCGAGGTTGCCAGGTCGCCTCCCAGATCGAGCGAACGATCCACCACCGGCGGCGGCACGTTGCGCCGCAGCTCTGCCAACAGCTGCCGATCCAGCGCGTCGATGGCCGCCTTGGAATCGGCGGATGCCTGGGGGAACAGGCCGCGAATCGTTCCATTCAGGGCCGCGTGGGCGACCAGCTGCCAGTCGTATTTTCTGTGGAGATCGGGCTCCGGCAAGGGAGGCAGGGCATTGAGCTGCCCCGCTAGCGAGATCCGACCCGGCGAGCCGGGCGCAACCGCTTCATACAGCGCGACTCCCGTGTAGCCGATGGCGCGTGAGGCCACCGGTGGAGAAAGCCGCTCGGTCTGGATGAGCTTGTAGAGCAGATCGAACCAGCTCACGGCCACCTTCGGACCGGCCTCATCAGGAGATTGAAAGCGGTTGCTGCTGTTGCGGGCAGTCAGTGCGCCACGCGGTGCCGCGGCCCAGGCGGTTGGCCAGGAGCCCAGGGCTGCCAGCGCGAGCAGCAGGCCGACCAGCCGAAGCCCTCTGGGGCCTCGCCGCTCCGCCGGTAATTCGCCCGTCAGTCTATTGGAATGGTGCCTCATCGAGATTCCTCCTCCGGGAGAGCGTGCTCCCCCTGAATGGATTTAAAAGCTGAAGTCGATGCCCGCGGAAAAGCCGCTGGAATTTCCCGTATTGCGTCCGTCGATCGTCGTGTAATAGACCCCCGCGAGGCCGAACTGCTTCGTAAGGCGCACGTAAATCTTCGAGCCGATGCGCTGATACTCCTCCTGGTTGCTCGGGAAGGTGAAGCCCGGGTTTCCGATATCCGTGCCGCCGTGCGCCTTCAGCATCCAGTAGTTCACCGTCCAGGTGAGGCGCCTTCCCAAGTAGCCGGTTTCCGTGTAGAGCGGAAAGCCGTTGGGAGCGTCCTCATTGCGCCAGTCGAAACCGATCTGTTGGGCGAAATAGAAGTACCTCAGGGTGAGCTGGTAGACGAATCGGAACAGGGCGTCCGTCGTCCCGTCCCCCACGTCGACGGGCAGGTTCGGATCGTAATTGGAGGCGTGGGTGCGGAAGCCAGCGACGCCGATGAAATCATTGCGCGACTTGGTCCCCACCGTGGCGATTCGGTACTCCCCCAGCAGCGTCAGGTCCTGGAGAGCGCTCTGCTCCATGTCAAAGCCATCCGATTCGGCGTCGACGTAGGGGATGTCGCCCGTGAGAGTCCATCGGTCCGACAGACCATAGGCGAACCACAACGAAAGGCTCTCGGTGTCCACGTCGCCGCCGTTGGGAACGTCCACCTCGGTCGTCCCCGCCCAAAACGTGTCGTAGCTTTCGGAGGTGTAGGAGAGGGCCACATCCCCTTTCCCCTTCTCTCGCAGAAAGCCGTTCAGGTCGGCGGCCAGCGAAACTCCGGAGGCGAGAACGGCCAATGCCAGGAACCAGATCGTGAAAATGGCTAGGCGAAGGAGAATCCCCAAATTCTTCAAAGCTTCCTCCTGATGGAAGTCCTGAGAGCATGAGTGGAAGCAGGCCAATGCAGCAAAGCCCGCGCCAGTCGCTGGAGGGCCGGGCCGAGGCCTTCGATTGCGGGCGGAACTCGCCTGAATCAAGCCGCTTACGGGATTGAGGGAGGCTGGTGCGCTGCGAGGGAGAAATGCGGATCTCTTAGGGATTATGAAGACCGGTACTGCAGTTCATCATTGTCATGAATGCACCGGCCGGAGGATTCGGCTGTTGGCATTCTTGACTGGAGTTCGTGCCGGATGCTATTTTCTGAAGCGTTCAGTCACTCCACTACTAATGATGGGGGCGAAACGGATTCGACGGGACTGCAGACGCCGGGGTAGCACGCCGAGGCCCACTAACCTCGTTAAACCGGTGGACAACCACAAACGCTGACAACCAGTTAGCGCTGGCTGCTTAAGCAGCCCGTCCTCCGCGTTCCCCTCCCGAGGGAATGCGGTCAGGGCGTGACCAAGTCGGGATAGCCGTTCGAAGCGCCTGAGATCGAACGGCGAAATTAATCAGGCTGGCCTTGCGCCCGACACTTTCCGGAGTCGGCGGGTAATAGGCGAGACGTTACGAACCGGATAAGCGTGTAGAAGCCCTAGGCC
>JAKEFJ010000058.1 GCA_022616665.1 Acidobacteriota bacterium
CCCATTCCCGAGTAGAAGGTATCCAGACTCTGCTGCTGCTGCGTCGAGCCGTGCAGGATGACTGCGGCATCCGCCGAAGTTTCGTCGGCGGCCTTGGTCCAACCCTTCGCCGCTATCGCCTGCTCCACGGCGGCGACCACCCGCGGCTCAGCCAGGGGATTGCCCCAGGACGTGCCGATCTTCACCCAAAAAGTCTTGACCAGGGAAAAGTTGTAATTCTGGTCGAAATCGGTGCTCGTGGTCAGGGCAAGTGATATCCCCACCGTCAGACTCAAGGCCAGCATCATCAGAGCGGAAATGCGCGCGATCTTCATGGTCGAAATCCTCCTCCACGGATACGGTCAGGCTGGTTAAGAGGGGGAAAGCTTATCAGAAAATCCACGCTCCCACACGGCAAGGCTGACTTCCAGCAGGGTCAGAACCGCATGCCGGGAAATCGCTTCAGATTCCCTCCAGCCACCAGATGTCCCCGCCTCTGGGGCTGAAGCGATCGAACAGAATCCACCGGCCATCCGGCGACCAGACCGGGTAATCGATACGGACTGAAGGGTCGTCGAACTGGAAGACTTTCTCAGGCCCATTTCCCGCCAGGGAAGAGACCCAGAGGGCCTTGTGGTCGATCACGTCCATGATCCTGGAATCATCCGGGGAGAAGGACAGGTGGGAGCCTCCCTGGATGCCGGCAAGTGGTTCGGGCTGGCCGCCTGAAACGGCTATGCGCATCACCTCTGACGTTGGGGGGCCTGGACACCGGAAATAGAGCAAGGCGCTGTCCCGACTCCAGCGGAGAAAATGCCCCGTCACCCCCACCGAAGTGAGCTGTCGCGAGGTACCGTGCTCCACATCCAGAATCCACACCTCCAGCCGGCCGCTGGCATCGGACTGGTAGGCGATGCTCCTGCCATCGGGTGAATAGAAGGGATTGATCTCCATGGCCCGATCGTGGGTGAGGGCCTTCAGCTCAAGCGATTGCACATCCACGCTCCAGAGATCGGAATTCCCCGTGCGGGAAGAGAAGAAGGCGAGGCGGCGCCCGTCGGGGGACCAGTTGGGCTGGTAGTCGCCGCCGGGCCCTTTGGTCACGCGATGGGACGATCCGTCGGTCAGGTTTGCCACCCAGATGTTCATGTCCCCCTCGCGATCCGAATTGAATGCGATGCTCGACCCGTCCGGGGACCACGCGGCGCGGCTTTCCTCCCGGGTGGTGCCGATGACCTCCTTGGGCGCGCCGGTGAGTCGCCCGCTTGCAGGATCGACAGGAAGCTCCCAGAGGCTGGCATTCTGCCGCAGGATGGCGAAGACGAGGCGTCTGCCGTCGGGTGAAAATGCGGCATTCACGTCCTGCCCGGCGCCGGTGGTGATCTGCTCTGCCCGCCCCGCGGGGCTTCCATCGGCCGCTACCGGCATTCCCCAGAGATTCAGTCCGCCGCTGCGGTGGGAGGAAAAAATGATTTGCCGACCGGATGGGGACCAGCTCGGTGCGACGTCGAGAAACGCATCGTCGGTGACCCAACCCAGCTTTTTGCTGGACACATCGACGACCCTCACATCGAACTTGGTGCGCTCCTGGTTCTGAAAAACGATCCGTTTGCCATCGGCGGACCAGCGGGGCCGCAGATGATCCACCGCCTCGGACGAATCGGAAGTGAGCTGTTGCGGGTTGTGGCCGAGCCGGTCCGTCAGCCAGATTCGGGAAGGGCCCACCCAGGCGGCATCCACGGCGATGGACTGACCATCGGGGGAAGGGGCGGGGTTGAAGGCGTTTTCGATGAGCTTCACCTCGCGGCCCGAAGCGACGTCCCGCGACCAGATATCCCCGCCGGAATACCGCCCGAAGATGTCTCCCGGCTCCAGCCGCTGGCCCGGTTTCCGAGCGCGCACGAACAGGAGCGTGGAACCGTCCGGCATCCAGGCAGGCTGGATCTCGTCGAACTCGCCACCCGTGGCGGGCGTTTCGTTGCGGGCCGCGATGTCCTTCAACACGATGTGCCGCACGCCTCCCGATTCCGACGAGAAGGCTAGCCGCCTGGATTCGGGTGAAAAGGCCGGGAAGTCCTCCGTTCCCTCCGCGATGGTGACTTGAAATAGCGTTGGGGTGCGGGTTTCCTCCGAGCCGCGTCCGCCTTGGCGCATCCAGCCATAGAGGATGAGAGCGACGGCCATCAGCAATGCCGCCCCAACCCCGCCCATTCGCAGCGCCCGGCGGCGGGCTGAATCTCCCCGGGCGATATCCCAGGAAACATCATCCAGTCGCTTCACAAGATCCAGGCTCGAGGGGGGGCGCCGTTCCGGAGCCTTCTGCAGGCACCGGCGAACCAGGTCCGCCAGCTCCTGGGGAGTCTCCGGGCGAATGGCGAGAAGATCGGGCGGATCGTCCCGCAGGATCGCGGCCAACGTCTCGGCGGGATTGTCACGTGAGAATGCCCGGCGACCGGTGAGCATCTCGTAGAGCACGGCCCCGAAGGCGAAGCGATCCGAGCGCGCATCAGCGGGAATCCCGCGCACCTGTTCCGGGGACATGTAGCTGACCGTCCCCAGGAGAATCCCCGGGCGGGTTCCTTCCATCACGGTGGGCGCCTGGGTCGGGGACATCCCGGCCGGCAGGGTGGGAGCCTGCTTTGCCAAGCCGAAATCGAGGATCTTCAGCCGGCGGTCCGGCGTGAGGAATAGATTCTCGGGCTTGAGATCCCGGTGGAATATCCCCTGGTCGTGGGCCGCCGCGATCCCCCGGGCGAATTGAACTGCGTACCCGACCGCCTCGGAAATCGGCAGGAGGCCTTTCTCCAGTTTCTCCCGAAGCGTCTCGCCCTCGATCAGCTCGGTCACCAGATAAGGCGAGCCTTCGTGGCTTCCCAGATCGTGGACCGTGAGAATGTTGGGATGGTTCAGCTTTCCCGCCGAACGCGCTTCCTGCTCGAAGCGGCGCAATCGATCGGGATCGGCCGCGAATTCGGCAGGCAGCACCTTGATGGCCACTTCACGATCGAGCTTGGTGTCGCGCGCCCGGTAGACCTCGCCCATACCGCCCGCGCCTAGCGGAGAGAGGATTTCATAGGGTCCCAGGCGCGTGCCCGCGGATAGTGGCATGGGGCTCAGGCTGCCTTCAGGCTCATGGCTTGTCCAGGAGCGTCGGCCAGTTCAACTGGAGCGTCAACGGGGATAGAGTTTCATCCCGAAGGGGAGTGTTGACCAGGAACCGCTGGCCATCCCGGGTCACATCGTATCGCCACAGATTTCCCATGGAACGGGTCTGAAAGAGAGGCACAGGGGTCCCGGACTGGAAGTCGGGGCCGGTGGCGCTGACGGGTGCCGCCAGCAGCCGATTGTCGGGATCGAAGAAGAACAGCTCCTTCCCGTCGCCTCGCCAGCGCGGCTCGGTGCCGCCGTTCTGCGAAACTTGCCACTTGCCGCCCGACTGGGGAAACGCCGTTACATAGACTTCCATCTGCCCAGACTCATTCGACACGTAGGCCAGGAATCGACCCGAGGGATCAATCTTGGCAAGACCTTCAAGCGCCGACGTCGACAGGATCGGTTTAGGGGTTCTTTCTCCCGTGAGGTCTACAAGATAAACATCACTTGTCGTCCCACCCAACACGCGCTGCTCATAGACCAGGAATCGGCCGTCCGGAGAAATGCTCGTGGGAGCTGCAAAAGTCTCGCTCTTGACCAGGATCTCTTCCTCTCCCACGCCGCTCGTCGGCTTCGCCCGGGTTTCGTAGGTTCGACCCGGCAGACCGGCCCGGTAAGCGATTCGATTCCCTCCAGGAAACCAGACCGCCACGAAGCTGTCGACGGACCCGAACGTAAAGCGGCTGCGGCTCCCACTGGAAAAATCGGCCAGGTAGATATCCGATTGCCCGGAATCGGGATTCACAATAGCCAGTATCGCCCGGTTCCCGTTGGGCGAGATCTGAATGGATCCGCCGTTGAAGTATTGAGCAGGCTCCCCCAGCACACCCAGAGATTTCCCGGATCGATCCATCCAGGTCATCGTGGAGCGGGTCTGGGCTTTTCCGGTCTGGTAGACCAGGGTTCCTTTCTGAGAGGCTGAGAATACGCCATAGCTGAACCGCTCGTCCATGCGCAGATTTTCGATGAGAGTGACAGGCTCTCCCTCGACCTGGAGTTTTTCCGGATCAAACCTCCGGGCCACGAGAGCTCCCTGGTTGACGTAGAGGAGGCAGCCCGAGGCGTAGAGGGCATTTGAGCCGACTTCCATCAGGATGTGCGTCTCGCGAGAATCCAGGGAGCCGGCGACGATCGCGGGCTCGGTTCCTCTTCCCGCGCCGCTGCGACGGCTCAGGTAGAGAAAATGACGGCCATCGGGCAGGAATTGGGGGAATCGATGGGTCTGCTCTTGCCGCTTCGGGTCGAACTGAGCGGCCTCGGAGACTTTTCCGCCCGAGGCGGAGACTCGATATAAAACCGACGCGGGCGAGGGAGAATAAACAATTGTGCCCTCCTCGTTCCAAGTTCCTCCGCGGGGATCGCCAATATCGGCGAGGGCGAAAACAGGGCCGCCGCCGGCCTCGATCTTTCTGAGCTTTCCCTTCGAGAAGAATCCAACCCAGCGGCCATCGGGAGACCAGAATGGGAGTGCGGCTTCTTCGGTACCGGGAAGCTGTTTGACATCCGCCCCATCCAACGATCTCACCCAGAGCATGACGCTGCCTTCCCCCAGGCGGGCCGTGAACGCGATCCGCGAGCCATCGGGGGAGATGGCCACCGGCGCGGCAAAGTTGCCGGCCGTGTCGAATCGTCCTCGCTCCGGAGGAAGAATCGAGGCGCGCACTGGACGGATGGCGATGGAAGGCCGCCGGAGAATTCCGAGGGTCAGCCCGGCGCCGGCGGCGAGGAGAGCCAGCGCCACGAGGCCCACCCACGTGGCGAGGCTTCTGCGGGGCGTCCCGGATGCGGCGGGAGCCGCCGTGGAGGAATGCGATCCCCCCGCGGCGATCCAGGCCAGCTCGCGCCTGAGATCCCCGGCGGATTGCCAGCGCTCATCGGGATCCTTGGCCAGGCACTGCCTGACGACGCGGTCCAGCGCCGCGGGAGCCATGGGCTGGATGGCCGAGATCGGCTCTGGGTGGGAGGCCATGATGGCGGAGATGAGACTCGCCTGGCTCTTGCCGGCGAACGCTTTCCTCGCGGTGGCCATCTCGTAGAGCGTCGCTCCGAAGGCGAATAGATCCGTTCGCGCATCGGCCTCACTTCCCTCCAGCTGCTCCGGCGCCATGTATTGGAAGGTTCCGAGAATCGACCCCTCGGCCGTGAGCGGCTGGCTCATGGTGGGAGATTGGGTGGATTCGCCCAAAGCCCCGGACGCTCCCACTCCCCGGGCCAGGCCGAAGTCCATCAGCTTGGCGCCGGTCTTCGTCATCATGACGTTGCCGGGCTTCAGATCCCGGTGGACGATGCCGCTCTTGTGGGCTTTCTCCAATGCGTCGGCGATCTCGATTCCGGTCTTGAGAGTCTGATCGGGCGGAAGCGGACCTTTCTCCAGGCGGGCGGCGAGAGTCTCCCCTTCCAGATGCTCCAGGACCAGGTAATCCATGCCGTCCTGGCAGCCGATGTCGTGAAGCACGCAGATGTGAGGGTGATTGAGGCTCGAGACCGCCCGCGCCTCGCGCTCGAAGCGTGCCCGCACCTCAGGGCTAGACGAGAGATGCTGCGGAAGTACCTTGATGGCGACGACGCGATCCAGCCGCGTGTCCTTCGCCTTGTAGACTTCACCCATCCCGCCGGCGCCGAGCGGACCGATGATTTCATAAGGACCAAGACGTCGGCCTGGTGTCAGCGCCATCATGCGACTCCCATCACTTCGGCTCCGGTAGCGCCTTCCCGAGGGTGAGAAGCCACAGGGATGAGCTTCCGTTGCTGCGGCAATATGCCAGGAACCGGCCGTCGGGAGAGAGGGTCGGCTCCTCGAGGTACAGCCCCGAGACGGGGAACGAGGTCACAGGTTGCAGGGCCCCTCCCGAGACCGGGAGGCGATAGATGTTCCCGTGGCTCGGCTGGATATAAATCCAGCGTCCGTCAGGTGCAAAGGACATGTGGCGCATCCGCTCGGCTCCCGCCGTCAGACGCCCTTCCTTTCCACCCGGGAAGGGCATCCTCCAAAGCTCCAGGTTTCCGGTTGCGTTGGAAGTGTAGGCCACCCACCTGCCGTCGGGTGACCATGCCCCCACGGCCTTGTCTCCCGCCGACGTGGTGAGCTGGCGGCTCTTCCGGGCTGCGATCTCCACGACGAACAGCTGACTGACTCCTGCCTCATCGGCTGAATAGAGGAGCCATTTCCCATCCGGGGAAAAAGGGCCTCCCTGCAAATAGTGCCTTGGGGCGACGAGCTCCTCGGCGTGACTGCCGTCGGATGCGGACAGCCAGATGGCCTGAGTGTCGCCCGGGAAGTAACGGGTGATTCCGATCGTCTTGCCGCTCGGAGACCAGGTGGGAAAGTCCACTGACAAGTCCCTCCCGGGAAGATGCAGCTGGGTATGCCGGCGGGTATCCAAATCCACAATCCAGATTTCCTTGGGGCCGAGGCGGTCGCTGGCCATGGCGATTCGCTTCCCGTCGGGCGAGAAGAAGGGATTGGAATCGAGGACCTGGCCTCGGCTCAGGAACTCCTCCGGACCGGCGGGCTTGCCGCCATCGGGGGTGAGCGGCAGGAGCGTCAGATTCAAGGCCTCCTCCAGCTCTCCTACCGCGAGGCGAGTTCCATCGCGTGATATGGCCGGCTCCCGCAGCAGGCCCGTCAAGAGTCCAAGCATGTGCGGGCCTCCTTGAACACTGCCGCTTGCCTCGTTCACGTCATACGACATGAGGCGAGATCCACCCAGGGGATCGCGGACGATCGAAAAGATACGCTGCCCGGTAGCGTCCCAGACGTAGCTGGACGCTTCGAGCAGATCCCTGGGAGCGCCGCCTTCAGCCGGCATGATCGACACGACTCCTGAGGTTGCTTCGAAGCTCACCCAGACGCCGCCGGGGGAGAACTGGAGCTTGACGATTTCCCATTTGGAAGCGGAGCTGGAAAGCAAGGTCTTCGACTCGCCCGTCTGGGTCGATACTTCCAGGATGGAGCGGTGCCCTTCGGGCCCGCTGACATAGACCAGCCGCGCGCCATCGGGATGCCAGGCGGGAAAATTGGCGTTTTCAGCCAGGCGCCTCGCCTGTCCACCCAAGGAGGGAACGATCCAGAGGTCGCCGCCGAAGGTCCGGAATTCCAGGCCGTAATTGGATCCGATCCGCACCATTCCAGTGCGGGAGGATCGGCTGGAGACAAACGCCACGGACTGGCCATCGGGCGAGAACGCCGGCTGATAATCATCCGCCGGGTCGTTGGTGATATTCACGTCCTGGCCCCCCTCGACTCGGCGGACATAGATCTCATAGTTACCGCTGCGGTTTGAGGAAAAGGCGAGCACGCTTCCGTCCGGAGACCAGGTCGGCCATCCGGAAAAACCGATGTCGTGGGTCAGGCGGGCAACCTCGACCAGCTTCAGAGGCTCCGATGCTTGTGGA
>JAKEFJ010000059.1 GCA_022616665.1 Acidobacteriota bacterium
CCCACGTTGGTGACGGCGGGGTACTCCCCGCCTGAAGTTACGGCCCGAGTGATGTAGACACCGTCGCCGGGGAGTATCTCGGAGGCGGTCTCCATGTTCGCGGTGGGGAATCCCAGCTTCGCGCCGCGTGAATCGCCGCGAATGACCTTCCCGTTGAGGGTGAAGGGTCGACCCAGCAGCTCCCGGGCCAGCTCCACCTCACCCGACAGGATCGCCCGCCGGATGCGGCTGGAGCTAACGGGACTCCCGAGCACCAAGAAATCTTTCACCTCCGGGATCTGGATGCCCAGCTGGTCTCCCAGGAGGCGAAGGAGATCCAGGTTGCCTTCCCGCCCGCGGCCGAAATTGAAATTGTTACCGACGAACACTGCCGAGGCTTGCAAGCCTTCGTGCAAGATCCGCCGGACGAAATCTTCAGCCGGGATCTGCGCGAAGGAGGGCGTGAAGGGAATCACCAGACAGTGCTCGATCCCCAGCTCTTCGATGCGCAGCATTTTCTCATTGTGATCCATGAGCAGCGGCGGGGCCGAATCCGGACGAATGACTTTGAGAGGGTGGGGACGGAAGGTGGTGAGCAGCGCATGGCGACCGGATGTCCCCGCGTACTCGAGAGTCCGGGAAATGATGGACTGGTGGCCGCGATGCACGCCGTCGAAATTCCCGAGGGTCACCACGGGCCGGTCCAGGGGTGGGGCGATCGATTCCACGGACGAGTAGATCCTCATGGCTGGTCGTCGATGCGCAGCAGGTTCCGGCCGAGAGTCGTGGCTGGGGGAATCACGTCCACACCATCGTCGGTCATGATACCCAATCCGCCGGGAAACTTCAGAGGACTCCTCTCAGGAGGCGGCGCGCTCCGACCGGGGGACAATTCGGCCCACCAGGTCGTACGCATGGGCCTGCTCGATGCGCACCGGCGCCAGCTGGCCTGCGGCCGCCTCACCGTCGACGATGAGAACCCGGGAATCCACGTCCGGCGCCTGGGATGCCAGGCGGCCGGTGAGCAGCATGCGTGTATCGCTTTCGAGACCGTCCACGCGCACCGGCAGGGTCCGCCCCACCAGGGTCCGGTGCTTCTCGAGGGCGATGCCCGATTGAAGCTCCATCAGGCGGGCCCGGCGCGTTTCCTTCAACGCCGGGGGCACGTCGTCGCGCAGGCCGTAGGCCGATGTCCCCTCCTCGTGCGAATAGGTGAAGGCTCCAAGGTGATCGAAGCGCGTCTCCTCCGCAAAATCGCACAGCTCCTGGAAGGACGCCTCGGACTCGCCGGGAAAGCCCACGATGAACGTGGTTCGCAGAGTGCAATCGGGGAGCACCTGGCGAACCTGCTCGATCATCTTCCGGAAGATCCGGCGGCTGCCGCCCCGCTTCATCGCCTTCAAGATCGCAGCGTCGGCGTGCTGCAGGGGAATGTCCAGATAGCGACAGACCTTGGCGCTCTGAGCGATGGCCTCCAGAAGCGCGGGGGTGATCCGGTTGGGATAGGCATAATGGAGACGGATCCATTCGATGCCGGCCACCGTTTCCAACTCCCTCAAGAGCCCGGTGAGATCGGTGCGGTCGGCAAGATCGCGCCCGTAGTCGGTGGTGTCTTGGGCGATGAGGATCAGCTCCTTCACGCCCCGTGCCGCCAGATCCACCGACTCCAGATGCAGCGATTCGATGCTTCGAGAGCGCATGGCCCCGCGCATGGATGGGATGGCGCAGAAGGCGCAGGGATGATCGCACCCCTCGGAGATCTTGAGATAGGCCAGGTGGGCCCGCGTGGCCAGGACTCGGGCCTGGCGGTGATCGTAGAGGGCCCGGGCGGCCCCCGAGATGTCAGTCCCGGGATCAGCAGCGCTGGAGTGGAGGTCGGTCTTCACCGCCTCGACAATGCGCTCCAGATCATCCAGGGAAACGAAGGAGTCGATCTCCGGGATCTCCTGGCGGAGCTGGAAATGATAGCGCTGCACCAGACACCCGGCCACCACCAACCGCCGGCATCGACCGGTCTTCTTGTGTTCGGCCATCTCCAGGATGGTATCGATGGATTCCTGGCGCGCCGACTCGATGAAGCCGCAGGTGTTCACGACAATCACGTCGGAGTCGGCGGGATCCTGGCTCAACGCGTAACCGCCGCGCCGGAGGTGGCCGAGCATGATCTCGGTATCCACCAGGTTCTTGGGACAACCCAGGGAGAGAAAGCCGACGCGAACCGGGGCAGCGACGCGAGTCACGGGTAGAGCCGGTGCAGCATCCGGGGGTAAGGGATCGCTTCCCGCAGGTGTTTGACGCCTCCCAGCCACGAAACCACTCGCTCGACCCCCATGCCGAAGCCGCCGTGCGGAACGGTGCCGTATTTACGGATTTCCAGATACCACTTGAAGGCTTCCTCCGGGAGCTGGTGCTCCCGGATCCGGGCGAGGAGCAGGTCGTGATCGTGAATGCGCTGGCTGCCGCCGATGATTTCTCCGTACCCTTCGGGGGCAAGCACGTCGACGCACAGCGCCCGGGAAGGATTGGCAGGATCCGGCTGCATGTAGAAAGCCTTGATGTCGGTGGGATAGTGGGTGACCATCGCCGGGCGATCCAGGTTCTCGGTGAGGACCGTCTCGTCGAAGCCGCCGAAATCCCCGCCGGGCGTGAAAGGAGGGGCTCCCTGCGCATCGGAGCGGGCGCGAATCGCCGGATCCTCGAGGATCTTCGCCGCTTCGTCGTAGGTCATCCGGTGGAACGGCTTGGAAATCTTTTCCAGCCTCGAAGTATCCCGCTCCAAGACCTTCAGGTCCTCGCGGTTCCGGTCCAGGGCCCGCGCCACCAGGGAGCAGACCAGGTCCTCGGCCAGCTCCAGGATTTCCGGGAGCTCCGCGAAAGCCACCTCGGGCTCCACCATCCAGAACTCGGTCAGATGGCGGCGAGTCTTGGATTTCTCCGCCCGAAAAGTGGGACCGAAACAGTAAACCTTCCCGAAGGCCATGCAGGCTGGCTCCAGATAAAGCTGCCCCGATTGGGTCAGGTAGGCCTTCTCTCCGAAGTAGTCGGTTTCGAACAGCGTAGAGGTCCCTTCGCATGCCGCCGGGGTGAACATGGGAGAGTCGATGAGCACGAAGCCGCGATCGTAGAAGAAATCCCGGACCCCCTGACAGATTTCGTTGCGAATCCTCAAGAGGGCGTGGGGGCGCGAGGAGCGCAGCCAAAGGTGGCGGTGATCCAGCAGGAACTCGGGACCGTGCTCCTTGGGGGTGAGGGGATAGTCGACCGCCGAGTGAAGAATTCTGAGCTCCTTCAGTCCCATCTCGAAGCCGCCCGGAGCCCTGGGCTCCCGGCGGATGATCCCCCTCACTTCCAGGGACGACTCCTGTCCGACGGTTCCGCATGCAGCGAACACCTCGGGGGAGACCTCCTTGGCGAAAGCCACCACCTGGAGGTATCCGGTTCCATCCCGAACCACCAGGAACCGGATCTTGCCCGACTCGCGCTTGGCGTAAAGCCAGCCGCGGACCAGAACCTCCTTGCCTTCGGACGATGCAAGGTCGCGAATGTCGGTATGCCCCTTCATCCCGCTAGGTTCCTTCCTCACCTTCGGTCTTGTGGGGTTTATGCTCGGCGATGATCTTGGTCTGGATGGGCGCCGGAACTTCCTCGTAGTGGGAGATCTCCATGTGGTAGCCGCCCCGACCCCCGGTGATGGACTTGAGGGTGTTAGAGTAGGCGAGCATCTCCGACATGGGCACCTGCGCGCGGATGGTCTGGGAATGTCCCTGGGACTCCATGCCCTGGACCCTGCCCCGGCGACTGTTCAAGTCCCCCATGATATCGCCCATGTATTCCTCGGGAGTCTCCACCGAGACGTGCATGATGGGCTCCAGGAGCGTCGGCCGGGCATGTTCCATGGCGGCCTTGAAGGCCAGGTTCCCAGCAATCTTGAAGGCGATTTCCGAAGAATCCACCGTGTGGTAGGCGCCGTCGTAGAGAATGACCCGGAAATCCACCACCGGAAAGCCTGCCAGGTATCCACGCAGCCGAGACTCCTGGACTCCTTTTTCCACCGCCGGGCGGAAATTTTGGGGGATGGAGCCGCCGAAGATCTCGTCCACGAACTCGAAGCCGGCGCCGCGGGCCAGGGGCTCCATGCGGATCTTGCAATCCGCAAACTGCCCATGTCCGCCGGTCTGCTTCTTGTGCCGGCCGTGCCCCTCCGACTTGGCCTTGATGGTCTCCAGGTAGGGGACTTTGGGTGGGTGGAGAATCGCCTCCACGCCGAACTTTTTCTTCATCTTGGCCACCGCAACCTCCACGTGGAGCTCCCCGGCACCGCTGATGAGCATCTCGTGGGTCCGGGGATCGCGGCTGACCTTGATGGTGGGGTCCTCGTCGGCCAGGCGGTGCAGGGCGCTGGAGATTTTCTCCTCATCACCGCGGCTCTTGGGCTCGATGGCGAAGGAGATCGAGGGCTCGGGAAACACCACCGGAGCGTACAGGATCGGGTGCGCCTTGTCCGCCAGGGTGTCGCCGGTGTGGGTTTCCTTGAGCTTGGGAATCGCCACGATGTCTCCCGCCTTCACTTCCGGCACGTGAATCAACTCTTTGCCCTGCATCAGGGAGAGAGCTCCCAGCCGCTCGGTGGTGCCGCGGGTCACGTTGTTCACCGAAGAGTCGGACTTGATGATTCCACTGTAAACGCGAAACAGCGTGATGCGGCCCGAGAACGGGTCGGCGATGGTTTTGAAGACGAGGGCGGAGTAAGGCTCCTCCGGGATAGGCTTCCGTGCGGTCTCCTGATGGGTCTTGGGATCGGTCCCCTTCGCTTCGCCTCGATCGGCGGGCGAGGGGAGCAAATCGACGAAGACGTCCATGAGGGGCTGGGAGCCGATGTTCAACAGAGCGGAGCCGCACAGCACCGGGAAAATCTTGCCCGCCTTCACCGCGGCAGACAGGCCCGAGCGCAGATCCGCATCGGCAAGATCGCCGCCCTCGAAAAAGTTCTCCATGAGCTTCTCGTCGGTCTCGGCCACCATCTCAACGAGCTTTTCCCGGGCCGATTTCGCCTCATCTTCCAATTCCTTGGGGACAGGACCCAACTGAAACTTGCCGCTCTCATCCTTTTCCCAAATCAGCGCCTTCATCTCCAGAAGGTTGATCACCCCCTGAAATTCCTTCTCGGAGCCGATGGGGATCTGGATGGGAACCGCCGCCCGCCCGAATCGGGATTGGATCGACTCCAGGGTGCGGGAATGACTGGCGCGGTCCCGATCCAGCTTGTTGATAAAGAGGATACGTGGAAGACCGAACTCTTCCGCGAACGACCAGGCCTTCTCGGTCTGAACCTCCACGCCGGACACGCCGCACACCACCGTCACGGCGGCGTCGGCCACTCGCAGGGCGCCTTTGGCGCTGGCGATAAAGGTGCCGTATCCCGGCGTGTCGATCAGGTTGATTTTTCGCCTGTTCCACTCGAAGAAGCACAGGCTGGAGGAGATGGAAACCTTGCGGTGGATTTCCTCATCGTCGTAATCGGTGACGGTGTTTCCCTGCTCGACCTTCCCCAGCCTGCTCACCGCTCCCGCGTCGAATAGCAGCGCCGAGGCCAGGGAGGTCTTACCTGCAGCCCCATGGCCGATCACCCCCACATTGCGAATCTCGGAGACGTCGTAGACCTTCATGCCCGGGTCCCTCCGGTGGTCGCGGGTGCCCCTGACCTCCACACCGTGGGATGGTCCGCGGAGGGGAAGCCCGGGAGGCGGATCCGCGAAAGGGAAGCTCACTCGGTTGAATGGCGGGTCAATATAACACAGCGGCGCGCCGGGCCTCAACGCACCCAAGGCGCGATTTGGCGCTCAGTTTCCGGACTTGACCTCGCTTAAGACTTTCTCAGCCAGCCCCCGAACCGTTTTACACGTTTGATCATTCACCAGGCACCGGGCGATGGTGTCATTGGGGCAGCCGCAGCTGCAGAGCTCCGTATTCACCCGATCGAGATAGCGCTGCTTCTGTTTCGGGGTGAGGGTGCTCAAATCGATCCCGGGGAGCTGCATGAAGTAGTTTTCCCGGACCGTGACCCCTCCCGAGCTCTGGACGGGCTGGTTCACCATGGTCGGTGCGGTCTGGGTCTGCGGGGCGGTCTTCGAGCTTTGCGTGGCGGGTCGAGTCTGGGTTTTCTGGTTAGCCGGCTGGGATTCGGAGGCGGCGAAGCCGAGGGCCACTGCCACCGCCGCCGCCAGGAGGGCCAGGACCATGGGGCGCTGCACTTTCACAATCATCACTCCTTACACCGGAAGGATTTCGCGAATGGGGAATAGACCTCGCTGCGTGCATGAACCAAAAACCATAGCCCAAAGTCCTTGATCCGTCAAGGAATTCAGCCTTTTGCGCCGTTTGATCTGCCGGGGCTGAAGATGCTACAAGTAATCAGATCGGAAACATTGGACGAAAATGAGGAGGGCAACAGGTTTGAGGGCGCGGACCCTTCTGCTGAAGGGGCTGGCGGTCCTGTTGATGTTCGGATTGACTCTTGCGGCGGCTGAAATCATTGCCCGCGTGGCCTTCCCGGGTTATTCGGACGACTCGCAGTACGCCCAGCTTCTCTTCATGCGATTGATGAATTCCGGAGTTGTCGTGGAGAATCGGGGAGGGGACCCCCAGCGTTTTCTCGGCTACACCCCCAACGCCGTCCACACCTTCAGCAGTCCGGAGTACCGCTACACCATGCGCACGAATTCCCTGGGATTCCGGAGCAAGGAGCTCACCCCGCCGCGAAGCGGCGAGTACCGCGTCTGGTTGCTTGGAGACTCCATGCTGGTGGGGGTCGGTTCCGAGGAGCAGGAGCGCATCGATGTCCGCCTCGAGGAGCTAGGCCGGCTTGGCGCCGGAGGCGACATACCGAGTCTCTCGGTGTTCAATTTTTCGGTGGGGGGATTCAACACGGCGCAGGAGCTTGGCCTGCTCCGCCAATTCATCCGGGAAGTCGATCCGGATGAGGTCGTGATCGGTTTTTTCGTGGCGAACGACTTCCTGCCCAACGCCACCGCGAAAGTCGACGAAGCAGGGAAGTATGAGGTCGATCCGGAGAGCGCTGAGGCTCTGAAGAAAGAGATCGGAACACAGCATCCCTACCTCTTCCTACCCAGCGTTGTCTGGAGGATCCTGGCGCTGAATCTGTACGCGCCACGGCTGCGGTATGCCCTGGCCTCGAAGCCTGAAGTCATGGACCGGTCCTTCGGTCTGCTGCGGCAGATTCAGGAGGATTGTCAAAAGCAAGGTGCCGCGCTGTTGGTGGTGGTGGTTTATCCATGGGATGCGGTTCGTGGCGGCTGGGTGGCGGCTTGGTCGCGCAGCCGTACCGTGGGACAAGAAGTCGTGCGTTTCTGCAACCGCCAGGGGATCGAGGTCTTGGATCTGCTCTCGGTCATGAGCGGGAGCGATGCCGCTCGAAGATTCTACTATCGAAAAGACGGGCACCTGCGACCCGAAGGGAACCGTGCCGTGGCCGAGGCTCTGTACCGGGAGATCCTGGCGAGCCATCTGCGCCCGGCGGCGCACACGGGAGGGCCATGAGCCCAGTGGCGAAGCTGGAACCGCAGAAGTACAAGCTGCGCGCGCCGAGGCTGGGGGCCCACATCTCCATTGCCGGAGGGGTGGACAAAGCGGTGCTGACGGCCCAGGGAGTGGGCTGCGAGTCGCTGCAAATCTTCGTCAAGAGCAGCAATCAATGGCGTGCCGCACCGTTTCGCGAGGGCGAGGTGGAACGATTTCGCGCCAACCTCGCTGCAACCGGCATCGGTCCCGTGGTGGCGCACGATTCCTACCTGATCAACCTCTGCTCGCCGGATGGTCCGCTTTGGGAGAAATCGGTCGGGGCCTTCCTGGTGGAGCTGGATCGATGCGAGGCTCTCGGCGTGCCCTACCTGGTCACCCATCCCGGCTCGCACACGGGCGCCGGCGATGCAGCGGGACTCGCCCGGCTCTCCCGGGCGATCGATCGGGTTCACGAGAGCCGGGGCAAGTACCGGGTGCAGATTCTCCTGGAGACCACGGCGGGCCAGGGGACGGGCTTGGGCCACCGCTTCGAGCAGCTCGGAACGGTGCTGCAGGGTGTGGACGAGCCGCAGAGGCTGGGGGTGTGCCTGGACACCTGCCACGTCTTCGCGGCGGGGTATGATTTAAGGACTCCCGGCAAGTATCGGGAGACCATGGAGAGATTTGCCGAGGCCGTGGGGATGGAGAAGCTGAAGGCGATCCATCTCAATGACTCGAAGCGCGAGCTGGGAAGCCGGGTGGATCGTCATGAGCAGATCGGCAAAGGACAGATTGGGGTGGAGGCATTTCGAATGCTGCTCAACGATGCGAGTCTGACCTCTGTCCCGATGCTCCTGGAGACTCCCAAGGGGCCCGACTACGCGGAAGACCGAATCAACCTGGCACTGTTGAGGAGCTTGGTGGAATGAGCCCGGGACGGGAGACGCTGAGAATCACCGAGATATTCCACAGCATCCAGGGGGAGTCCTCCCAGGTGGGACGTCCCTGCTCCTTCGTGAGGCTGACCGGCTGCAATTTGCGCTGTGCCTGGTGCGACACGGCCTATGCCTTCCATGGTGGTGAAGACGTGGAATTGGACGACATCCTGCGCCGCGTGGATTCCTACGGCGCATCCCTGGTCCTGGTGACGGGTGGAGAGCCCCTGGCTCAGCCAGGGGTTCATTCGTTGATGACGGGACTGCTGCATCTGGGGAAGGAAGTGATGATCGAGACGGGCGGGAGCCTGGATATTTCCGGTATTGATTCCCGCGTGCGCATTATCCTGGACCTGAAATGCCCGGGAAGCGGCATGGAGCCGAAGAACCGCTGGGAGAACCTGAAATCCCTGAAGCCCACCGACGAAATCAAGTTCGTTCTCAGGGATCGCAGCGATTATGAGTGGGCGCGGAGGGTGCTGCGGGAGAGGCGCCTCGAGGATCATCCGACCGTGCTCTTCTCTCCCGTGTTCGGCGCGTTGGACGGGAGAGAGCTCGCCGCGTGGATCTTGCAGGATCGGTTGAAGGTCCGGTTGCAGCTCCAGCTCCACAAGCTGATCTGGCCGCCGGATATGCGGGGGGTCTGATGAGCCCCAGCCGTGAAACGGCAGTCGTCCTGGTGAGCGGCGGAATGGATTCGGCGGTGGTGGCCGCTCTGGCCTGTCGGGATCATGAGGCGGCGTTCCTGCACTTGGATTACGGCCAGCGGACCGAGGCCAGGGAGAGGACAGCCTTCGAGGCCTTGGCGAATCACTTCGGTGTCCAGAAGCGGCTGGTGGCCCGGGTCGATCCCCTGGGAAGCATCGGGGGATCGAGCCTGACGGATCGCTCCCTGCCGCTGGCTGATTCCCGTCGGGGAGATTCAAAGGTTCCCACCACCTACGTTCCTTTCCGGAACACCCACTTTCTGGCGGCGGCGGTCTCCTGGGGGGAGGTCCTGGGGGCGAGGTGGATATTTTACGGCGCGGTGGAAGAGGACAGCTCCGGCTATCCCGACTGTCGAGAGAGCTACCTGGAGGCGTTCAACCGGCTGATTGCCGAAGGAACGAGGCCCGAGACCCGGCTGCGAGTCGTCGCACCGCTCCTGCACCGGAGCAAGCCTGAAATTGTCCGGGAAGGTGCGCGTCTCGGGGCGCCTTTCCACCTCACCTGGTCCTGCTACGGCGAGAGCGAGCGGGCTTGTGGAGAATGCGAGTCGTGCCTCCTCAGAATGAAGGGATTTCGGGAAGCGGGCTATCAGGATCCCATTCCCTACCGGATACGAGTCTGACCTCTCCGGCGCCGATTCTCCTGGCGGATTACGACTACCCGCTTCCCCCGGAGCGCATTGCTCAGGAGCCGGTCTCTCCCCGGGATTCGTCGCGCCTCCTCACCCTGGAGCACGGCAGCGGCAAGCGGGAGCACCGCAGCTTCCGGGATCTCCCCGACCTTCTCGATTCGAAGGATCTCCTGGTTCTCAACGACACCAGGGTCTTCCGGGCCCGCATCTTCGCGCGCAAGCCGACGGGCGGGAGACTGGAGTTCCTCTTCGTGCGCCACCTCGGCGGTGGCACCTGGGAGGCGCTGTGCAACGGCATGCGGGAGATCCGCGAAGGAATTTCCATCCAATTCCCTGGGGAAACGGCGCGCATCGCAAAGCGGTGCGAAGACACTGTGATTCTGGAGTTTTCCCCAAGTGCCGACGTGCCGGGTCTTCTGGATCGGGAAGGGGAGGTGCCTCTTCCACCTTATATTCACCGGGACAAGGGAGAATCCCGGGCGGAGGGGGACTCCAGCAGCTACCAGACCGTGTTTGCGCGCCACCGCGGTGCCGTGGCTGCGCCCACCGCGGGCCTGCACTTCACCCCGGAACTCTTGCGATGCCTGCAGGAGAAGGGTGTGAGGAGCACGTTCGTGACCCTGCACGTGGGGCCTGGGACGTTCCTGCCGGTGCGCGCACTCGACGCGCGGCAGCACCGGATCCACTCCGAGCAGTTTTTCTTTCCCCGAGAAGCCGCCCAAGCCTTGGCGCAGACCCGCGAGCGGGGAGGGAGAGTTGTTGCCGCGGGCACGACCGTGGCGCGTGTCTTGGAGCACGTGGCGCTGGGATCAGCGCTGCACGAGGCCGAGGGGGAATGCGATCTCTACGTTTTGCCGGGCCACAAATTCCGCTGTGTGGACGCGCTGATCACCAATTTCCATTTACCCCGCTCCACGCTCCTGCTTTTCGTCGCGGCGTTCATCGGGCGGGAGAGGATTCTGGAGGCCTATCGGGAGGCCATCGAGCGGCAGTACCGCTTTTACAGTTACGGCGATGCCATGTTCCTTCACTGACTCCCCTGGGAGACTTGCATGTTCTTCCAAGTGACCGCCCGGGATCCCAAGAGCCTCGCCCGATGCGGCCTCCTGCAGACCTGCCACGGCGGCGTGCTGACTCCCGCCTTCATGCCGGTGGGAACCCAGGGCAGCGTGAAAGCGCTGGAAGCCCGCGAGCTCCATGCGCTGGGATACACCCTTCTCCTGGCCAATGCCTATCACCTTCTGCTTCGCCCGGGACACCGGACCATCGCAACGCTGGGAGGATTGCATCGATTCATGGGGTGGGACGGCGTGATCTTGACTGACAGCGGGGGCTTTCAGGTCTTCAGTCTGGCGGGGCTCAGAAAGATCCACGAGGAAGGCGTGGAGTTTGCGAGCCATCTGGATGGGACCCGGTTCCATCTGACCCCTCAGCTGAGCGCGGAGATTCAGCGGGATCTCGGCTCCGATCTGGTGATGCCGCTGGACGACTGCCCGCCTTATCCAGCCGATCGAAAGCGCATCGAAGAGGCGGTGCGGAGAACCACCGCCTGGGCCCGGCTCGGCCTCGCCACACCTATGCGGGCGGGGCAGCACCGCCTGGGGATCGTTCAAGGTGGAGTGCACCGGGATCTGCGGGCGCGCAGTGCCGGAGAAATCACCGCCCTGGGCTTCGAGGGTTACGCCCTGGGAGGGATCGGAGTTGGGGAGCCACCGGAGCTGGCCGGGGAATCGGTGCGCGCGGCCGTGCCATACCTTCCGCCAGCCGCGCCCAGATACGTCATGGGAATCGGGGTTCCCGGTCAGATGCTGGAGCTCATCGCCGAGGGGATCGACCTCTTCGACTGCGTCCTGCCCACGCGCAACGCGAGGAACGGCACGCTGTTCACCAGCCAGGGGAAGATCCAGATCAAACGCCACGAGTTTCGCGAGGATCCCCGGCCTTTGGACCCAGGCTGTCCCTGTGTCGCTTGCCGGAACTATTCCCGCGCCTACCTGCGGCACCTTTACATGAGCGGTGAGATCCTCGCATCGCGCCTGAATACGCTGCACAATCTGACTTACTTTGCCTCCGTCATGAGGCGGGCCCGGGAAGCCATCGCCTCAGGCACGCTGGACAGGCTCCGCAGCCTCGGCGAGTTTTCGCCGTGCCCGCGAGAGACTTCCCGGATGGAGGCGGATTGAAGCCGTGAAATTCCGCATGCTACGATGGCCCGCCATGTCAACACTCCGCCCGAGCGCCGGGCGAATCTCCGAGGTTCGAATGAACCAGCCCCAAAGCCGATTCCCTTTGCTGATTCTCCTCACCCTCACACTCGTAGGTGGAGGCTGTGCGGCGTCGGAAGCCCAGAAAGCCGCCCTGGAAGGAGAGCGTCTCTATGATCGCGGCGACTATGACGCCGCGCTTCCGCTGCTGGAGAAAGCGACGGAGAAAGGACTCAAGGATGGCCAGCTTTTCTACCAGCTGGCCTACGTCTACGAGCGAAACGGGCAGCGGGAAAAGGCCCAGTCTTACCGTGAAAAGGCAGCGCCTCTCCTGGAGAAGCAGGCCCGATCCGCCAAAGGAACGCTGGAAGACTCCTATTACCTGACGGCGCTCTACGTTCAGCTGCAGCGCGCCTCCGACATGCAGAAAGCCGCCCAGGAGGGGATAAAGAAGTTCGAGAAGCGAACCGACCTCTCGGGCGCGGACCTGTTCCGATTGGGACGCTTATACCAGTTTGCGGGCAACGCAGCGTTGAGCGCCACCACCTATCGCAAGGCGGCGGAGTCCATGGCCGCCGAAAAGGACCCCAACCCGATCCTGTACGCCCTGGCGATCACCGCGGATGCGGGCACCGACATTCAGGCCCGCCGTTACGGCGAAGCGGCGCGCAAGCTGGAGCAAGCCGAAGCTGTCAATCCCAAATCCCCTCCGCCCCTGTTCCAAGTGGCCCTGATGGAGCTGGGGGCAGGGCATTACGCCGAAGCGCGGGAGCGCTTCGCCCGCGAACCCGCGAACACTGAAGCGCAGTACGGCGCCGACGTCGCGGCTCGCCTGGAGCGGTGCGGTGGGAGGCTGGAGGCGCTCCCGGACGGAAAGACTTTCCAAGAGATGAGCAACGATGAGGTGCAGCAAGCCCTCGACGCCGCAGCCGGGACCTTCCGCGAGGCCAAGAGCGCCGCGGACACGGACCCGGCCAAGGTTCAAGTGGCGGAAAAGCTCTTCTTCAGCCTGGCAGCCGAGTGGATGCTGCGGGGACAACCGCTGCGGGAGATTTCTCTCTCCGGAAGCTACGCCGACCTGATCCGGCGATGAATTCAATTCTCCTTCTGGGAGACGCGCACCTCAGGGAAGAGGATCCCGAGGTGGAGCTCTTCCTAGATTTTCTGCGCCACTTGCCCGCCGAGGCCGACGCCCTCTATCTGCTGGGGGATCTCTTCGACCTGTGGATCGGATCCCAAGCCTTCATATCCGGCAGCCATCGCCGAGTCGTCGATGGAATTGTCGCCCTCAGGGCCGCGGGAATCGACGTGTACTATGTGGAAGGAAACCGAGACTATCACCTGAAATCCCTCTACGGCTCGTCGGTGTTTCGGGAAATAGCCCAGGAGAGTCTCGACCTGGCTTTCGGAAACCGGAGAATCCATCTCGCACATGGCGACCTGGTGAATCAGGAGGACCGCCCTTACCGCCGCTGGCGGCGGTTGGCCAAAGGACCCCTGCTTCTGGGCATCCTGGAACGCCTTCCCGAAGGCCTGGCCCGAGGCCTGGCACGGCACTTGGAGCGCAGAATCGCCCGGACGAACCGGCGACACCGGATCCGCTTCCCGGAAGAGCAATGTCGCCGCTTTGCCACGGAGCAGCGGGACAAAGGGGCGGACACCCTGGTGCTGGGTCATTTCCATCAGGAAACGCGCCTGAGCTGGCAAGCCGGCGGAAAAGAGATCGAGGTCTTCGTGCTCCCGTCCTGGAGGGAGGGCCGGCGATATTTGCGGATCTTCGAGGACGGTCGAGCTGGATTCGAGACTTTCGGGACCGTCGAGGTGGCGCGGTGATTTTGGGCATCGGACTCGACTTGTGCGAGGTGGGGCGCATCCGCAGACTTCTGAAGAAGGACCGGGGGCGTTTCGTTCGGAGGGTTTACCGGGAGGCGGAAATCGCCTACTGCGACGCCCGTCGCAAGCCGGAGATTCACTACGCGGCACGTTTCGCCGCCAAGGAGGCCTTCCTCAAGGCGCTGGGTCGGGGCTGGCACCTGGGATGGACCCAGATCGAGGTGGTGCGCACTGCCTCCGGCAAGCCCGATTTGCTGCTCACCGGAAAGGCGGCCGAAGCGGCGGCTCGTCGCGGGGTGCGCCAGGTGCATCTCACGCTGACGCACACCGCCGACACCGCGGCGGCGGTCATCGTGCTGGAGGGGAATCCCGGCGGCGGGAAGGAGCGAACCTGAAGCATCAACACTCCCGTGAGCTCGGCTCCCAGGAGCGGGATCGCAGGCGCCTGCTGTGGGCGGTGGCTCTCACCGGCGTCATCCTGATCGTGGAGGCGGTGGGGGGCACTCTGTCGCACAGCCTGTCCCTGCTTTCCGATGCGGGCCACATGATGACCGACCTGCTGGCGATGCTCCTGTGCCTGTTCGCCGTCTCCCTGGCAGCCCGGCCGGCCACCCATCGCAAGACCTACGGCTATCACCGTCTGGAAATCCTCACGGCGCTGATCAACGGCACGATTCTGGTCCTGGTCTCCCTGTATCTCATCGTCCAGGCGGTGGGGCGACTGCTTCGCCCGGAGACGGTGGCCACTCGGTTGATGCTCTACGTGGCGGTGGCGGGGCTCCTGGCCAACCTGGGCGGAATCGCGATCCTGTCAGGGTCGCGGCACAACCTGAACGTGCGCGGCGCGCTGCTTCACGTGCTGGGCGACGCCCTCTCCTCCCTGGGCGTCATCGCGGGGGCGATATTCATGAGAATCACCCACTGGTATCAGGCCGACGGCCTCATTTCGATCGTCATCGGTGGCGTCATTCTCTGGGGGGCGGTGCGGCTGATGTGGGAGGCCTGCGACATTCTGCTGGAAGCGACTCCCTCGGGGATGGCCCTGGCGGAGCTGACCTCGGCGCTGCGCTCCGTGGAGGGAGTCGTGGATTTGCACGATCTGCACGTCTGGAGCATCACCAGCGGGATGCCGGCGCTGAGCGGACACCTGGTGGTGAAGGACGGCTTTCTGTCCCAGAGCGATCAGCTCCTGAACCGGGTCAAGCAGGTCCTGGAGGAGCGCTTCGGGATCTGTCACACCACGCTTCAGCTGGAGTCGGAGCGCTACGAGGAGGTCGGAGAAGTGCACCCAGTGTGCGGCGAGGATTGAGCCGCTAGGACTCCTTGAGGGCGATGATGCCCCTCTCTTTCAAGCGCTTCAAGACCCTCAAAGCGTCGACTTCCCTCAGTGGCGAAATGCTCACGATGGACTTCAGATCCCAGCTGCCGTTCACGCGGCTCACCAGGAATACCTCCTCCGGCGTCAGCGTTTCATCCGTGAGCTGCTCCAGGGGACGCTTCAGGTAAGGAATCTGCTTGGGGGGAAGGGAGCTGCGGTACAGGCGGTCGATGAGATTCACCTCGGCGACCTTCATGAGCTCTCCCACTTCCGAGCTTCTCTCCGATGCTCCCGAGATTTGCTCCAGCAGCGAGAGCGCCTCCTCCAGAGCCCCGGCGCGGATCAGCTCCTTGGCGGCTCGCAGAGAGTCCGCAACGGGAGGGTGGGTGACCGCCCGCCCCTCCTCCTTGTCAGGGGCCACCACCTGCACGAACCCTCGTTCCAGTGCTGACAGGAGAAAGTAACTGACGGTGAACTCGGGAGCGTGAAGCTCCAGACAGAGCTCGTGCAGCGTCCGCTTGCCGTCCACCAACTCCAGGGCGCGTCGGGCGAAAGCGTTGGCCATGAGCTCGGGCGGGGGAGGCACGCGGGTGCGATCCAGAATCACCATCTTGTGCGGGAAGGCGCGGCGAATTTTCTGAGCCAGGTCGTAGCGGCGCAGACCTTCCAGCAACACCTCTTCAACCTTGAGGTGGATGGAGATGGCGGCGTCGGCCTGCCCGTTCCCCTCGTGGAACTCGAAGTCGCCCTCGGCCCAGAGGAACATGCTGTAGACGGTTTCCTCGGTCTTGCGCTTCAGCGCCTGGGTCACGACTTCCTCGGGGACCCATTGCTTCTCCACCAGGACCCTCCCCAGCATCACATGGGTCTTCTCCTGGATGTCGAAAGCCTCCTTGAGCTGAGACTCGGTGAGTAGCTGCTGGCTCACCATGACCTGCCCGAGAAACTCCCGCGGGTCGTTGCTTCCGGAGGAGACGACGACTCCCTCCCGCAGAAACAGTCGCTTCACCAAGGTGTCCTGCTGCACACTCAGTGCGCCGGTCTTGCGCGCATGGCTGACCCACTGAAGCAAATCGGGGAAAGCCATGCTGCTGAGATTTCCTGAGAGTCCGGGTTTGGGAGGCAAGGGGTCTCCGGCTTGGCGCCCTCCGACCGACGACGGAACGCGGGCGGAATATAACACCGCGTTCCGAAGAGTTTCAACCCACGGGAGTTGAGGGGGGAGCCAGGCTGCCGGCGGTTCGGGCGCTGGGCGCGGCCTATCCTCTATAATCTCCAGGCAGCGAGGCCCCGGAGGAATGAGTTCCGCGGCGGGCATCGGGAGGGAGACATTGTGAAAGAGGCGGCGCTCGGATTTCTAATGTGCCCGGAGTGTAGCGGCTCCCTGCGCTTGGAGGTCCGGGAAAGGGCGGGAGATGAAATCATTTTGGGAGATCTGGATTGCGGGTGCGGCAAGCGCTATCCAATCGAGGAGGGGATTGCCCAGTTCATGAGCCAGGACTACACCGCCAGCTTCTCCTTTCAGTGGTTCGCGCAAAGGGACAGTCCAGAGAACGCAACACGCTCGCGGCGGGTCAAGGAGGATTTTCTCAAGTGCCTGGGCGTAGAGGCAGAGGAGCTGAAGGGGAAAAGAGTGCTGGACGCTGGGTGCGGCCGGGGGACCCTGACGGAGGTGCTGTCGGATCACGCCGCCGAAGTGGTGGGGATCGACCTCAGCGATGGAGTCCGGGTCGCGGCGTCACGCACCCGCGGCAAGGCTGGGGTCAGTATTCTGAGGGGAGACATCCTCAATCTCCCCCTCGCTGAGGAAAGCTTCGACGGCATCTTCAGCACGGGAGTGCTTCACCACACTCGGGATTGCAAGGCTGCGTTCCTCACACTTGCCCAGCGGCTGAGGCCCGGTGGGATCATCGGCATCTGGGTCTACTCGGCCTACAGCACCTACCGCAATAAGGCCTCCGACTTCCTGCGCCGCTTCACCATCCGGATGCCGCCACGCCTCCTCTATCTGCTCTGCCACCTGGCGATTCCACTTTACTATCTGCAGAAGATTCCGGTGTTGGGGGTCCCATTCCGGGTGATTCCCATCGCGGGGGAGGGCCCCTGGCGCTGGAAGATCCTGGGAACCTACGATTGGTACTCTCCCACCTACCAATCCAAGCACAGCTTCCCGGAAGTATTCGGATGGTTCGCAGAAGCGGGCCTGGAAAAGATCCAGGTGCACGACTGGAATATCTGCGTCAGCGGCCGTCGACCGCGCCCTTGAGCCTGCCTATCAAAAAAACGCGGCGATTCCCGTCAGATCCTGCCCCACGATGAGGGTGTGGATGTCGTGCGTGCCTTCGTAGGTATAGACCGATTCAATGTTGCACAGGTGGCGTCCCACCTGGTATTCATCGGTCACTCCGTTGGCGCCCAGGATCTCGCGGCCCAGCTTGGCGCATTCGCGCGCCACGTGGCAATTGTTCATCTTGGCCAGGGAGACCTGCTGGGGCGTGGCCTTGCCGGCCTCCTTCATCCGACCCAGCTGCAGGCAGAGCAGCTGCCCCTTGGTGATCTCGGTGGCCATCCAGACCAGCTTGCGCTGTTGCAGCTGGAAGCCTGCCACCGGCTTGTCGAAGACGATTCGGGTCTTGGAGTATTCCAACGCTTCATCGAACACCGCCAAAGCGGAGCCGATGACGCCCCAGGCAATCCCATAACGGGCCTGGTTGAGACAAGACAGCGCCGCCTTGAGCCCATCCGCCTTGGGGAGGCGGTTTTCCAGCGGAATGGAGCAGTCTTGAAAAGCCAGCTCCGAAGTGACCGAGGCGCGCAGGGAGAATTTCCCCTCGTGGTCCTTGGAAGAAAACCCCGGGGTGCCTTTCTCCACCAAGAAGCCCTGGATTTCCCCATCCAGCTTGGCCCATACGACCGCCACATCGGCGATGGACCCGTTGGTGATCCACGCCTTGGTGCCGTTGAGCACATAGCGATCCCCCTTCTTGGCGGCGCGGGTCAGCATCCCTGAGGGGTTGGAGCCGAAGTCAGGCTCGGTAAGCCCGAAGCAGCCGATCTTTTCTCCCCGCGCCATGACCGGCAGCCATTTCTCCTTCTGCTCCTCGGAACCGAAAGCATGGATGGGATACATGACCAGGCCACCCTGCACCGAGACGAAGCTTCTAAGCCCCGAGTCGCCCCGCTCCAGCTCCTGCATGATCAGACCGTAGGCGACCGGGCCCAAGCCGGCGCAACCGTACCCCTGGAGCGACGAGCCCAAGGTTCCCAGCTCCGCGAGTTGCGGCACCAGCTCCTTGGGGAAGGTTCCTTCCCGATAGTGCTTCTCGATGCGTGGGATGACCTGCTCCGAGACGAAGGATCGAATGGTGTCCCGAATGAGACGCTCCTCTTCGGTGAGCAAGTTGTCCACCTGATAGTAGTCCAGGGCCTTGAAGGGCTTCATGAGTCTCCTGTGGGGGAGGTGCCTCCCGCCTAAGTTGAGGTGTCCGACTCCAGCAGGGCCGCCACTCCCATTCCACCACTGACGCACAGGGCAGCGATGCCATAGCGGGCTTTCCTTCGGGCCATTTCATGCATGAGCGTGACGACGATTCTCGCCCCGGAGCAGCCGATGGGATGGCCCAGGGCGATGGCGCCGCCGTTCGGGTTGAGTCTTTCGGGATCGATGTTCAGCTCTTTCTGGCAGGCCAGGACCTGGGCAGCAAAAGCTTCGTTGATCTCCACCAGGTCGATCTCTTCAAGAGTGAGTCTGGAAAGTTGCAGCAGCTTGCGGATGGCCGGAACCGGGCCGATTCCCATCCGGGATGGCTCGACCCCCACGCTGGTCCAATGAGCCAGCCTGGCTACCGGACCCTTGAGTGTGGCAGGCCTCGTCCCCGAGACCACCAGCGCGGCTCCCGCGTCGGTGATGCCGGAAGCCGAGCCGGCCGTTACGGTGCCCTGCTCTCCGTATACCGGCGTGAGCTTCGCCAGCGATTCGACGGTCACCTGATCCCTGGGGTGCTCGTCCGCTTCAACGCGGACGGGAATGCCCTTCGGCCCGGCAACTTCCACCGGGACGATCTCTTCCCGGAAGAGTCCGCGCTCCCTGGCCCGCTGGCAGCGCTCCTGGCTCCGGGCGGCGTAGCGATCCTGCTCCAGCCTGGAGATCCCGTACTCCCGCGCCAGATTCTCCGCGGTTTCTCCCATGATCTTTCCGCATAGCGGACAGAGAAATCCATCCTTGACCATGGCGTCGGTCAGCTCCTGGTGGCCCATCCGCACACCGAAGCGGATTCCGGGCAGGAGATAGGGGACACGGCTCATGTTCTCCATCCCTCCCGCGAGAACCGCATCCGCTTCCGAGGCCTGGACCGAGCGGGCGGCCAACACAATGGCCTTGAGACCCGAGGCGCAGGCCTGATTCACGGTGTAGGCGGGCACACTGTCCGGAATGCCGGCGAGATGGGATGCTTGGCGCGCGGGATTCGGGCCCATCCCGGCCTGCCGGGCGCACCCGAAGACAGCCTCCTGAATTTCCCCGGCGGAGAATCCGGATCGGGCAAGAGCCTCCCGGGACGCAGCCGCGCCCAACGCAGGTGCGGGAAGGGAGAGAAAGCTCCCCCCGTAGCGTCCGATGGGCGTGCGCACCGCGCCCGAAAGATAGACAGCCTCGCTGTTCAAGGGCATCCCCGCGACACTCGTGAGATTGGGAAGGCGGCGAAAATTCTAGCGCAGCGGGGTGCCGGGTACAACCCCGCCGATCGGCAAGTGCGCGATTCGGCTCCCGCTCGAACCCGCCGGAAACCGGACCCAAATCGGAGAACCGTGTCCCTCACCAGCGCAGGATCGGCCAGCCCCCCTGCCGGGCGTGTCGACGCAGAGCCGGGCCGGGCCGAACGGCGATGGGGTGCCCGCAGAGTTCCAGGAGCGGTCGGTCCGCAAGGCTGTCGCCGTAGGCCCAGGATTCTTCCCACCGGATCGTCCGGGCAAAAGGCTCCTCCCGCAGCCGTCGGACCTTTTCCTGTCCGCGACAATTGGGACCGAGCAGGCCGGGCGCGGGATCCAGTGTGGCCCGGCTGCAGATGAGGTGGTCCACTTCGAGGCTCCGCGCCACTTCATTGAGATACAGATCGACGCTGGCCGAGACGATGACCAGCAAGTGCCCTTGCTCGCGGTGCCAGGCCAATCGCCGGGCTGCCTCAGGAAGGATGCGCGGTCGCAGGCAGCGTTGATGGAATTCATGGAAAAACGCCTCGCGCCGGCCTGGGGGTACGTGCCGGAGGGCCCCCAGGGCCAGGATCTTGATCTCGTCTCGGGATTTGCGGCCCGCAAGGTAAGGCAGGAGAGCTCGAGCCATCGCCATTAGGGTTTCCGCAGCCCGGGGATATCGCTGGACAGCAAAGTAAAGCAGAAGCAGGGTGGAGTCGCCCCGGATGAGTGTGCCGTCGTAGTCGAACAGGGCGGCGATTCTCTGCGCCGGAGGAGCGGAGGTGTTCCTGTCATTCATTCAGGGAGAGCCTCCGATTGGCACTGCGCTCCGGCCGCCGCTCCCATTTCGCCGCCGACAGGGGAGGCATCTTAGCATGCCGCACTGAGCAGGCCCGGGATGTGCGGTGAGTGAGCGCTGGCTGCTGCGGCTCGATGGAAATTCGTGAGTTTGCGTGGCTGAGAGTGGGAATGGGGCGTAGGGCGGGAAAGCCTCGCTCAAGGCAAGAGGGCGGCCGCGGCGCCGGCGGCGCAACTCAGCTCGGATGCCGCGGAGCCATTGCGAATGGCAAGCTCCAGATAGCCGCCGCTGTTGAACAGAGCGAAGGGCTCTTTCCCTTCCGCATCATCGTAAGTTCTCACCAGGCGGGAAATCACCCTGCCCGAGATCTCCAGAGAAAACGGCCCCTGCGGCGCACCGCCTCGCAACCTGTGATACTCCTCCTCGCGCAAATTCAGGATGAGGTTTCCGAATCGGTCGGCCATGATCACGTGAAGCAGAATCCGTCCGTCGGGCTGGGGAGCGGGAGCCGCCAGGGGCGAGGGGAGGTAATCGGTCACCGGCACGCCGAAGTGAGCAGGAGCCGTCCCACGCGCCAGTCGGGCCGCCACGGGAGCCAGGATGTCCCGCCCATGAAAGGTGGCGCTGGGGCCGGGGTTGAAATAGTGCGCGGATGTCAGGTGAAGCACCACGCGCGGCGGCTCCAGCGCGAATACCAGGCCCAGGGCCCCATTGTCCGGCGCCAGGAAGTAATGGTTTTCCGTCCGGGCCAGGAGAAGCCGGCGGGAAGTACCGACCCCTGGATCCACCGCCAGCAGGTGAATGGTGCCGGCGGGGAAATGACGGAACGCGCAGGAGAGGACATAGCCCCCCTCCAGGATGCCCTGAGGCTGGATCTCGTGAGAGATGTCCACGATCCTGGCGTCGGGTGCGAGACCGAGGATGACCCCTTTCATGGAGGCCACGTACGCATCCTGGAGGCCGAAATCGGTGGTGAGGGTGATGATGGGGTCGCGAGCGGTCGGGCGATCCAAGCTGTTTCCTCACGCAGTACGGTCTGCTTCACGGAACTATAGAAACCCCGGAGCGCTGCGTCAAGAGTGGGGGAGAGTCGCATCCGCCTGCCTCAATTGACCCAATCGATCGCGTCTGCTATTTTCCTCCCCTCGCAGGGGCCGTCACGGGAGGAACGCCGATCGCTTTCCGCAAACAGGTCTCACCCCTTCTCATCGCCCTCGGCCTCTCTCTCGTTCTCCTGTGCAGCGACCTTTCACCCCTCCTGGCTCAAGGCGAAATTCCCACCTGGCAGCCCCCCAAGACCGGTGTCGGCTTCGAGGTCGACATGGACCGTCCCGCGGGAGAGCGCCCGGGGCCGATTCTCGCGCGAGAAGTGCAGACACGCGGGGCGCAGCCCCTGTACGTGCGCATCCTCTTCTCCTGGGGAAGGCTGGAGGCCCAGAAAGGCGTCATCACGCTCGACGAGCTGGACACGGAAGTGGATCGGTTTCGGGAGGCGGGATTCGAGGTGATCTTGGTCCCTCGCGGAGGCAACGAGGCTTACGGCTCGTCTCGGCTTCCAGCTGCAGCGGACACTGAATCGCTGGCCGCCTGGCGCGCTTTCCTGCGCGTCCTCGCGGAGAGGTTTCGCGGCCGGGTGCGCTTCTATCAGATCTCCGACTCCGTGGACGATCCCGGTGCTTTGCCTGAGGGGGCCGGAGGACGCGAGTACGCCTTCCTGCTCAAGAATGCCGCCGTGGAAGTGCGCGGGGCAGATCCCGCGGCCTTCATCGTGATGGGTTCCATTTCCGGGGGAAGCACGGATTTCCTGGAGGCGGTGCTCGGTGAGGATGTCTCGGCCTATCTGGACATGGTGGCCCTGCGGGGCGAGGCCGGGGTGGATCCCTCCGGGGCGGTGGATCGCGTCTTGGCCCTGCTGCTGCAATACGACCCCTCGGCCTCGGTCTGGATCGTATCGCAGGGACTTCCGCAAAGCGGGCGACATGCGGAGGATGGCTCGCCTGAATCCACTGCGGACTCGTCTGCGGGGGAAAGCACGCCCCCGGCGGACCGGAGCCTGCGGGCGGGGGCGATGATCGAGGCGACCGCTTCGGCGCTGTCGTCGGGAGCTCGACTGGTCCTGTTCGAAATACACTCCGATCCCACGGGTGCGCCCGAGCTGGGGGACCTCCTGGTGCTCCTGCGCCGGCTCTTTCTCCCCAGCCTGGGTCCCTCGCCGGAGGGTGTCGGGCGGTTGCGGCTTCTGTCCAATCCCGGGGGACAGTCGTTGCCCCTGCGCGCCTGGCGGTTTTTCGATGCTTCCACCTTTCAAGTGCTCCTGGTGTATGTCGCGCCGCAGCCGCAGTCCGGCTCGGCCGATTTGATCCTGGACACATCGGATGTCACGGGCGCCGTGATCGACGACTTGGTGTCCAACACCGAAAAGCCCGTGATCTCCCTGAAGCCGGAGGCCTCCGGCGGGGCCACCCGGGTGGAAATCCCCCTTTCCGAGGTTCCCCTGATCCTCCGTTATCAGCGGTTCGCCACGCCGGGCTATCTGAAGGGGCCCGAGTCAGCCGAGGTGACGGGGGCGCGGGAGCTCACCGCCGAGGAGATCCTCGCCCGCCATCAGGAATTCCAGGCTGATCAAGATGCCAGGCTGCAAACCGTCATGGCCACCGCACGCATCAGCTATCACTACACCGTGGCCAGCGCCCAGTTCGGGATCGACGTCTCGACCCTGAACAACTTCTATTGGGATCGCGCCGTGGGTGCGGAATGGGAGCAGAAGGACTTCTATTTCAACGGAGTGCGCTGGACCGGAAACAAGCCCCCCGACCTGCCTCTCATCCAGCCGGAGAAGGTAGTCATCCTGCCCCTGGACATCCACCTGAACAAGGATTACTCCTATCGACTGCTGGGGCGCGACAAAGTGGACGGCCGGGAGTGCTACCTGCTCGAGTTTGCGCCGCTTCCGGGCAAGGAGCGGCTCTATCGAGGCCGGGTGTGGATCGATGCCGGGATCTTCGCCAAGGTGAAGATTTCCTCGGTGCAATCGGGACTCACCCCGCCGGTCACCAGCAATGACGAGCAGGACACCTACGCGCCGGCCCCAGGATCGGGGGAGAATCCCTTGTGGGTGCTGCTGCGCATCGACGGACAGCAACGGCACACCCTGGCAGGGGTGAACCTCATCGTGATGCGGGAGGTCGTGTTCAGCGATTTTGTCCTCAATTCTCCCGATTTCGAGTCCAGGCGACAGGCCGCTTACGCTTCAAGTCACGTCATGATGCGGGACACGGAGCAGGGGTTTCGCTATCTCGACCGCAATGCCGAGGGGGAGCGGGTCGTGCGCAACACCGAGACGCGCAGCACCACGCTGGGGGCGGTGGGGGTGTACCGGCAGCAGAACCTGGATTACCCCGTGATCCCCCTGTTGGGTATCGACTACTTCAGCTTCGACTTCAAGAACTCGAAAAACCAGGTGAACTTCTTTTTCGCGGGGGCGCTGCTGCAAGCCTCCTTCCAGAACCCGCAAGTAGGCCTTACGAGGATCGACGCTGGCGTGAGCCTGTTCGGCGTGGCATTCAGCGTGACCGACCAGTACTACGTCCAGGGGGAAAAAATCGACGCCGTGGACGTGCGCCAGCGCGCCCAGGATCTTTCGTTCAACCTCGGCTACCCCCTGGGGAATTTCTTCAAGATCAAGGCCCTGGCCTCGCTGGACTATGTCCAGTTCGGGCACGCGGATGATGCCGCCGACTCTTTCGTGGTGCCTTCGGACACCGTGGAGCTGGGCTTCGGCCTACTGGGACAGTTCGATCGCCGGGGCTGGACAGTGCAGGCCCAGGCTGAGAAGTACCGGCGCTCGAGCTGGGAGCCCTGGGGAGACCGGAATCCATCCTCCCCCGCGGTGGGCAGCCTCTACTCCGAATTCGATCCGGCAAACAGCTCCTTTCTTCTTTACCAGGCGCAGATTTCCAAGCAGATCATCCTGCCCTATTTCCAGAAGGTGGTGCTGCACGTGGATTTCCTCAGTGGAAGCCGGCTGGACCGCTTCAGCAAGTATCAGTTCGGTTTCTTTGACACGCGGGTGCGGGGGTTTTCCGGAAGCGGGGTGCGGTTCGATCGGGGAGCCACGGCCACCGCCGGGTACGAGTTCAACCTGGGCCAGGTGATCCGGTTCGGGGCGAGCGTAGACTGGGGCAGGATCAGAAATGATGATCTGTCGGAGTCCGATCCCACTCTGGAGGGGTACCAGCGGTTCACGGGGGTGGGACTCTCGGGGAATTTCATGGGTCCCTGGAACACCCTCTTTCAGTTCGATTACGGAATCGCCGTCCAATCGGACATTCCCGGCCTGAAGGGAGACCAGGAGTTCGAAATCATCCTGTTCAAGTTTTTCTAGAGCCCGCACTTCTCCGTGTGCCGTGAAAGGGCAGTGGAGCGGCGGACGGGAGATGTGGAGAGAGGTGCGATGAGGTTGCGAAAACTGTCTAAGTCGGTGCGCGACGGACTCCTCGTGGCCGTTGCCGCGGCGCTGGTCAGCGGGAGCTTTCTGCTGATCGTGGTGCCGAAGTGGCCGATGCCCCAGGCACCCGATTACTTAGACTATTACGCCCCGCTGGCGCACAGTCTCCTGGATGGAAAAGGGTACCGATATGCATCCGGAGAACCGTGTGTCGTGTACCCTCCCGGGTACTCGTTGATTCTCGCCGGCCTCTTCTACCTCGCCGGCGCGACGGGCCTGACGGAAGCGGCGGTTCTCGCGTTGTTTAATGTGCTCTGCGGGGCCGGGATAGCCGTTCTCCTCTACTCCATCGGGGAGAATCTCTTTGGAAGGCGCACCGCGCTCATCGGGACACTGGTCTGGATCACCTACCCGCTCTACGTGTGGCTCGCCCGGCTCCCGTGCACGGAATTGCCGTTCATGGTGCTTTTCTTCACGGCGGTGCATGTCCTCTTTCGGGGAATCGTCCGGAAGTCCTCCCTCGAGGTGCCTGCGCTAGCTGTCGGGGTGCTGATCGGAGTGGGTTCCATCATCCGACCCTTCGCCGTGTTGATGAGTCTGCCGTTCCTGCCCGTGATTTGGGGCTCAGCCGATCGCCGCTCGGTGGGCAAGCGCCTCCTTCCTTGTGGTCTGCTGTTGCTCGGAAATTTCGTGGCGATTCTCCCCTGGGAAGCCTGGGTCTACAAGGAGAGCGGTTTGCTGATTCCTCTGGCGACGAACGGGCGCGCCGCCGTCCTGGACGGGTTGATGCTGGACACCCGGCCCGATCTCCCGGGTCAGGTCCTGCCGATACCCGAGGATGTTCGCACTTTCCTCAAGGACCTCGTCGGGCGGTCGGAAGAGTTCGGCTCGCCGGCCGCCATCGGCGGCTTCCTCCTGCGCGAGTTGCGCTCGAAACCGTGGACGGTCTTGAAACTTCTGATCCTGAAGGCCGCACGAGCCTTCTACGCAACCGACAGCCAGCGCTCTGAGCGACCCGTGGCGCTTTTGCAGATTCCCTTCTCCCTTCTGGCTCTGCTCGGGGCGCGCTTGGCGTGGAGATCCGATATCCAGGGACGACGATTCCTCGGACTTCTTGTTCCCCTCGTGCTTTACTCTTGGGGCATGACGATCGTCGTCCTTTCGATCGTGCGCTACATGCTGCCCATCGAGGGACTTCTCGCCCTTCTGGTCGGCCTTTCACTTTCATCGCTGATGGACCGGGCCTTCTCTCAAATTGGTCCGTGCCGCCGCGAACCCAACTCCGCGCTCCAGGGCCCCGATGTCACGTAGCGCCATCCGACAGGTGCCTTCCGGCCGCACCAACCACAGCCACGGCCACCGCCGGGTACGAGTTCAACCTGGGCCAGGTGATCCGGTTCGGGGCGGACTTGGGGCAGGATCAGAAATGATAATCTGTCGGAATCCGATCCCACTCAGGAGGGGTACCAGCAGTTAACGGGAGTGGGGCTCTCGGGGAACTTCATCCGCGCAAGGAATCGTCGGCTCGACTCGGTAGCCCCCTGTCCCGCGTGCGGGAGTGGCGAGAGGTGCGATGACGTTGCAAAGACTGTCTCAGACGGCGCGCGACGGACTCCTCATGACCGTTGCCGCGGCGCTCGTCAGCGGGAGCTTCCTGCTGTTCGTGGTGCCGAGATCTCCGCGGCCCCTGCCTCCTGACTACTTGGACCATTACTCCCCACTGGCGCACAGTCTCTTGGATGGGAAGGGATACCGAAACGCCTCCGGCCAGCCGGCCGTCCTCTATCCTCCCGGGTACTCGCTCATTCTCGCCGGGCTCTTCTACTTCTCGGGCGCAACGGGCATGGGGGAAGCGGCGGCTCTCGGGATGTTCAATGTGCTCTGCGGGATGGGAATCGCCGTTCTCCTCTTCTGCATCGGGAAGAGTCTCTTTGGACGACGTGTGGCGCTGATCGGGACGCTGATCTGGATCGCCTACCCGCTCTATGTGTGGCTCGCCCGGTTCCCGTGCACGGAATTGCCGTTCATGCTGCTTTTCTTCACGGCGGTTTTTTTCGTCCTTCGCGGAATTGTCAGGAAGTCCTCACTTGAAGCTCCCTCGTTCGCCGCCGGCGTTCTGATTGGCGCAGCCTCCCTCATACGGCCCTTCGCCTTCCTGATGAGTCTGCCTATCCTGCCCGTGCTCTGGCATTCCTCCGACCGGCGCGACGGGGTCAAGCGCCTCATCCCTTGCGGCCTGCTGTTGCTCGGAAACTTCGTGGCGATTCTGCCCTGGGAAGCCTGGGTGTACAAGGAGAGCGGCATGCTGATTCCTCTGGCGACGAGCCTACGAACCTCCATGCTGGACGGGTTGAGCCGCCTGGATACCCGACCCGATCTCCCTGGGCAGGTTTTGCCGATACCCGCCGATGTTCGCACCTTCCTCCAGGACATCGCCAGGCGGTCGGAAGAGCTCGACTCGCCGGCCGCCATCGGCAGCTTGCTGCTGCGCGAGCTGCGCTCGATACCGTGGACGGTCTTGAAACTCCTGATCCTGAAGGCCGTCCGGGCCCTGTACGCAACCGACAGCCAGCGCCATGAGCGACCCGTGGCTCTCTTGCAGGTTCCATACTGCCTTCTGGCACTGATCGGAACAGGCCTGGCGTGGAAAGCCGGAGTCCACGGTCGACGCTTCGTCGGCCTGCTCGTCCCACTCGTGTTTTATTCTTGGGGCATGGCGATCCTCGTCCTTTCGACCGTGCGCTACATGGTGCCCATCGAAGGGCTTCTCGCCCCTCTAGTCGGCCTTTCACTTTCATCGCTGGTGGACCGGGCCTTCCCTCAAATCGGTCCGTCCCGCCGCGAACCCAACTCCGCGCTCCAGGACCCCGATGTCAGTAGCGCCATCCGACGGGCATCGACTCTCGAGAGCGGCTGGGCGATGGTGAATGTCGAGAAGCCGGATTTCCCGCGCACGCGACGAGACAACGACGCCTCGTCAGGGATACAGGGGTGCCCCCTGCCAAGGAAATGAGGTACCGGTGAGCCGAGCCGACCGGGGCTGTCCACATTGGCTGCTGTGGTGCGCCATGTGCGCCGTGGCACTGTTTGCTTGTCTTACCCTGTTCGACGCGTTCTTCGCTCAGGTGGAGAAAGACGAAGGCTTCTACGATTATGCGTTTCGCCTGGTGGCCAGCGGAGAACTTCCGTACCGCGACTTCAGCTATATCGAGAGCCCGGCGCTGCCCTATTATTATGCATGGCTTCTGGCCTGGCCGGGAATCACTCTGCATAGCGTGCGCTTTCTCAGCGCGCTGACCGGTCTGGCCGGGTTGCTGGTCCTGACGCGCTGCGCCTGGGTGGCCGGAGGGAGGGTGGCGGCCGCCCTGACGGCGCTCCTGCTATTCGCGAATCCCTACCATGCCGAATACTTCGCAAGAAACGTGACGTATCCCTTGATTACCCTCCTGCTGGCTCTGGCGCTCCAGTTGGAGCTGTCATCCGCTTCCCCAAGCTTCAGGACCGCTGGCCAGGCGTTCCTTCTGGCTCTGGCCGGCGCTGTGAAAGCGAGCATGGGAGTTGTCGCCCTGATTTGGGTGGGCTTGCTTCTCTGGCGTCGCCGGCACGACCGGCGGGCAGTCCTGCTGGGGGCTGGCGCTTTCCTGGCGGCGCTGCTTGTATCGGTGGGCCCGTTTCTCCTGGCGGCTCCTGCCGCCTTCTGGTTCAACGTCGTCACGGCGTCGCTTCATCGAGGCAGTGTCTTCCCATTCATGCGCCTTGCCGATCCGCTGGATCAATGGCTGGAATTCGGCTGGGGCCAAAAAATCCTGGGCGCGCGAACGGTGATCCTCTTCCATCTTCCGCTTGTGGTCTTATCGGTCCTGTGCCTGACGCGCCGGTCCCCCAGGATGCAGCCTCGCGACGGGGTCCTCGGCGAGTCGACATTGGCCGTCGCCGCGGCCCTGGTTGGCGGCTTGCTCTTCCATCTGCTGGTTCCTTCCCCCGCCTATCCGAACTACTGCTTCCTAACTCTCCCGACTTTGGGGGTGCTCGTGGCATTGACGTACGCTCGGATGATTAGCAGTGGGGATCCTCAACCAGAGAGGAGAGGGTGGCTGGCGCTCCCGGTGATTCTGGGGGCGCTGAATCTCCTGGCGGGATTCGATCCCAGCAAGGTGGGGCTCGAGGTGGGCACCTGGCGCCATGGCTCGCAGCGTGAGCTCGCCAAGCTGGTAGGCGAAATCGTCCCGCCTCGGGGGCGGCTGCTGACCGATTACCTGCCTGTGGCGGTGGATGCCAACCGGCTGGTCGTTCGAGGCAATGAAGGTGGACGCTCGTCCCTGATACCGGATCTCCCCGACAAGGAAGCCCGAGCGTTTCACATTTTGAACCGCAAGCTCCTCCTGGATATTCTGTCGCAGCGGCAGGCGCAGGGTGTGGTGCTGACCGGGCAACTCACGGAACAGAGCTTTGGTACGGTTCCCGGGTTCCTCGAAGAGATCGAAATGGCTTTAGTTCGGAACTACGAGCTGGTCCGCGAATTTCCTCCCAGCGTCTATTTCCCGTACGGAAGAATCAGGGTCTTCCGCTTGCGGAACCTGAAAACAGCCGCTGCCGCTTCCGGTCGGTGCGATCCGATCACCACACCGCCCGGAAGCACCTCACCCTGCGCATGGTATCTCCGGTAGTGACCAAAACCCGCATCCTGCTCGTCGCTCCACAAATCCATGCCGGCAGGCACCGCAATCAGTAGGTGTGAGGCGGAATTGATTTCATCGCTCATCGTCATTGAGTGCGCTTCAACATTACGGGTTGTTCCTGGGCTCCAAGGGTGCGCTCCATGACGGTGCGCACTTCCTGCATCAAGCGCTCTTTCTCCTCCAGCGTGTACCGGGCCGGATCGATGGGCTCACCGATTCCCACCTGGATGGTTCCCGGCCGAATTCTCAGGCTGCCCTTAGCCAGGATCTCGCGGCTCCCCTGGATGGTGATCGGGATGATCGGCACGCCGGCCTGGATGGCCAGGACGAAGCCTCCCTTCTTGAAGGGGAGCAGCTTCCCATCGAGGGAGCGCGTGCCCTCCGCGTAAATCAGGAGCGACGTTCCGCCGCGCAGGCGCTGGGCGGCATGCTCGAGACTCTTGATGGCTTTCTCCCGATTGCTTCGATCGATGCCCACGAAGCCGGAGAGCTTGAGCACCCAGCCGAAAATCGGAATGTAGAAAAGCTCCTGTTTCGCGAGGATGCGGAATTGCAAGGGAATGGCCAGGACCACCGCCAGAATGTCGAACTGGCTCTGGTGATTGGAAAGAAACAGATAAGGCCCTGGCGGGGAAATGCGGGAGCCGCCTTGCACCACCAGCTTGACCCGGCACAGCGAGAGAATGATTCGTGCCCAGAAGCGGGCCAGGGGGAGGACTGCGTTTCCGCTGGGAACCGCCAGGCAGGAGAGGATCCCGGCCGTCCCCAAGATCGACGTGATGAGGGCGATGGCTAGGAGTCGGAGGAAATTCAGCATGGATCCCGGAAAGGGGAGAACGTGAGTGCGCTAGTATAGGAAACTCGCGTTGGGGAGATCAATGAAGGATCGACTTTCTGGAGTCATTCGTGTCGGCGTGGATACGGGAGGAACCTTTACCGACCTGGTTGTCGCGGGGCGCAGAGGAATCCTCCGGGTCCTGAAGCTGCGATCCACCCCGGCCGACCCGGCCGCCGCCGTCCTGAAGGGACTCGACCGGCTCGGGATGCTGCGGGGAAGCGTGATGGTCATCCATGGAACGACGGTGGCCACCAACGCCCTCCTTCAGGGCAGAGGCGGAAAGGCGGTTCTGATCACGACCTCCGGCTTCGAGGACGTCCTCTCGCTCGGACGCCAAGCTCGTTCGGATCTCTACCGGCTAGACCCCCGGCCGCGAGCCGACTGGCTTCCCTCGAATCGCCGTCTGGGCGTTGCGGAGAGGATGGGACCATCGGGAGAATCGATCCTTCCGCTCTCCCGGCGGTCCTTGCAGGGGCTCCTCGGCCGGCTGCGCCGGATCCGACCCGATGCGGTGGCCGTGTGCTTTCTGCATGCCTACGCCAATCCGGTCCACGAGAAGTTGGTCGCGAGGTATCTTCGTCGGGAGGGGTGGCATCTCTCTCTTTCACACCGCGTGGCGGGAGAATTCAGGGAATACGAGCGGACCGCCACGACCGTCGCCAACGCCGTTCTGGCCAAGCCGGTGGAGGGTTATCTCACGAATCTCAACCGGCGAATCGGCGGGCGATTGCGTGTCATGGGTAGCAGCGGCGGGTGGATGACCGCCACCAGGGCATCCCAGCTGCCCGTTCGAACGGTCCTGTCGGGGCCTGCCGGAGGCGTGGGGGCTGCTTCCATCCTCGGGAAGCGCGTGGCCCAAGGTGGTCTGATCACTTTGGACATGGGCGGAACTTCAACCGATCTGGCTCTCTGCATGGGTGAGGTCCCGCGCATCACCCGAACCTCACTGAACGGAATCCCGCTGCTAATACCGGCGCTGGATATCCGCAGCCTCGGTGCGGGAGGGGGGTCCATCGCCCGACGCGATGCAGGGGGCGCCTTGCGGGTGGGTCCCGAGAGCGCCGGAGCGGAGCCCGGTCCTGCCTGTTACGGTAGAGGGGGGACGGAGCCCACGCTCACCGACGCCCATCTGGTGCTGGGACGGCTTCCGGCGGAGGGTCTGCTCGGGGGTGATATCAAGCTGGACGAGGCCGCCGCGCGCAAGGCACTCGAGCGCCTCGGCAAAGGCCTCAGGATGGGGGTGCAAGAGACGGCCCGTGGAATCTTGCGGGTCGTGGAGTCCTCCCTGGAGAAAGCCATTCGAGCCCTGGTGGCGGAGCGCGGATTGATCCCCTCCTCCCTGAGTCTCATGGTCTTTGGTGGAGCGGGAGGGCTGCACGCGTGCGAATTGGCTAAGAACTTGGGGGTGGGGCAAGTCGTGATCCCCCCGGACGCGGGAACCTTCTCCGCTCTGGGTCTTGCATCTTCCCCCTCGATTTGGGAGTCCTCGAGAACCGTGCTCCTGCGCGCAGATCGCCTGCCGGAGCGGGAGCTTCGAAAGCGACTGCGCGAGTTGGAACGAGAGGGATTGGCGACCTTGCGCCAGGAAGGACTCCGCCCCTCTGCGCTACGGGTGTCCCGAGAGGTGGATCTGAGGTATGCGGGACAATCGCATGAGCTGACTCTGCCGGTGGGACCGAGTCTGGTGCAGAGATTTCACCAGCGCCACGGAAGGGAGTTTGGATATTCCCGTCCCGGGGACAACGTTGAGCTGGTCACGCTGCGGATACGCATCGCCGCCTGGCCGCCGAAAATCGACTTTCACCCGCGCTACCGAAATGCTTCCGGCACCCCCTCCGGAGCAGGCCGCACTCATCCCGGTTTGGGTAGGAGCCGGAGAGGCTTGACGATGCATCGAAGGGGAGACCTGAGGCGCGGCGACCATCTCATCGGCCCCGCTCTGGTCACGGAGTACTCCGCCACCACCTTTGTGCCTAAGGGATACGGGCTGCGGGTAGGCGGCATGGGTGAACTCCGGCTGTCAGCATCGAAGAAGCGCGCAAGATGACTTCCCCCTCGGTCTACTTCGATCCCATCTCCCTCGAGCTCGCCCGCCATGTGCTCGGCTCGTTGGTCGAGGAGATGGGTCAGGTGCTCATGCGGAGCGCCTTCTCAGCCAACATCAAGGAGCGCCGAGACTATTCCTGCGCCCTGTTCGATGGCCGGGGAAGAGCGGTGGCCTTGGGCGACCACATGCCGGTTCACCTTGGATCCATGCCGGGGGCCGTGGAGCAGGTGCTCAAGATTCGGCCTCCCAGAAGAGGGGAGATGGTCGGCGTGAATGATCCCTTCTCGGGAGGGACACACCTTCCAGACATCACTCTCGTCGCTCCCTATCCGCTGAACAGCTCGCGCCCCAGGTTTTTTGTGGCCAATCGGGCGCATCACAGCGACGTGGGGGGAGCTTACCCCGGCTCCATGGCGCCGGGGGCGGTCGAAATCTACCAGGAGGGAATCGTACTCCCGCCCATTCCCCTGGTGCGTTCTGGACGATTGGACCCCGACATCCTCAGGCTCTTGCTGTCGAATGTCCGAACGCCGCGCGAGCGGGAAGCCGATCTACGGGCCCAGATCGCCTCCAACCTGGCGGGTGCTCGGAGGCTCCACGACCTGGAGCGTCGCCTGGGGAAGAAGCGACTCGCTGACTGGGCCTCCACTCAGGTCCGCTATGCCTCTCGTATGGTCCGCGCCTTCCTGAGAGAGATTCCGGATGGGATCTATTCGGCCCAGGAGTGTCTCGAAGGGGATGGCGTGAGCGCACAGGAAGTGCGTTTAGAGGTCCGGCTGCTCGTTCGTGCCGGGCGGGTCACAGTGGATTTCAGCGGGACCGATTCCCAAACTCCGGGCAACATCAATGCGGTGGAAGCGATTACGCGCTCGGCGGTTTACTTTGTTTTCCGCTGCCTGGTGCGCGAAGACATCCCCTTCAACGAGGGGTGTTTTGCGGCGATCAGGATTCGAATTCCCTCCGGCACGGTCCTTTCGGCGAAACGCCCGGCGGCGGTGGCGGGGGGCAATGTGGAAACTTCCCAGCGTGTGGTGGACCTGGTGCTCAAGGCGCTGCGGCGGGCCCTTCCGGACCGAATCCCGGCCCAGAGTTGCGGGACGATGACGAATGTTACGCTGGGAGGTGGGGAGGGGAGGACAGGCGCCGTGTTCACCTACTATGAGACGATTGCGGGTGGGATGGGGGCCTCCTCGGTGGGTCCGGGGCAAAGCGCAGTGCACACCGCCATGACCAACTCTCTGAATACTCCCGTGGAGGCCCTGGAGCAGGCTTACCCGTTGCGGGTATTAGAGTACGCCGTAAGAAGAGGTTCGGGTGGTGCTGGAAAGCACCGCGGAGGGGACGGCGTGGTTCGGGAGATTCAGGTGATCGGTCCGACGGAAGCTTCCTTGCTGACGGATCGCTACCTGCGCCCCCCAGCCGGAGCCAGAGGGGGGGAGCCCGCTCGCTCGGGTTGCGCCTGGGTTGTGCGGAATGGCCGTGCTAAGCGGCTGGGTTCCAAGGTGCGGTTGAAGCTCCTGCCCGGTGATTCCCTGCGCCTTGCGACCCCGGGTGGCGGAGGGTGGGGGAGGAAGCTGCGATGAACTCCTCGCAGGCGCTGCGGGGCGACCCTTCATGAAGGAAGCAAAGTGAGAAGTTCCCCAGGGAACGCCTTGACGGGGGACTCAGCGGTTGTTTACACTAACGCGGCTTATAAGTTGTTGCCCTAAAACCACCTAGGGCCGCCGCCGGGGGGCGGATGGTCGATTCTCTGAATATTGCCCTGGAGCACTTGGGTGGCCTCGGGCTACTCCTGAGGGACACTTTCCGCCACGGTTTCCGCCGCCCACGGGAATGGGGGATCCTGATAGGGCAGTTGCACCACCTCGGAGTAGGATCCGCTCCTATCGTGCTGACGACCGCCCTGTTCACGGGAATGGTCCTGGCGCTGCAGACGGCGGCCTCCTGGGCCGCTTTCGGGAAGTTGCTCATCGGTGATGTGGTTTCCCTCTCCATCGTGCGGGAGCTGGGGCCCGTCCTCTCGGCGCTCATGATCGGAGGGCGGGTGGGGGCGGGAATCACCGCCGAGATTGGCACCATGAAAGTGACCGAGCAGGTGGACGCGATTCGCGCTCTGGCGGCGGATCCGGTGAAGAAGCTGGTTTTTCCCAAGGTCCTTGCCACGACGCTGATGCTGCCGATGCTGACCATCCTCGCGAATTTCGTGGGAATCCTCGGTGGTTGGTTGATCGCCTGCTCGGAACTGAACCAGACCTCGGAGTTCTATCTGAAGCACGTCCGTTCGGCCCTGGCGGTTCATGACATCTTCAGCGGCATCGGGAAAACTGTCTTCTTTGCCCTCTTCATCTCCATCATCGCCTGCTACAACGGCCTGCGGGCCTCCGGCGGCGCCGACGGAGTGGGCAGGGCAACGACCCAGACGGTCGTGGCCGCCTCCATTTCGGTGCTGATCTCCGACTTCTTCCTGACCAAGCTTTTCCTGATCTTTTAGCCCATGGATGATCTGTTCATCCGCTATGAGGACTTGCACAAGGGCTTCGGCGAAAACCGGGTGCTGCGGGGAGTCAATCTCAATGTCCTGCGGGGCGAGACGCTGGTCATTCTGGGAGGCAGTGGCAGCGGGAAGTCGGTTCTTCTCCGCCACACCATCGGCCTCATGGTGCCGGATCGGGGCCGGGTCGTGGTAGATGGGACCGATCTCACCGACCTGTCCGAGGAGGAATTGATGCCCGTCAGGAAAAAAGTGGGAATGCTTTTCCAAGGGAGCGCTCTTTTCGACTCGATGGACGTGTTCGAAAACGTGGCCTACGCCTTGCGCGAGCACACCGGCCTGAACGAGGAGGAAATCGTCTCCCGGGTGAGCGAGAAGCTGGCCCTGGTGGAGCTGGACGAATCGGTGGAGAGGCGCATGCCGGCGGATCTCTCGGGGGGCATGCGCAAGCGGGTGGCGCTGGCCCGGGCCATCGCCCTGGAGCCGGCGGGAATTCTGTACGATGAGCCCACGACGGGGCTGGACCCCATCACCGCCCGGACCATCAACATGATGATCCGAAACCTCCAGAGCACCTTGAACGTCACTTCGGTGGTGGTGACTCACGATATCGCCAGCGCCTTCATGGTGGGAGATCGGATTGCTTTTCTCCACCAGGGCGAGATGGCCTTCGTGGGGACGGTGGGCGAGGCCCGCGTCAGCCCGGACCCGCGCCTGAGGGCTTTTCTCGCAGATCTCCACGGAGGTGACAGTGCTTAGATCCCGGGAGGCGAGCGTGGGTTTGCTGATTTTCGCGGCGGGACTGGTGCTCATGGTCGGAATCATGGCCGTGGGAAAGGAGTCTCGTCTGTTCGCGCGAAAGGTGGAATACTGGACCTCCTTTCCCAACGTCTCGGGCCTGGCGGAGGGATCCCCGGTCAAGCTGGTGGGCGTTCAGGTCGGGACGGTGAGTGATGTCGCGTTTCCGTCCAATCTCGGGGAGAGGGAAATCCGCGTCACCCTGCACGTCGACCGGGCCTACGCCATTCGAATTCGCGAGGGAACCACTGCCCAGCTGAAGTCTCTTTCCTACGTCTCCCAGGAGCGCTACATCGAGCTGACACCCGGCGACCCGGAGCGTCCGCAGCTCACCGCGGGAAGCCGAATCGAGCCAGGAGTCTCCGGATTTGCGGAGCTCACGGAGATGGGCCGGGGCATCGCCGACGATGTGAAGGACATCACCAGCCAGCTGCGGGAGCTGCTGATTGCCCTGAACCAGGGGGGTGGTCTGCTCTCCGAGATGATCAAGAATCCGGAGTTCGGAAGAGAGAGCCTGGAAGGCATCCAGAAGACTCTCTCGTCGGTGCAGAAGATCGCGGAGCATGTGGAAGAGGGAGATGGCCTGGCCGGGGCGCTCCTCACCGACAAGGAATACGGGCAACGCCAGCTGGCGGCCATCCAGGATTCCCTGGATTCCCTCAAGACTCTCATGGAAAAACTGAATTCCGGCCAGGGAGCGCTGGGCGAGCTCCTCACCCCCGGAGGGAAGGGGGACCTTCTCGTCGACAATCTGGTGCAGGCCACGGGAGACCTGAAATCGGTGACCGCGCAGCTCAAATCGGGCAAGGGGCTAGCCGGTCGGATGCTGGGCGACGATGCCGCGGCCCAACGCATCCTGTCGAACCTCGACAAGACCACCAGGCACCTGGAGTCGATCACCGGCAAGATGGATCGGGGGGAAGGAACCGTGGGGGCTTTGATTAATGACCCGGAAGTCTACCAGGGACTGCGGGACGTGGTGGCGGGGGTCCAGAAGAGCAAGATGGGAAAGGGAATCATCCATCACTATCAGAAGAAGGGAAGCAAGATTCCCAGCGAAACCCCAGGCAAGACCCCTGAAGATGCCCCTCAAGACAATCCGTAGCCCGGAGAAGCGCGTGACGTTGAAAGAGAAAATCGAGTCGCACCAAGCCCGAGTCGGAATCATCGGGCTGGGGTACGTTGGACTCCCGCTGGCCTGCGAGTTCGTTCGAGCGGGCTTTTCCGTGACCGGTGTGGATACCGACGCAGCCAAAGTGGACGGGATCAACCGCGGTTCGTCGCACGTCCAGGACGTGACGGATGAAGTGCTCGGATCTCGAATCGGACCGCAAGGTCTCACGGCCACCACCCGGGTGGAGGCGCTAAGAAACTGCGACGCCGTCATCATCTGTGTCCCCACACCTCTCCGGAAGACCCGCGATCCGGACATCTCCTACATCGTCTCGGCGGTGGACGGGATCGCCTCCGCACTTCACAAGGACATGCTGGTCATTCTGGAAAGCACCACATACCCCGGAACCACGGAAGAGGTGATCCGTCCCAAGCTGGAGTCCACGGGACTCTCCGCCGGGAGGGACTTCTACCTGGCGTTCTCGCCGGAGCGCGTGGATCCGGGAAACCCTCGCTTCCATACCCGCAACACTCCGAAGATCGTCGGCGGGATCACGCCGGAATGCACCGAGATGGCGGCGTCACTTTACCGTCAGGCGGTGGAGACGGTCATTGCGGTCTCATCCACCCAGTGCGCGGAGATGATCAAGCTGCTGGAGAATACCTTTCGGAGCGTGAACATCGGACTGGTGAACGAGATTGCCCTGATGTGCGCTCGACTGAACCTGGATGTGTGGGAAGTCATCGACGCGGCGGCCACCAAGCCCTTCGGATTCATGCCCTTTTATCCCGGCCCGGGACTGGGCGGGCACTGCATCCCCATCGATCCGCATTATCTCTCCTGGAAGCTGAAGACCCTGAACTACTATGCGAAGTTCATCGAGCTGGCCAGCGAAATCAATTCCAACATGCCCCACTACGTCGTGAGCCGAATCGTGGATGCCCTCAACTCCCTGCAGAAATCGGTCAACGGATCGCGCATACTGATTCTGGGGATCGCCTACAAGAAAGACATTTCGGATGTCCGGGAGTCCCCGGCGCTGGACATCATCAACCTCCTCCAGGACAAGGGCGCGCAGGTGATCTATCACGATCCCCACGCGCCGGAAGTCCATCTGGATCACGCGGTTCTCCGCTCGGTTTCACTGACCGACGATCTTCTTATCGGAAGCGATTGCACGGTGATCGTCACCAACCATTCGGACTACGACTATCCGCGCATCGTGGCAAAAGCCAGAATCGTTGTGGATACCCGAAACGCCACCCGGGGGCTGACTGCGCCCCGGGGGAAGATCCTCAAGATCTGAAGAAGGAGCCGGATTGGGCGGAATTCTGGTTACGGGCGGGGCAGGGTTCATTGGATCCCATCTCTGCGAGCGGCTCGCGGGGGAAGGGCGCGAGGTCATCTGCCTGGATGTGTTCGACAGCTTCTACTCGAAGAAAATCAAGCTTCGCAATATCGATTCCCTGAAGGATGCGCCAAACTTCCACCTCTACGAAGGCGACATCCGCGATCCGGCGGTGCTGGAAGACCTCTTCGGGCACCACCGGGTGGAAGCCGTGGTCCATCTCGCGGCCAGGGCGGGCGTTAGACCTTCCCTGGAGATGCCCCGCCTGTACACCGACGTGAATCTCACCGGAACCGCGACGCTTCTGGAGCATGCCCGCAACTTCAAGGTGAGCCGGTTCCTGTTCGGCTCCTCTTCGTCGGTCTATGGGAACAGCGACCGGATTCCCCTGGTGGAGACCGAACGGGTGGATGAGCCCGTGTCGCCCTACGCCGCCACCAAGCGGGCGGGGGAGCTGCTGACCTACACTTACCATCATCTTTATGGCATGAACGTATCCTGCCTGAGGTTCTTCACCGTCTACGGGCCTCGCCAGCGGCCTGAAATGGCCATTCACAAGTTCACTCGTCTGATCGATCAAGGGGAGGCCGTGCCTCTCTTTGGAGACGGCAGCTCGGCCCGCGACTATACCTACGTGGACGACATCGTCGCGGGAATCGTGGCCGCGCTGGAGCGCGCCCGCGGCTACCAGATCTACAACCTCGGCCGCAGCGAAGTTGTCAGCCTGAAGGAGCTGATCGCCCACATCGAATCCGCCCTGGGAAAGAAGGCGAATCTCGTCTTCCAGTCGGAGCAGCCGGGGGACGTGCGCCAGACCTGTGCCGACCTCACTCGATCGCGACAGGGGTTGGGGTATGAGCCGAAGATCGGCATCCAGGAGGGGATTGGACGTTTTGTGCAGTGGTATCGGACCCAGCTGACGAGCTGAGTCCCTTAGTTTACGAATAGGGGAGCTTCATGAAGATCACCGTGGTGGGGACGGGCTACGTGGGGCTGGTCACCGGGACCTGCTTCGCGGAGTTTGGGGTGAACGTCGCCTGCGTGGACGTCGACGCAGAAAAGATCTCCGTGCTCCAGAAGGGAAGAGTGCCCATCTTCGAGCCGGGACTGGAAGAGATGGTGCGCCGCAACATGGCGGAGGGGAGGCTCTCCTTTTCCACAGACCTGAAGTCGGCGGTGGAAAAGGCCCTGGTGGTATTCATCGCCGTGGGTACGCCGCAACGCGACGACGGCTCCGCCGATCTGACTTATGTCCGGGAGGTGGCCCGCGGCATCGGCGGCGCCATGAACGACTACAAGGTGGTAGTGACGAAGAGCACGGTGCCGATGGGAACCGGGGCCATGATCCGCGAGATCCTCCAGAAGGAAGCGCCTCACGGGGTGGAGTTCTCCGTGGCCTCCAACCCGGAGTTTCTCCGAGAGGGCTCTGCCATCGAGGATTTCATCCGTCCTAACCGGGTGGTCATCGGAGCCGACGATCCGAAAGCCGTCGCCATCCTCAAGGAGCTTTATAACCCCCTCTACCTCATCGAGACGCCCTTTCTGATCACCAATGTGGTCAGCGCCGAGATGATCAAGTACGCGAGCAACGCTTTTCTGGCCACGAAGATCTCATTCGTCAACGAAATCGCCGCGTTGTGCGAGAAGGTGGGTGCAGACGTCCACGAGGTGGCGAGGGGGATGGGTCTGGATCATCGCATCGGGCGGCTGTTTCTGCACCCGGGACCAGGGTACGGCGGCTCGTGCTTTCCCAAGGACACGCTGGCGGTTCTCACGGTGGGGCGCAATCACCACCTGGAGATGAAAGTCATCGCCGCCGTGGTCGCGGTCAACGATGCCCAGATCGGCCGAATGGTGGAGAAAATCCGGACCATGACGGAAGGGCTCCGGGGCAAGCGGGTCGGGGTCCTGGGTCTTTCTTTCAAGCCCAACACCAGCGACATCCGGGAGTCCCCGGCGATCCGGATCATTCAGGAGATCCAGAAGGAGGGCGCCCGGATTCGGGCCTTCGATCCCGTGGCGATTCACGAGGCACGTCGTGTGCTGCAGGAAGTGGATTACGGCACCGACGAGTACGATACCGCCAGCGGGTGTGACGCCCTGGTTCTGGCCACCGAGTGGAACCAATTTCGCAATCTGGACCTCCCGCGAATCAAGAAACTGATGCGCCAACCGGTGATGATCGACCTGCGCAACGTCTACGAACCCGAGGATTTGCGCCGCCAGGGTTTCCGCTACACGGCGGTGGGCCGGTAGGGAGGAAGAGCCATCGTGCCTAGGTATCTCGTCACCGGCGGTGCCGGATTCATCGGATCCCACCTGGTCCGGGAGCTGGTCTCCCGAGGCGAAACGGTCCGGGTGCTGGACAATTACGTGACGGGGAAGCGTGAGAATCTGATTCCCGGCGCCGAGGGGCTCGAGCTCATGGAAGGCAGCGTGGACGATCCAGCTGTCGTGGATCGGGCCATGCAGGGGGTGGACTTCGTCCTGCACCAGGCGGCTCTGGGATCGGTGCCTCGATCCGTCGAGGATCCCCTGACCACCCACGCCGCGAATCTGACCGGCACGTTGGTCCTCCTGGAAGCGGCCCGCCGGGCTGGCGTCCGGCGCTTCGTCTACGCCTCTTCATCCTCCGTCTACGGGGACACGCCTCAGCTTCCGAAGCTGGAGACGATGCAGACGGTTCCGCTGTCGCCCTACGCGGTCACCAAGCTCGGCGGCGAGCTTTACTGCGGCGTGTTCCATCGGATCTACGGTCTGGAGACGGTTTCGCTGCGCTATTTCAATGTCTTCGGTCCCCGCCAGAGTCCCGATTCCCAGTATGCCGCCGTCGTCCCCCGGTTCATGAGCGCGCTCGCGAGCTCGGATTCGCCGGTGATTTACGGGGATGGCATGCAGTCCCGGGATTTCACCTACATCGACAACGTGGTCCAGGCTAATCTCCTGGCGTGCACGGCCCCCTCCGCCGCGGCGGGGCAAGCGTTCAACATCGCCTGCGGCGCGAGCTTCACGTTGCTGGACCTGCTGCGGGAGATGGGAAAAATCTCCGGCAAGAACATTCAACCCCGCTTCGAAGCTGCCCGCCTGGGAGACGTGCGCGATTCTCTGGCCGGAATCGGCAAGGCACAAGAATTGCTCGGGTATCAAGCGGCCGTTACCTTCCAGGAAGGACTGCGTCGCACCCTCCACTTTGCGGGATTGGAGTGAGCCGGATGAAGCTCTCGGTCGTGATGCCCGTTTACAACGAGGAGCGGACGGTCGAGGCCATCCTGGCCCGCGTGCTTCAAGCCCCCGGCCTCCTGGAAATCATCGTGGTCGACGATGCCTCCACCGACCAGACGGCCCAGGTGTTGGCTCGGGTGGCCGATTCGCGCGTTCGCATCATCAGGCATCCAAAGAACCGCGGGAAAGGGGCCGCGCTGCGGACCGGATTTGCCCAGGTCCAGGGTGAAGCGGTGATTATCCAGGACGCGGATCTGGAGTACGACCCAAGGGAGTATCCGAAACTCCTGGAGCCCATCGAGGCGGATCTGGCCGATGTGGTGTACGGTTCCCGTTTCACGGGAGAGACTCATCGCGTGCTGTTCTTCTGGCATTACGTGGGAAATCGCTTCCTGACCACGCTCTCCAACATGTTCACGAATCTGAATCTGACGGACATGGAAACCTGTTACAAGGCCTTTCGTGCCGAAGCCTTGAAAGGTCTGGATCTCAAGTCGGAGCGTTTCGGGATCGAGCCGGAGATCACCGCCAAAATCGCCCGTCGAGGCCTTCGGGTCTACGAGACTTCCATCACCTACCACGGGCGGAACTACGCCGAAGGGAAGAAAATCACCTGGCGGGACGGTTTGGTCGCCATCGCGGCCATCGTCCGATTCGGCCTGTTCGACTAGCTAGCTCCCCGGGGAGTCGGGACTTCGAACCGCCGCCGGTTCCGCTCTTGGAGGGCAGGAGGAGAATCTCGTGCGATCGCGGCTCTGGGTCATCGTCCTTGCCGGCGGCAGAGGGGAGCGCTTCTGGCCCCTTTCCACGACCCGCCGGCCCAAGCCGTTTTTGAGTCTCGGCATGGGGAGGTCGTTGCTTCGGCAGACCCTCAACCGGGCCCGCACGGTGGCCCCGGGAAATCGCACCCGGGTGGTGGCCGGAAAGCCCCTGGAACGCGCCGTTCGAAAAGAGCTCGGCCACCATGCGGGAGCCGGGATTCTCCTGGAGCCCGAGGCCCGCAATACGGGGCCGGCATCGCTGTTGGCCACCCGATGGGTCTGGGAGCGGGACCGCGAGGCAACAGTTCTAATCCTGCCGGCCGATCATTGCGTGCAGGGGGTGTTGCCCTTTCGCCGGGCCGTGGAGCGGGCGCGCCAGCTTGCGGTGCAAGGATATCTGGTCACTTTCGGGATACGGCCCGACGGCGTATCAACGGATTTCGGCTACATCCTCCGCGGGGAGCGATTGAAGCCAAGCGGCCGTCGGGTCAGCCGTTTCGTTGAGAAACCGACAATCCCGATCGCCCGCCGCCTGCTCCATCGCGGGGCCCTCTGGAACTCGGGGATGTTCATCTGGCAAGCGCGAGCCTTCCTGGAAGAGGCCGCTCGATGCGAACCCTCGTTCGGAGGGTGGCTAGATGCCGCTGCTCGCAGCGGAAGCGGAAGCTCCCGAGCGCGTCGCGCCTTCGCGAGCCTGCCGTCGCTTCCGGTGGACCGTGCGGTGCTGGAAAGATCCGATCGGGTGGCGGTGGTGGAGGCTAAATTTCGGTGGTCCGACCTGGGAAGCTGGTCGGCGTTATACGATGTCTCCCGCAAGGATTCGAGAAAAAACGTAGGGATGGGGCGCAACATCGCGCTGTATTCCGCCAATAACCTGGTTTATTCGGAAGAAGGACTCTGTGTGCTTTACGGGGTGGAAGGATTACTCCTGGTGCGCTCGGGAGACGTGGTGCTGGTCTGCCCTCGCCGCGAGGCTTCCGAGATGAAAAACCTCGTCCAGGAGATGCGGAAGCGGGGGCTCGGTGCCTATCTCTGAATCCGCTCAATCGACTCAACCAAGGTGGGTCGGGGATGCGAGCGAGCAGGGGGCGCCTAAGTGGCTTTCCCGCGCGGTGGAGTCTGGAGTCTGGCTGCTGCTGCTCCTCACTCCCCTGGCTCTGGGATCGGTGAAGGAGCGCGACACCGCCCTGATGGAGGGAGCTTGCTTCACCCTGCTCATCGTTGCGTGGTGGGGTGGATTGAAACGCGAAGGGTTCAAGTTTCCCGCCTGGATCGGGTGGCCCGCCTTTTTTTTCGTTTTGTGGACACTCTTTCAGGTGGTTCCGCTTCCCCCCCAGGCCCTCCGGATCCTGAGCCCGGGCACCTACGCCGCCTACTCTAAATATCTGCCAGGATACTCCACCGGGGAAAGCCGGGTCGATGTCCAATCGTGGCTGCTGCAGCGTCACGGCACTCCCTCCGAGACTCTGGCGCCCCGGACCGGGGAACAGACCGGGATGGAAGGCAAGCTTTTCGTGCAGCCGGGCTGGCAACCGGTTTCCTGGTACCCGTGGGAGACGCTGCGATGGCTTTCCCGCTTGCTGGCCTATGGGGCTTTTTTTCTTCTCGTTGCGGGATTCCTCCCCGAGCGCGCGTTGGAGAAACGGCTTCCCTGGCTGATCGTGGCGTCGGGATTCACTCTGTCGCTCTTTGGAATCGTCCAATACCTGACGTGGAACGAGAAAATTTTCTGGGTCATCCCGGTCTACCAGGGGCACCCCTTCGGTCCCTGGGTCAACAGCAACCACTTTGCAGGTTACGTGGAAATGGCGCTGCTGCTGGGGTGCGGCTTGTTCCTGAAAGAAGCAGGGTTTGGCCCGCGTCGGCGCCGACCTCACGATTTTCTCCGGCGGGCTGCCCCCAAGCTGGCGCTCCACCTTTTCATGCTCATTCTGATGTCGGGGGCAATCGCCCTGGCGAATTCGAGAGGGGGCATGTTCTCCCTGGCGCTGACTTCGGGCGTGTATTTCTGGCTGCAGGTCGCCCGAGCCGAATCCGGGAAGCCCCGCAGGATCGCCTGGAAAGCTCTGGCCGTTGTACCGCTTCTGCTCTGTGTTGCGGGTATGGCCTATTACATTCTGAAGGGTAGCGAGATTCAGGTGGAGGAAACCGGGATGGAGGCATCGTTTTCGGGTCGCATCAAGGCATGGAAGGGCGTCCTGCCGATGATCGCTGCCAATCCCCTCTCCGGCACGGGGCTGGGAGCATTTTCGCTGAGTTATCCACTCCATAAGATGTACGGAGACACAATGATTTGGGACCAGGCTCACAACGAGTACTTGCAGGTGCTTGCCGAGAGCGGTCTTATCGGCTTCGCGTTGTTCCTCTGGGGTCTGGTGTCCTTCTGGCGAATGGGCCTGTCGCCCAGGCTTTCGAATGGCTGGAGACTCCAGCCTTCCGTCTCCCTGGGTGCCAGCCTGGGAGTCGTAGCCCTCTTGTTTCATTCACTGGTGGATTTCAACCTGCAAATCCCCTCGAATGGTCTGCTCTTCGTATTGCTGGGCGCGCTGGTGGTGGTCGGCAAGGACACCATGGGAAAGGAACGAAAGTCGTCTCGGCCTGAGCAGACGACCTCACCGGGAGATTCGCGGAAGTCCTTGTCTGACGCCGTTTTGACGTTGCAGGGGGTTTCCGAATCTCGTATATTGATACCTCCGCCCCGCAGGATTCCCAGGTGGATCGGCCCGTGACCGGCCTCAACTCGCCGAGGGTCGCATGAGTTTCAGGAGCGGGAACCGCGCCCTGCTCGCGGCGCTGCTTCTCGCCTTGGCCTGGATCTGGACTGCGACGCGGGTCGCGGCGCTTCACATCCGTGCCGAGGCCGAAAGAGCCCTCTGGAGTGGAAGGCTCGAGGAGGCACTCGGGAAGTATCGGCTCCTGGGGCATTTCGGCCCCTCCGAGAGGAAGGCGCGGGCGGGGCAATTGGAAGTGTACCTCACTCACCTGGAGCGCCCCCAGCAGGCAGATAAGGCGCAGACGCACTCCGAGGATAAGATGAGTAGCCAGCTCCAGGAAGTCTTGCGAGGGCAATTGCAGGAAGAACCACTGCGCGCCGAAACCTGGTCCTCTCTGGCGGATGTATACGGAGTTCTCAAGCCGGGAAACCAGGCCTTTCGGACTTACAGTCTCGAAGAGGTCACGCGGCCCGCCCAGGACAGGCTGGAAATCGAGGATCTACTGCAAATCCGCGCCCTTGAAGTCTCTCTCGATCTCGAATTGAACAGCGTCTATCACCGTACCACGCTGGCCGATCTCGCCTGGCAGCTGGGACTTCGAGAATTTGCAATGAAACAATATGGCGAGGCGGTGACCATCCTCCCCATCCTGGACAGGCATCCTTTCCTGGCGCCCGGCAAGGTGAGCGACGAGCTGGCGGAGCTGGTTATTGCGGCGCTCCAGCGTGCGGTGGAGCCGCCTCGGAGTGCCCGGGGGGAACCGGTGTATCGAGGCCTGGGGCAGTTCCTGATGGCTCAAGGGAGATTTCAGGAAGCCTACGTAGCCTTCCAAAAATCCCAGGAAGTCGCGGGTCGCAGCACCGCCAGCTGGAGAGCCGGGGCCATGGCAGCGCAAGGGCGTCTGGACGAGGCGATCGACCTGTATCGAGAGGCCATGGTGGCGGAGGTCGAGCCGGAGAATCGTTTTTACGTACTGGCGAATCTGGGAGACCTCCTGGAGCGCCGGGGACGTCACCGAGAGGCTTCGGAGGTTTTGCGATCCGCGCTGGTGCTCCGGCCTCACAATCCTGGCACGCTCCACCAATTGGGCCGAGTGTACGAGTCCATGGGCCTCTGGCAGGATGCGGAGGACTGCTATGTCCGGGCCTCCGAGATCGGCTCGGAACGAGCTACCAATCTGGCCCAGTTGGTTTTGTTCTATCGCAGAATCGGCAAGCCGGATCTGGCTTTAGCACCGGCCCGCAAGCTGGTGGAATTGTCGCCTGACGAGCCGGTGTATCGCCAGCAGATCAAAGAGCTCGAAGCGGACATCGAAAGCGAGCGGCGCTGAAGCAAGGATTGATGACGGAGAGGGGAGACATGGTCATTCTGGGAATCTGTGGAGGCATCCGTTCCGGGCACCACGATCCAGCGGCTGCACTGTACCGGGATGGCAACTTGGTGGCCGCCGCGGAGGAGGAGCGGTTCCTCCGGATCAAGCACTCGGAGGGTCGACTCCCGGAAAACGCGGTCCGCTTCTGCCTCGCGCAGGCGGGGCTTTCCATTCGGGAGGTGGACTGCCTGGCCTACGGCTACGCCACCGTGCCGGGCATGGACAAGCGGCTGAAGGACTATTTCACCCTCAAGTTTGGGTATTGCCCCGAAGTCCGACTGATCCGCCATTTCATGGCCCATGCGGCCAGCGCCTACCGGGTCTCAGGCTTTCCCGACGCCATGATCCTCAGCGCCGATGTCTCGGGAGATTCGGTTTCCACGCTGTTGTCCTTCGGCAAGGGGAGCGAAATTCGGGTGGTCAAGTCCATCCCGCGACCCAATTCGCTCGGCATCTTTTATTCGATGCTCACGCAGATTCTCGGGTTTCAGCGGGACAATGACGAGTACAAAGTCATGGGATTGGCCTCCTACGGCAAACAGGAAGTGGACCTCTCCTGGCTGCTGCAATTCAACAGAGGAGAGTACCGCCTGAACTACGAAGATTATATGGTGCCGGTGGGGCCCAACCAGGCATTTCCCTCCAAGCAGGAGGGGATCTACTCGGATCGCCTGGTTGAGCGATTGGGACCGCCGCGGCTCAAGGAGGAGCCCCTCACCCAGCGGCACATGGACCTCGCCTTCAGCACCCAGAAAACGCTCGAGCGGGCCGTTACCGAGCTGGTGAGGTGGCTGCACGAGCAGAGCGGGAGCCGAAACCTCTGCATAGCCGGAGGGGTGGGCCTCAACTGCGTCATGAACCAGAGGCTCCTGGCGCTGCCGTTCGTGGACCGGGTCTATGTGCAACCGGCTGCGAGCGATGCGGGGACGGCGATTGGCGCGGCCTTGGAAGTTCTGGCGGAGCGGGGTGTGCAGCCCGAGACGATGACCCATGTGTACACCGGGCCCTCCTTCAGCAACGACGAATTCCAGCGGGCGCTCGAGAGCTACAAAGTCAGCTACCGGCGCGAGGAGGATGTTTGCCGATTCACCGCGGAGAAGCTGGCCGAGGGATGCATCGTCGCCTGGTTCCAAGGGGCGATGGAGTTCGGTCCGCGGGCGCTCGGGAACCGTTCGATTCTGGCGGATCCGCGAGACCCTGCCATGAAGGATCGGATCAATGCAACCATCAAATTTCGTGAAGATTTCCGCCCCTTCGCGCCCGCGGTCCTGGAAGAGAGGGTCGAGGAATACTTCAGCGACGGCGTGCCGTCGCCGTTCATGACCTTGACCTTCGACGTACGGCGGGAAAAGCAGGCACAGATCGCGAGCATCACCCACGTGGACGGGACGGCCAGGATTCAGACCGTCAGCCGCGAGACCAACCCCCGATTTCATCGAGTCATCTCCGAGTTTGAAAGGTTGACCGGCGTCCCGATGGTGATCAACACCAGCTTCAACGTGAAGGGCCAGCCCATCGTCTGCACTCCACGGGATGCAGTCTCCACCTTTTTCATGACCGGGATGGATCACCTGGTGCTCGGGGACTATGTACTCTCCAAACGCTAGCGATCTGTCCCGACACCCCTTGAGCGCATGCCTGCGGGACGCCGTTGGAGGTGACCGCACCCAGCGGGTCGGCTCCAGTCCACCTCGCCGGACACTCACAAACGTGAGCCGGGAGATCCGACGGTGAGAATTCTCTTCCACGTGGAGGCCTTGGACATCGGCGGGGCGAACCAGACGACCGTGTCGAACGCCATCGCCATGAGCAAGCGGGGTCACGAGGTTCATCTGGCTTCGCGGGAGGGGCCTCTGCTGGAAAGGCTGCTGGCCGCCGGGGTCTCGTACCATCGAGTCGAGACTCGCGTACGTCACCCTAACAAGGCTGTGGCGCGGTGCCTGGGTGAACTCCTGGATAGGGAGCGGATTGAGGTCGCCTGTCCGAACGGATGGGATAGCCTGGCGGACATGCTCCTGGCCACGGTGCCGAGGGGCATTCCCGTAGTGCCCACCTTCTCCTCCATCTATCCTGAATACCACCACCCCAGGGTTCCCAAAGCCATCGTATTCAGCGGCGAGTACCGGGATGCCCTGATCCGCGAGTTTGGTTGGCGGCCCGAGTCCCTGGAGATGCTGATCAGCCGCATCGACACCGACCTTTTCCGCCCGGGCCTGGACGGGAGCGAGTTGCGGCGCCTGTGGGGAGTGGAGCCCGAGACTCCCGTGATACTGATGGCGTGTCGGTGGGAACCCATGAAGATCGAGGGGATTCGCTTTCTGCTCGACTCGGTGGAATCCCTTGCCCGGCGCTGTCCACGCGCCCGGGTGGTGCTGGCGGGAGAAGGCCCCCTGGCGGAAGAGATCACTCGGCGGGTGGCCGAGCTGAACTCCTCCATCGGTTCTCCCTATGTGATCTTGGCCGGAAAAGTGCTGGCGATGGAGAGAGCATTCTCCGCGGCCCAGGTGGTGATTGGCAACGGAGCACGATCCGGGATGGAGGGGCTGGCTTGCGGCAAGCCGGTGGTATCCGTCGGTCCGTCAGGCCTTGCGGGAATCATGGCGCCCGAGAACATCGAAGATTTTGCCTACTACAACTTCGACAAGGGCAGGGTCTACGACGGAACAACCCGGCAGGATCACGAAGCACTCGCCGAGAGTGTGGGGCAGATTCTGGAGAATTCTGTGCTCCGGGAGCGCCTGGAACTCTTCGGCCGGGATTTCTCCCTGCAGCGGCTTTCGGTGGATTCAGGAGCCGGGCGACTCGAGGCTCTGTTGCGCAGCCAGAAGCCGCTGGGGAGAGGGGACAGGCTGCGCCAACGCTGGGAGCTTGGACGCGCCGTGGCTTCTTATCTCTGGTTCGCGGGACGCCGAAAACTCCGACGCCTTCTCCTGGGCTCTCCGGGCAAGTCCCGGTCCACCTTCGAGGATTCCTCAGGGGCGCCGAGCTTCGCCAGGAACAGCGCCACGACCTTTCTAACCGGCGTCTTCGCCCTGGGGGTGGGAGCGCTGCAGGTGGGGATCACCGCCCGCATCCTCGGCCCGGTGGGGAAGGGGGAGTTGACCGCGGCCCTGCTCCTCCCGATGCTTTTCACCATGCTCGCGCCGCTGGGAATCGACTGGGCATCCCTCTACCACCTGGGCAAGAAAACGTTCCCCAGAGAGGTCCTGATCCGAACCGTCCTCGCGGCCCTGCTGATCCTGGGGGGGATCGGTGTTGCCGCGTGTCTGGGAGCCTCCTATTTCCTGCGGGACCGCCTCTTCGGGGGTGTCTCTCCGGCTGCGGTGGGGGTGGCCGTCTTCACCATCCCGACTCAGCTCGCTTGGTTGTTTCTCGGCGGATTCTATCGGGGCGAGATGCGGATCGGCGAAGCCAACCTGCTGGATGTGGGCCGTTCAACCCTGAGATTCCTGCTGATCGTGACCGCTCTTGTGGTCTTGCGATGGAACGTCCTTGGGGTCGTCCTGGCCCAAGTGGTGGCCGAGACCCTCATGATTGGGTTGGCATTCCGTCACCTTGGCGGAGTTCAGCCGCGGCCGTTGTTCCGGTGGGATGTTTTCCGCAAGCTCCTGGCGTTCGGGATTCAGATCTATGGCTGCTCGATCTTCCTCTACCTCAACTACCGAGTCGACCTTTTCCTGGTTCGAAGCAAGCTGGATCTTTACCAGACGGGCCTCTACTCCACGGCGGTGACACTGGCGGAGATCCTCTGGATGGTTCCCAATTCCCTGGGGACGGTCCTGTTTCCCAGCGTGGCACGATCCTCGGGAGAGGGCCGAGAGGCGCTCACCCTGGCCATCTGCCGGAGCAGCTTCTGGATGATGGCCATTCTCTGCGGCATCCTGGCCGTGGGAAGGAACCTGGTCCTCAAGATCATCTTCGGCGAGCGTTTCGTGGAAGCCGGCCCGGCCCTGCTGGGCCTGCTGCCAGGCATTCTAGCCATGTCTCTCCAGTTCATCCTGGGAACCGCGCTCTCCGGCCGCGGCAGGCCTCTGCCAGTGACCTTGGGGGCCGCCATCGGGTTCGTAGCGAACGTGTTGCTCAATCTGGCCTGGATTCCCCGATACGGCATCCTGGGCGCCTCTCTGGCCTCCAGCGTCTCCTACACGTTGGTGACCCTCGTGGTCTTGATCGCCTACCTGCGGATCTCCGATTCACGGCTGCGGGATGCGATCCTGCTTCGAAGAGAGGATCTCCGTAGGCTGGCGGGAGCGTTCGGAAGGCTGAAGGAGGCGGTGGCGTGAAGCCTCGCGGTGACTGGAGCCGCTGGGGCCCTGATCGGGGTCGAGGGTCCTCGCGAAGAGGAGGAAACCCGTGTGTGGCATAGCCGGAATCCTCTCTCTGCGGGGACCGCTGGGCGAGGACGCCGAGTCGCGGCTGAGGGCCGCGGCGGCCTCCCTGGCCCACCGGGGGCCCGACGACGAGGGGTTCTACCGCTCGGGCGAAATGGGGCTCGCTTTCCGACGTCTCTCCATCCTTGATCTTGCGGGCGGCCACCAGCCCATGGGGAACGAGGACGGATCGATCCAGGTGGTGTTCAACGGAGAGATTTACAATTTTCGCGAGCTGACCGAAAAGCTGAAAGCTTCTGGGCATGTTTTCAAAACCCGCTCCGATACGGAAGTGCTGGTCCATCTTTACGAGGAAATGGGGGAAGACTTCGCCCGAGAATTGCGCGGCATGTTCGCCATCGCACTTTGGGATTCCCGGCGCCACAAGCTGCTCCTGGTGCGGGACCGACTGGGCATCAAGCCCCTGTTCTACCGGCATGATGCGAATGAGGTGTGCTTCGCCTCGGAAATCAAGGGCATCCTGTCGATGCTCCCGCCGGAGGTCAGGAGACCCGACCACGCCAACCTCGCCCGCTATCTGGCGCTGGGCTACTTCCCGGGCACTCGCAGCGGATTCGAGGGAATCCAGAAGCTCGCTCCCGCCCATCGTCTCGTGTTTCAGGATGGCCGGCAGTCCCTGCATCGCTACTGGTCGCTTCCCGCCATCGAAGCGCCCCCGCGAATCTCTCGGGGGCAGGCGGTGGAGCGGCTACGAGAGCTGCTGGAGGAGTCAGTCCGTCTGCGGCTCATGAGCGAAGTGCCGCTGGGAGCCTTTCTCAGCGGCGGAGTGGACTCCAGCTGCATCGTCTCTCTGATGCGGCGCATCTCCCCCGATCCGGTCAAAACCTTCACGGTCGGGTTCGAGTACCCCGAATTCAATGAGATTCCCATCGCCAACCTCGTCTCGACCTCCTTGGGGACGCAGCATCACACTCTGGTGGTCCGACCGGATGCCGTGGGGTTGGTGGACCAGGTGGTTTCTTCATTTGACGAGCCTTTTGGAGATTCTTCCGCGATACCGACCTATCTGGTCTCCAGACTGGCGCGCCGCCACGTCACTGTGGTGCTGTCCGGTGATGGAGGGGACGAGCTCTTCGCTGGGTACGGGCGGTATCGCAGCCTGCGGAGGCTGGGAGCTGTCCGCTGGATTCCCCCCGGATTGCGTAAGGGAGTGGCGTCCCTGTTGAAGAAGACCGCGCCCGGCTCTTTCCAGGCTCACCGCATCGGTTTTTTCCTGGAGAGGAGCACGAAGAGCTTTCCCCAGGACTATCTGGATTCGGTGAACTACCTGCGCGTTCCGCACGCCGCGCTGGCGCTGAATCCTGAATGGCTGAACAGCTTCCCGAAGGCTCAGTGGGAAGTCGGCATGGACGCTGCGCTGAATCCGGTGGAGGGAGCGCAGCGGCTGGATCTCCAGCACTACCTTCCGGAGGATATCCTGGCAAAAGTGGATCGGATGAGCATGGCCTGCTCGCTGGAGGCCCGAGTACCCCTCCTGGATCACCGGGTGGTTGAGTTTGTGAGCTCGCTCCCTCCAGCGTGGAAGCAGGCAGGGGACCGCCCCAAGTCCCTGCTTCTGGACGCCGCCGGAAGCTCGCTTCCTTCCCAGGTATGGAACCGCCGGAAGATGGGATTCGGAATTCCCCTGTCCCGCTGGTTTCGCGGTGAGCTTAAGGAATACCTTGCGGACATCCTCCTGGGCTCGCGGGCGCGGCAGCGGGGAATTTGGAATCCAGCCGGGATGGAAGCGCTTCTGAGGGCCCATTCCCGCGGGACCTGGGATCTCTCGGAGCATCTCTGGAACTTCCTGACCTTGGAGGTCTGGTGGCGGAAGTACCTGGACCCGGTTGGAACAAGCCTGGATACTCCAGGGGCGGATGTCACCCGGGCTGAGTTCCACGAGCTTTTCGCCGGCAGAGGGGGGGGCGATGAAGTGGAGCGCTGAATCGATTGCCGTTCCCGCGCGCTGGGGTTGGGAAACGCGGGTTTCCCTCGCGGCAATGGCATCGGTCTTCGTCATGGTGTCTGCATGGCTCTACTTCGGCCTTCCGGTGCTGCTGCTTCCTGTTCTGATCGGCACGGGCGTCCTGGTGGTGTTGACCCTTCGCCACCCGATCATCGGCGTGTTGACCGTGGTGGCGGCCCAATATCTTCCCCTGCGTATCGAGGGACTGACCTTCCTCCAGCTTGTCGGCGGTGGCGTCGCGTTGTTGTGCCTCGTCTACTGCGCGCTCACTCGCCGCGGCCTGGTTTTCAGCTGGATCGTGCTGCCTATCGTGGCACTCGTGCTCCACACTCTCCACTCATTCAACTACACGCATGATGTCGTGGTGACTCAATATGTAGTGCGGAAACTGTTTCTGAACATCCTCTACTGCCTCTTGCTGGTCAACATCGTGGATGACTTCAAAAAGCTTCGGGGGCTCCTCTGGGTGATTGTCGGCATGGCCATGGTCAATGGCTTTGTTGGAGCGATTCAGTTTTCCGGGGTTTCCGGGGGAGTCGCCGAAGGATTCCGGTCCAAGGGACTCCAGGAAAATGAGAATCAGCTCGGAGAGCTTTCAGCCGTGGGACTCATGGTGGCAATTTATGCGTTTCTTTACGGCGATCGGCGGTGGAAGCAGCTGCTGGGACTGATGGTGTGCGTGGCCCTTTCCCTGGGACTGGTGACCTCGATCTCCCGAGGCGCCGTCCTCGCCTTGGTGGTGGGTATGGTCTGGATCGCGATTCGGGAGAGCCGTCGACGAATGCGAATGGCCGTCATTGGCATCCTCATTCTCCTGGCTTTTCCCCTCCTGCCCGAGTCTTTCTTCGACCGATTCCGAAAGCTCAATACCGACATGCGAGGCACCGTCGTGCTCTCCCAGAGAACGGGTCTGACCACTCGAGGCTATTACAATAAGGCCGGCATCAAAATCTGGAAGGCCCATCCAATCCTCGGCGTGGGATTGGGGAACTACGGCTACTATTATGTACAGCCCGAATTCAATCCGGGACTGATGGGAGGCAAGAAGCTACCCCCGCACAACATCTACGTTCAGGCGCTCGCCGAGACCGGTGTCGTTGGATTTACGGCGCTTTGCTGGTGGATCGCCCTGGCCGGACTCAACTACTGGCGGGCGGAAAGAAAGATCTCGGAGGATCGGGGTGATCGTAGCACCCTGAGAGCCAGCGAGGCACTGACGGTGGTAGCCTTGGTGGGTTACTTCTCAGGGGGAAGTCTCTTCAGCTCTAACCTTGCCATGATCTTGACTTTGAGCTACCTCTGTCGTCGTTGTGCGGAAAAAGTGCGGGCGTCACCTGGTGCCGATGCATACGAGACACCGGTTCTGAGTCGCGCATGATGGATTCGAGGAAGGTCGGGGAGTAGACGGTGAGAGAAGCGGTCACCATCGGGATTTTCTGGATCGCGCTGGGGCTGTTGTGTTACGTGCATTTCGGTTATCCGCTCATCTTGGTGGCACTCAAGCGATTCAGGCCAAGGGTTGTGCGCCGGGGAGAGGTATGCCCCGCCGTTGATTTCCTAATCGGCGCCTACAATGAAGAGGGGGTGATCCGTGAAAAGCTGGAGAACTGCCTGGCCCTGGACTATCCACGGGATCGACTCCGGATCATAGTGGCTTCGGATGCCTCGACGGACCGGACCGATGCCATCGTCATGGAGTATCAAGATCGGGGAGTTCAGCTCATCGTTTCCCCGTGCCGCCGCGGCAAGGCCGTAAACTTCCGCGAAATCGTCCCCGGGTTGAAGGGTGAGATTGTGCTGTTTTCCGATGCCGGGAGTTTCTACCGGGCGGATACCCTGCAAAAAATGATGCGCAATTTCGCGGACCCGGAAGTGGGTTGCGTGGGCGGAAGGCTCCGATACCGAAATCCCGATGCCACCTCTGTTTCGCAGGGGGAGGGTCTCTACTGGGGGTATGAGGTCTTCCTTCGGAAGTCGGAGAGCGCCATCGGCTCTGCCATGGTCCTCAGCGGTGCCGTCTACGCCATCCGCCGGGAGCTGTACCGCCCGGTTCCCGACGATCTCCCCGACGATTTTCTTTGTCCGCTCCAAGTTCTGGACCAGGGGAAGCGGGTTCTCTACGAGGCGGATACAGAAATCTCGGAAAAGATGGCGACCTCCGCACGGGCAGAGATGCTCACCAAGGTTCGCATCATCTCGGGAAATTTCGCGGCGCTGCGCACGATGAAACACCTGCTTAACCCAGTTCGGAATCCTCTCGTGGCCCTGCAGCTCCTGTCCCATCGTCTCTTGCGCTGGTTCATCCTGCCGCTGGCCGCGCTCATGCTCCTCGCAAGTCTCCTGCTGGCCCACCGGCCCTTCTACCTGCTGGCGCTCGTGGGCCAACTCCTTTTTTATTCCCTGGCGGGAGTGGGCTGGCTGATGGATCTCGGGGGGAAGCGCTCTCGATTGGCATTCTTGCCGTATTACTTCGTTCTGGTAAACCTGGCCGCGGCCTGGGGAGCATGGAATGGGCTGGCCAACCGGGGACGTGGGACCGGGATCTGGGAGCCCGTGGAGCGATGAGCGCCGCGGAGTTGCTGTTCTTGGGATGCATCGGGATCATCGTATATACCTATTTCGGTTACCCGCTCGTGCTGATTGTCTGGACTGGATTGAAGCGGGCCGATCCGGAGGCGTCGGCGCCGCCTGGAACAGACATGGGACGACCGAGCGTTTCCATGATCATCCCCGCCTATAATGAGGAAGCGGTCATCGCAAGGAAAATCCGCAACAGCCTGGAATTGGACTACCCATCCGATCGGCTGGAAATCGTGGTGGTCTCCGACGGCTCGAGTGATGCGACGGAACGGGTGGCCAGAGAGGCGGCGGGAGGGCGGATTAGGCTCGTGTTCCGGGAAGACCACCAGGGAAAGACGGCGTGTCTCAACGCGGTGCTCCCCGACCTTACTGGCCAGATCGTCGTGTTCACCGATGCGAATGCCTTCTTCCTGCGCGACGCCCTGACGCGCCTGGTGGCACACTTCAGCGACCCCCGGGTGGGCTGCGTCATGGGGGAGCTCAACTATCGAAACGAAGGTTCCCTGAACGCGGCTTTGGGCGAAGGGCTCTACTGGCGATACGAGAATTTCATCAAGGAGCGCGAGAGTAGACTGGGATCCACCATCGTGGGCAATGGAGCGATATACGCTTTGCGCCGCAGTCTCTGCCTGCCGCTTCCCCTGGAGGTCGAGGCGGATGTGGCCAACCCGCTGTTGGCATTGCGGGCTGGCTATCGGGTGATTTTCGATCGAGGCGCGCGGTGCTGGGAAAGGGCGGCGGGAACCGTCCAGGAGGAATTCGGCAGGAAGACGCGGATTATCACCAATCAGCTCGCGACGTATCTGTACGGCTTCCGGCAACTCGCGCCTTTACCGGCCGCGGCGCTGTTCCAGATCTTCTGCCACAAGTTCCTGCGCTGGCTCGTCCCTTTCTTCCTGGCGGGAGTCGCATTGGCGAGCGCCGCCGAATCGAACGTCTCGGCGCTCTGGGGCTGGATCCTCGGATTGCAAGGGGCCTTTTACTCCCTGGCCGTGGTCGGCTGGGCCGTGGAAGTGGGGGGAAGGACGGTGCCGAAGCCTCTTTTCGTGCCTTACTATTTCTGCGCGGTCAATGCGGCGGCAGTCAAAGGAATCCTGGATTTTGTTCTGGGAAGGCGCCGAATCGTCTGGGAAAAAGCGGCCAGCACTCGATAGGGTCTGAAGCGATCGCCGGTTCAAATGTGTCGGAGGGGGGAAGGGACATGCAAGTCCTAATCACAGGAGGCGCCGGTTTCATCGGGTCTCACCTGGCGGAAGCGTACCTGGCGCGTGGAGACGAGGTCTGGATTCTGGACGATCTTTCCACCGGGGGAATTCGGAACGTGGAGCACCTGCGCGACCGGCCGAAGTTCCACTATCTGGTGGAGACGGTGATGAATGTCCCGGTCCTGGCCGAATCCATCGATCGGGTGGATGCAGTGATTCATCTGGCCGCGGCGGTGGGGGTCCGGCTCATCGTGGAGAGCCCGGTGAACACCATCGAAACGAACATCAAGGGAACGGAAAACGTTCTCATGCTCGCGAGCAAGAAGAAAAAGAAGGTTTTCATAGCTTCCACATCGGAAGTCTACGGAAAGAGCGCCAGATTGCCGTTCAAGGAAGACGATGACCTGGTTCTGGGACCTACCACCAAGGGAAGGTGGAGCTATGCCTGCTCCAAGGCCCTGGACGAATTCCTGGCAGTCGCCTACTGGAAGGAAAGGAAGCTCCCGGTGGTGATCGCCCGCCTGTTCAACACGGTGGGGCCCCGGCAGACCGGCCGCTACGGAATGGTGATTCCAACTTTCGTTCGCCAGGCGCTTTCCGGAAGTCCCATCACGGTGTTTGGAGACGGCACGCAATCCCGGAGCTTCACCTATGTCTCGGATGTGGTGAGCGCCATCCTGGGGCTGGTGGATTCCGACCAGGCGGTCGGGCAGGTCTTCAATATCGGGAACGGAAAGGAGATCACCATTCTGGATCTGGCCAACTTGGTCAAGGGTGTCACGGGAAGCTCTTCCCAGATCGTCACCATCCCATATGATCAAGCCTATGAGGAGGGCTTCGAGGACATGCCTCGGCGAGTGCCGGATATCTCCAAGATTCGCAAGGCCATAGGCTATGAGCCCACCTTGGGGATCCGTGCGATCCTGGAAAAAGTCGTTGAATACGAGCGAAAATAGCGTATATTTACGCCGAATTTCCTGAGAAATTAGGTAGTTGCGGTGAGAGGGGGGTTGCCTCGGCCTCCATGCGGAGGCGGGGCAGAAGCTCATGGTTTCCGTCGGAGCCCTGCTGCTGGCGTTCGCGGTCTGCGTGGCCGTGACCCCGCTGGTGATCAAGCTCGCCTCGCGCTACGGTCTGGTCTCCAAACCCAAAGCCGACCGTTGGAACCTGCGCACAACCCCTCTGATGGGTGGGGTCGCCATCTATCTGGGGGTCACCGCCTCCGTGCTGAGCTTCTCGGAGCTGGGGCAGGAGATGGCCGGGGTTCTATGCGGCGGAACCCTCATTTTCCTTCTGGGTGTCATCGATGACCTCGTACAGATCAAGCCTTCCAGTAAGTTCCTAGGCGAAATCCTGGCGGCCTGCGTGGTGTTGTATGCGGGATTGAAATTCGATCTCATACCCAATCCCTTCCTCAACATATTCTTGACCCTCTTGTGGGTCGTAGGGATCACGAACGCCTTCAATCTCCTGGACAACATGGATGGCCTCTCCGCGGGAGTCGCAGCCATCTCAGCCCTCACGACGTTCGTCTTTTCGTTGATCCAAGGCCTTCCTGAAATTTCCATACTCTCCCTGGCGGTGCTGGGCGCAACCTTGGGCTTCCTCATCTTCAATTTCAAGCCTGCTCGAATCTTCATGGGGGACTGTGGAAGTCTCTTTCTGGGGTTCACTCTTGCCTGCACGACCATTTTGGGTTCCTGGGAGCAAGCCTCGAACCTCTTCGGCATTCTTGCAATCCCGGCGCTTGCCTTGGGCGTTCCAATCTTCGACACGCTACTGGTGACCGTCTCCAGGGTCATCTCGGGGAGATCCGTGGCTTCGGGAGGCAGGGATCATACTTCCCACCGGCTGGTGGCTCTGGGGATGTCCGAGCGCAAAGCAGTGGTGAGTCTCTACCTCCTTTGCGGCGCCTTGGGCGCCACCGCGATCTTCAGCGTGCTTTTCAATTTGGTGGTGAGCGGCATGATCACCACGCTGTCAATCATCATGCTCGCTGTCTTCGGTTTGTACTTGGGGCAGAAGAGGGTTTATCGATACGGTCCAGAGGAAACGGACACTGCAGGAAATGGAGCGCGGGGAGGGTTCTACAACAGTTTCATCAAGCACAAGATACGGATCCTTGAAGTGGCCATCGATACCTGCCTGATCTCCCTGGCCTTCGTGGCTTCTTATGTGCTGCGATTCGATGGAGTCATACCTCCGAGGTTCGAGCACCAGATTGCCACGACCCTGCCGGCGCTCATTGCCATTCAGCTATCGCTTTTCTACTACTTTGGCCTTTACCGGATCATTTGGGTTTATATGGACGTCCACGACCTGGTGACCATCGCCAAGGCTGTATTTTCGGGCACGGTGGTGGTCGTGCTGGCCATCGTCGGGCTGACGCATTTCGACGGTTATTCGCGGGTGGTTTTCGTGCTGAATGCATTTCTGCTGCTGGTTTTGGTCACCGGAAGCCGCATGCTCTTCCGCTTTTTCCGGGAGTATTTCGCAGGGTTGCCACGCCGGGGTCATCGGCTGCTCATCGTAGGAGCCGGTGACGCGGGAGAAATGATCCTGCGGGAGATCCGAAACAACCCGGGGCTCGAATACCAGCCCGTGGGGTTCATAGATGACGATATCGCCAAAAGGGGAAAGCGGATTCACGGCCTCCCGGTATTTGGCGGAAGAGAGGCGCTGCCTGGAATCACCCATAGCGAAAGGGTAGACGAAATCCTCATCGCCATACCCTCCCTTTCGGAGACGGAAAGGTACCGGATCGTCGCTCTGTGTGAGAAGACCGGAAAGCGATACAAGGTCATGCAGAGTCTTGCGAAGTCCGTCCTGGGCTGAGCCGTCAAAACCCTGTCGCTCAAGGAGTTGCATGGATTCCTCGCTTGACAGTGAGGAGCGGGCACCGTAGTATGATTGCTTATCGTCCGCAAGAGGAAGGTTATCTGGTCTCAAGTGGTCGGCTGCCGAGTTTCGCCCGTTGGGCCCTCCCTGCAATGCTGGTGATGTGGATCGGCGTCCCCATGGTGTGGGGGGAGGAGCGGCTCGTGCCCATTCGGTGGGGAAGAGTCTATTTTTTCCCCTCGGTGACTATCTCCCACGGGTGGGAGGACAATGTGCAGCGTCTGAGTGAAGAGGCTCCCGTGCTCGGGCCGATTGAAAGTGGTGTCGGGGATGTTCAACCCTTGCTTCGATTCGAATTGCCGTACCGGAAGAGCTTGCTTCGCCTGGTGTATCGGGGCGATTTTCGCACCTACTCCGCAGATATCCTCAAGGACGCGGGAGGAATGAGCCATTTTGTGGACTTCGAGAGTCACTTCGAGGTGGGCCAGCGGATGAGGATAGACGCTGCGGTGCGCTATGCGGACACCATCACGGCGATGTTGGCGAGTGCTCCCGGGGGCGAATACCAATACGGCACTCAACCGGTCGAGGCAAAGGAGGCGCGTCTCGGCACGGCCGTCGATCTGGGATGGACCCAGTCGCTGGAGTTCGGTGCGGTTCGGGGGGAAGCCGAGTTCCAGCCGAGCATCACCTCCAGGGTGTTCACGGATAACTCGTTCCAGAATTTGTACTTCCGCTATGTCCTCGAGAGCGGCCCACAGAACCAGATCTACCTTTCGTGGGATCGTCAAGACGTGCAGCAGAATCAGGATGGTTTGAACTCGCTCGTGCAGCCAGGGGAGTATCGGGTTCGATCCGTGGGGGCAGGTTTCCGAAGAACCACGGGGAAGGATCTCAGCAGCGAAATCCGGGTGGCCTACAGCACTACCGACTTTACCGAGGGGATTTATACTCCCTTCCAGGGCGTGACTCTAGAGGGGGTTGTCAACCTCGCCCCCTCTCCACAGACGCAGCTGCAGCTGAGATTGCGGCGGGCCCCGCAGGTTTCCTTCTTCAACGTGAGCTCCTACTATCTGAATGAAGCGATCGATCTCAATTTCAACCGGGCGCTGGGGAGAATGCTCGCACTTCGCCTCGCGCTGGGATCCCAGCGGAATACCTACTCCGATCCGATCCTGGTCTTGCCCAATCTCGACGGATACTTGCAACCCAGTGCGGGAGAAATACGGCAGGATCGAATCACCAATGCTTCCCTCATCATTTTCTGGCATGCCAGTCGGTCGATGGACCTGAGCCTGGGCTATGGTCACCAGCAGGCCCGTTCGAACGTCGAGGCCCAAGGGGTCGATTCCCTTGGCCAGACCTACGATTACCACATTTATGACTTCGAAAACCACGGCCTGATCCTGTCGGCCACACTGGGCTGGCAGTGAGGAGATGTTTGAAGTGTTGAAAGTCGATCCACGCTTCGTGCGGCGCGGGGCGCAGACCGTGGCCCTCGTGCTGATGTTTTGCGGGAGCGATGCCGTCTCAGCGCAAGGGGCCCAGGTTCCCGCGGTGTCCGACCTCGCCGTCCGCTCCGAAGGCGAGGGGCGATTCAGCCTTATCGTGAAATATGAAGGCAATCCAACCTACGGCTGTCAAGTTCAGGAGAGCGGCGGGACAGAGACGCTTATCCTGGAGTTTTCGGCGGCAAGCTCTTCCCTCAAATCGGAATATCGCTTCCCGGAGACGCCCCTGGGGCCCCTGAAAGTAGCGATTCTTGCCAAGCCGTCCAGCGGGATTCGGTTGGAGGTACCGCTGCAGGGGGCTTCTCTGAGAGGCTGGGGCGAATCGGCGGAAGGATTGGTCGTGCACTTGTCGGCGACTCCCAAGAAACCACCTTCCACCAGGGGCACCTATGTGCTGGGAGTCGGAGATCGCCTTGAACTCACGGTCTTTGGCCAGGAGGATCTCAAGAAGACCCTCGAGGTGATGGCCGACGGCACCGTGATTTTCCCCCTGATCGGCGTGCTTCCCGTTTCTGGAAAAACCCTGGCCTCCATTCGGACCGAAGTGGAAGTCCGCCTCAAGGACTTTCTGGTGGATCCTCAGGTCAGCCTGGACATCAAGGACTACCAGAGCCAGCCGGTCAACGTGGTGGGCGAGGTGGAAAAGCCGGGGACTTACTACCTCAAGGGCCCCACGACATTAATGGACATCATGGCCCAGGCGGGGTGGATGACCCCGGAGGCAGGCAACGAAATCATCCTCACACGGCGGGATAGCGATTCCGCCGAGGAGGAGGGAAGCCGCCAGATCACCATTACGAAGGAAGAATTGCTGAGGGGAGGAAGCCAGTACAATCCCAGGCTTCAGGTCGGCGACGTCATCACCGTTGCCCCAGTGCAGTATTTCTACATTCGCGGGGAGGTGGTAAAGCCCGGACAGTACAAGCTGGGGGATCGACCCACTCTCTTGAAAGCAGTGAGTATCGCCGAAGGCCTGACCCCTTACGCCAAGAAGAAGGGTATCCAGATCATTCGCACGGTGAAGGGGGCCCAGACCAAGCTCACCTTTGATCTGAAATCAATCGAGGAAAGGAAGGCGGAGGATGTACCCATCCTGCCTGGCGACGTGATCCTCGTCGACCGACGAATTTTTTGAGGCTCTGAAAGCTGCGTACTTCTTGCATTTCAGCGAGTTGGGCGTATGATTAGTCCTACCAATTCAGAGGAAAGGGATAAGGCCCGTACGATGGAAAACCCGATTCGTCCGGTCGTCGTGGAGCAGAAGCGCGAGGTGCACCTTCGCGACTACTGGGCAACGATCTGGCGCTGGAGATGGACAGTATTCACGACCTTCGCCATCGTGGCCACGCTGGTGGCCCTCTATACCTTTCTGCAAACCCCGATTTATCAGGCCAGCGTCAAGGTGGAAATCCAACCCTCCACTCGCCGCGTAGCGCCGGTGGCGGACGTCTCGGAGCTTGGAGCCACCGGTTACAGCTTTTTCGCAGAAGATCGCTACTACAACACACAATTCGAAATCATCCGTAGCCGTGCTGTGTCCGAGAAGGTCTTCGACCGTCTGAACCTCTGGAATGACCCGCAGTTCAAGAGTCTCAAGGACCCGGTGGGCGCATTCAAGTCCACCGTTTCCATCGAACCCATTGAGATGACGGGGATCGTGGTCATTTCCATGGAAGGGAGCGACAAGGAAAGAACCACAGAGTGGGTCAACACGCTGGGGGAGGTCTATGTAGATCGAAACCTGGAGATAGCGCAAAGGACCACGACGAAGGCCGTGGCATCTTTGTTGGAGCTGATGGAACCGCTGCGGGAGAAACTCGCCAAGAGCCAGGAAAAAACCTTCGAGGAAGCGGAGGAGCGGCGAATCTTCGTTCCTGAGGATCAACAGAAGATCATGGCGGGAACTTTCTCGCTGCTGCAACAGGATCTCACGGAGACCCGTCTCTCCCTGTCGCAAGAGGAGGCGGTCCTGCGAAAGGTGGATGAGGTGGCGAATTCAGGTGGATCGCCCCTTTCCATTCCGGAAATCGCGCGCGAGCCCATCATCGCTGAGCTCTACAAGGACCGCCTGAACCTAGAGCAGGAAAAGCAAAGATTGCTTTCGCAGTACCAGGAGCGCCACGTCAAAGTGGTGGAAAAAGAAGAGGAGATCAAGCGCCTTGACGCGAAGATTGCGGATGAGTGCGACCGGATCATAGGACGGATCAAGACTGAGTACGCCATCAAGAAGGATCACGAGCGCAAAACGCTTGCTCAGATCGATGACGTCAAGGGTGAATCCCTGGACTTGACCCAGCGTACCTCGGGACTGGAGCTGCTTCGGGGAGATACCGCGGAGATCAGGAAAATCTACAACAGCATCAACAGTCGGATGAAGGAGATCGAGCTAAGCTCTCAGCTGCTGAACAACAACATCCGGATTCTGGATCTGGCGCAGGTGCCTCTGGCTCCCATTCGTCCCCGGAAGGGGCTCAACCTTCTCATTGGCGTGCTCACCGGCCTTTTCATGGGAGTGGGTCTGGCATTCTTCCTTGAGTATTTGGACAACACCGTGAAGACCACTGAGGACGTGGAAAACTTCCTAAAGCTCCATATTCTGTCCATCATCCCCAAAGTCAACGATAACAGCAGCTACGCGGTCCGAGAGTCACTGCAGAGCCTTCGCACGAGCCTGCTCTTCTCGCGAAAGAACCGCACCAAAAACCTGGTGCTGATCACCAGCGCAAGCCCTCAGGAGGGCAAGAGCACAACGCTCATCAACCTGGCCAAGACCATGGCCGCCTCGGGGGAGCGGGTCGCCGTACTGGATTGCGATCTTCGCCGCCCGACGGTTCACGTTCATCTCCAACTGGACAAGCGCAATGGCTTGACCAATTACATTCTCGCCCCTGAGAACGAGGGGTGGCGTGAGTATCTCAAGCCCTCGAATATCCCCAATCTTTACGCCATGACCTCCGGCCCGCTTCCCCCGAACCCCCCGGATATTTTCGGCAGCGACCGCTTCATGCTGTTACTGAACGATCTAAAGGCGAATTTCGACTGGGTCTTCATCGACTCTCCACCAGTCGTTTCTCTTACAGACTCGATCCTTCTCGCCTCGATGGTGGACATGGTAGCCTTTGTCATTCGCCACAACCGGACTGACAAAGAGATGGTCCGTCGTTGTATTGCCAACATTCGCAATGTAAACCCGAATATCATCGGGGCGGTTCTCAACCACGTGGACCTGGAGCGGTCCAGCTATCGAGACTACTACTACGCAGGGTACTATTATTACGGGGAGGGCCGCGGGACCAAGGATCGAGGGAAAAGGACTCCTTCCGGTCCGGGCACGCTCGGTACCCCGCCGCCTGTGGAAGAGAAAGTAGCCCGCTGAGGCATTCCCCGTTCTTGATTGCTTCAGCCCCCATGGAATTCCATCTGTCGGACTTCGCCTGCGACATCCAAGTTCCAGTGACAGACATTTGCTTGTGGCATCCCCCAACTCCTGAAGCCTGACAAGACAGGATGCAATCCCCCCTCAAGGGGGTCCTATCGTAGGGACGATGGGAATGATAGGTTTTTTGGCGATCGGAGCCATGCGGGCTTACGCCGATGCCATCCAGGATGTTCAGAGCCGAGTTCGAGAATCTGCCGGGCAAGTCCAGTTGAAAGGCTCTTCCAGCATGCAAGCTCGCAAGATGAGAATCAGGGAGGCGATCTCTGTCCCGTCTCCGTTCGGCGAGATTGGACAGTCGGTGAAGGGGAGTCCCTCCGCTGGGATCTGGTTCCTGGTTCCGCTGTTGATCCATCTCACCATTCAAGTCGTGCACGCCTACCTGGATCGGGCGCCTGACTTTGACGAAGCCATCTACATGAATTTGGCCCGGAACTTCGTCCGCACCGGAGAGCTTATCCATTCCGTCTATCCAGAGAAACCCTTCTTCATGCATCCCCCGCTCTTCTACTACCTCGTCTCCCTGTCGTTTGCCCTGTTCGGCCCGGGTCTGGAGGCGGGGCGGCTGGTCTCAAGTCTCATGGCAGTTGGAAATCTCGGCTTCGTCTTCTCCTTCTTGCGGAAAGCGCGGGGAGAGCGGTGGGCTGCGGCGGGGACACTGCTGGTTGCGGTAAATCCCGCGTTTCTCTATTACGGACACTCTGTCTACATGGAAATGACGGTCGCCTTCTGGATGACCGCCGCACTCTGGGCCTTTGCTCGTGCGGGCGCGGGGCAGGGCCTGCGATGGGAGAGATGGGCGGGAGTCTTCCTGGGCCTGGCCTGTGTCACCAAGTACTACGCGGGAGTATTGGTGGCTGTGATGGCGCTGGTTATCTTGATCCAGGAGCATAGAGAAAACTTCATCCGGGTTCGAAGACTGGCGGCTCTCCTGGGACCGGTGGCGATTGCCGGCATGGTGTGGGTGGCGTGGGGCCTCGCTTTGGGCGGTCGAGACTTTATTGGGGCCCAATTCAGTTGGGGTATACCGGAACCGCCAGGCTCGATCTACTCGTGGCGCCGCGTGACCAACGAGGCCTTCATCCGCGAGCTGGTGGGGGTATTGACACCGCCCTTCGCGTGCCTGGCCGCCCTGGGGCTGGCGGTGGCGGCCCGGAGGGCCTGGCGCTCCGGGTCCCTGCGGAGGGGAGGTGTGGAAATGGTGCTCGTGATCTTTCCGCTCGCCTATCTCCTATTCCTGATGACATTCCGGGAGAAGGATGTGAAGTACATCGTGCCGGTCATTCCGGCTTTGGGCGTCCTGATCGGGCTGGCTCCGACATTGGAGTGGGTCAAACGACTGCCCGGTTGGTCGCGCTGGACCGGCACCCTACTGCTTGCCGCTCTCGCCTCTCCACTCCTCCCTCTTTATGACCCGGTGACCCAACAGAGACACGACAACCTCTGGGTGTTCGGTGTTCGGCGTGATGCGGAATACCGCCGGTATCGGGACGCTGGAATTCTGGCCGGAGGCGAGACCAAACCCGGCCAAGTGGTTGCATGCCAGCGGAAGGGGCCGATCATCGGGTATTACGCAGACCGACAGTACGTGGATGTCTGGGGCTTCTCCCCTGGCATGGCCGTTCCCTTTCTCGAGTCGGCAGAAATTGTCATATTGGATCGGAACACCGAATACCTTTCCCCCCAAGAGCAGGCGACCTTCCGCGAATCCGTGAAGCAGGATTTCCAGCAAATCGGTGCCCTACCGGAGTCGGGAACCCCGGTTTTGGAGATCTTTCGACGGATAAGGAGAGACGCTCCCTCGCCCTGAACGGGAGTTTCGCTCCTACAGACAAGCCAGGTCAGTTTTCTTGCCGAGCGGTCGTCGAGGGTAAATCAGGGAGTCGCACCGGGCAGGCTATTTCGGGCCCTTGAGGCGGTTTCGGAAGTCCCTGGCTGTGCTTCTGAGTCCCTGGGCCAAGGTGATCTTGGGCTTCCAGCGCAAGAGCCGTTGAGCCAGGTCGATGCAAGGCTGGCGGACTTTGGGATCGTCTTCGGGCAGGGGACGGTACACGATTCGGCTGCGGCTCCGCGTGACTTTCAGGATTTCCCGGGCCATCTCCAGGATGGTCATCTCCCGGGGGTTTCCCAGATTGACCGGAAAGTGATGCGAAGAGTTCAGCAATCGATAGATTCCCCCGACCAGGTCCGAAACGTAGCAGAAGCTCCTGGTTTGACTCCCATCGCCAAAGACGGTGAGCGGCTTCCCCTGGATCGCCTGGGAAAGAAAGCTCGGGATGGCCCGTCCGTCCTGAATTCGCATTCTGGGGCCGTAGGTATTGAAGATTCGGACGATCTTGGTGTCGAGGCGGTGACTTCGACAGTAGGCCATGGTCAGGGCTTCTGCAAACCTTTTGGCCTCGTCATAAACGCCCCGCGGCCCGATGGGATTGACGTTCCCCCAGTAGTCCTCCCGCTGGGGATGCACCAAAGGGTCGCCGTACACTTCGGAGGTCGAGGCTAGAAGAAACGCGGCCTTCTTCTCTCGTGCCAGCCCCAAGGCCTTGTGGGTGCCCAAGGAGCCCACTTTGAGAGTCTGAATCGGGTGTTCCAAGTAATCGATAGGGCTCGCGGGAGAAGCAAAGTGAAGAATGGCGTCCACGGGGCCCGCCAGGTGGATGAAGCCGGACACATCCATGTCGAGAAAGGTAAAGTCGCGCTCCGACAAAAGGTGGGAGACATTATCGGGAGAACCGGTCAGGAGGTTGTCCATGCAGACCACATCCCAGCCCTTGGACAGAAAAAAATCGCAGAGGTGGGATCCGATGAAACCGGCGCCCCCCGTGATGATGACGCGTCGTTTCTTAGCCAAGGAGTTCTCCTAAGGGAAAATCGGGAATGGCGCAACGCAGTCTAGGGAGCCCCCTCCGCGCTGTCAAGCGCGACTCGAACCACGAAGGTTTGTCGGTGGGGATTCCGGCGGGTCGGGGGAGGGGGTCTTGGGAGTGAAAATGGGCAGGGCGGGGAGAGCCAAGCGAAGCTCCCTCGCCTGGAGTCTCGTAGTTCTCCTGCCCCTTGTCGCGGCCCTATCCCACCGGTCGGCTGAACCCTGGCTGTTCGGTCTTTACTCGCTGCAGTATTCTCTCTTCCTCTTGTTATTCGCCGGGGCGCTGTCCTTCCTCGTGGCAGTTCTCTACCAGTTCGGGGCGAAGGGTCTTCAACTGCTCGCGGTGACACTGGCAGGAGTCTTCCTGATCGCTCTCTCAGTCGAATTGGTTGGGCAGGTCTATGCCCATTTCCACCCAGCTTATGACGTCCTGGCTTGGCAACCCGATCGGGCCGTGGGCTGGAAACAGGTGCCGCTTCTTAGATGGCCCTGGGCCGGCCATTACTGGTATGCTCAAGACTTCAGCGTCCAGGTGACCACGAACGAGCACGGGTTCAGGGATGTCGAGCGAGCCATCCGCAAACCCGAAGGGGTCCGCCGCATTGCCCTGCTGGGGGATTCTCTAGTGGAGGCGGTCCAGGTTCCGTTCGACAGCACGGCCGGCCACTTCCTGGAGCAAGCTCTCAACCGGCGCGCCTCCTTGACGCCCGCTCCCTCCCGGTATGAGGTCCTCAATTTCGGCATCTCAAACTTCGGCGTCGGGCAATGTCTTCTATGCTGGGAAGAGTATGCACGTCGGTTCGAGCCGGATCTCGTATTCATCCTGGTCGCCGACTTCAACTTGCACAGGACTGTGACGCCGGAGGACAAGAGCGCCTTTGCCCCCCGTGGCCAGGAGCCTCTCAGGATTCGCCCGACCTTCCGGCTCGCAGAGGGTAGCCTGATTCGAGAGCCCGCGCGCGACTTTGATGAGTTCGTGAGATTTCAGCAGGAGTTAGTCCGGACCAAGTTTTCGGGCGGGCGCGTGCTTCGCAAGAAATCCGGCTTCTTCCTGCGTGAGCGGGTCCTGGAGTCGCTTCGATCTCTGAGCGGCCTTCTCATCAGCCTCCAGAGACGGTGGCATCCTTCACGGGTTGCTCCCGCCGAATCCGAGCCTGCGCTGGACCCCGCGACCCTGGCTCTTAACTTGAGAATCCTCGAAGAGCTGGGTGAGCAGATCCGAGAAGTCGGAGCTCATTTCGTCGTCGTCGATGTGGCACGATATTTCAACCCACAATCGACCGAGCTCTCCACACAACTGGAGGAGCTTTGTGCCACCCGGGGATTTGGGTACATTTCGCTTTCCGATCCTCTAATCCAGGCGAACCGGGACGGAATTCCAACGCACTGGAACTACGACGGACATTTCGACGAGAGCGGCAACCGAATTTTCGCGGAGGCTATGTACCAATGGATCGTGAGGGAGGGGATGGATGACTGATGGCAGACCCCAAGCTCGCAGGCCGTCGACCCTCGATGGATTGCTGTTCATCATTTCCGTCGCGCTGATCGCCCACCTCCTCTTCTCCTGGATGGGTCTGATCCCCACCGACGACGGTTTCGTCATGGCCTATAGCCGACGCCTCCTGGAAGGAGAGGCCCCGCATCGGGATTTCATCTCGGTGCGGCCACTCGCTTCCGCCCTTCTTTACCTTCCCTTCGTGCGCCTGGGCGGCGGTCACACCTTCTACGTGGCCCGGCTATTCGTGTGGGGGGAATTCGCCTCTTTCGCATGGCTCTCGACGCTGATTCTCGAGCGCCTTCTCGGCATCTCCTTTAGGCGACTTGACCGGATTCTGCTGGCACTAACCGCCTTTGCGCTCTCGGCCCATACTTTCCCCGTGATGCCCTGGTTCACCGTAGACGGACTCTTTTTTCTCTCACTGGGTCTTTTCCTCGCCACGGGGGACTCTCGGGCATCTCAGCTCTCGGGGTACGCGCTTGTGGGGCTCTCGGCGTTGTGTAAGCAGACCTTCGTGTTCGCGGGCCCTGCCGCTGCGGTGCTCCTGGGCCACTGGCGCCGGCTGCCGATCTGGATCTCGTGGGGCGCACCGGCGCTCTTGTATGGAATGTGGCTGCTTTCGCTGGGAGCTTTCGAAGACGCGGTAATCCAAATGAGCGTTCACACGGACCTGTCCTCCAAGGGCATCGTGGCCTATCTCTCACGTCCCTCATTCGCCTGGGGGATCATGGCAGGTTACTGGCTCTGGTCGAATCTCACGAGAAGAGGGAAGAGCCAATTCCGTGGCGCTGGATGGGACGGAACCCGGGCGGCTGTCTTGGGTGGCACTGGGCTTGCGGCGGGGGCCGTCGCGGGGGCAGTGTTCATGGAACACGGACGCTACGTCGGAGTACCTTCCTTCGCCGTTTTCGGGGCAGTTTTGGGAGTGCTTCTCAGCGGCCGGGGAGGCCGGATCGGGCGCGCGCCGCTCTGGAAGGCGGGAGGGCTGGCGCTTGCGTCGGCCTGGTGCGCCTCCATCTCCGACGGCTACAACACTCCCGCTTTGGCATCGGGCCCGCTTTTTGTCTTTCTTGTGGCGATCTGGATGGAAGAGACTCTCCTGAACCTGCCAGGAGGCGACGCCGGTGGCGCGCGCCGCCGGTGGGGCGGAGCTATCCTGCTCTTCTTCCTCGCGGCCTCTGCAACCGTCGGCCTCGTCGCCGGCCGCAGGCAGCACGTTTACCTGGAACGTCCGGCCGGAGAGCTCGTCCAATCCCTGGATGAAGTTTTTCCCGGTGCGAAGGGAATTCGATCCAGCCAGGGTGCCTACGATTTTCTGAAAGACCTCGATGAGGCGAAGCGTCTCGCCCGCCGGCACTCCGCAAGATTCGCCATCCTTCCGGATCTCGCGGGCTACTGGGTCAAGTCAGAGGAAGTCAATCCGCTGCTGACCGACTGGTCGAATCGAACCGAGTTGGGAAGTGCATTCCTGGAGGAACGTGCGATCCAAAACCTGGCGGCACAGAAGGGGCGGATCGCGGTCATCACCCAGAAGCTCGAAGCTGCTTCGGTGGCTCGGGGCCCGGTTCCGCCTCAGGGCCGGCGCGTCCTTCTGGATTACGTGCGGCAGCATTTCGAAAAAGTCGGGGAGACTGCGTTCTTCGAGGTGTATCGATAGGCGGGGTGATGGCCGACGCCGGGTGGCTCCCCTCCTCCGGGAATGGGGCCTGCTCCAGGCCCGAGGTGGCACTCGTTCAACATTGACAGAAGCGGGGAAGTAGCGTAGATTTCAGAGTTTAAGAGAGGGTCATGAGCGCCGCGGTTCCCTTCCTGGACCTCAAAGCACAATACCGGGCCCACCGTGAAGCTATCGACGCCGCCATGTCGAGGGTGGTGGATTCGGCCTCTTTCATCCTGAGCTCTGAGGTTGAGCAGTTCGAGACGGCCTTCGCCGGCTACTGCGGAGTCCGCCATGTGGTCGGGGTCGGTACCGGCCTCGACGCCCTGCGCCTGATTCTCCTGGAGGAGGGGATCGGGCCCGGGGATGAAGTTATCGTCCCGGCCAACACCTTTATCGCCACGGCTCTCGCCGTTTCGGCCGTAGGGGCCCGACCGGTCCTGGTGGATTGTCGCAAGGAGGACTCCTCCATCGACCCGGTCCAGGCCGAGGCGCGGGTCACGCCTCGAACTCGAGCGCTCCTGCCAGTTCACCTCTACGGTTTGCCGGCGCCCATGGATGAATTGCGCCGCATCGCTGAGCGCGGCTCGATCCTTCTCGTGGAGGATGCGTGCCAGGCCCACGGTGCGCGCACACTGGAGGGAAAGCGCTGCGGCAGTCTCGGAACGGCGGCAGCATTCTCCTTCTATCCCGGCAAGAATCTGGGGGCCTACGGCGATGGCGGCGCGATCGCCACCCAGGATGACGAGCTCGCGGCGCGATTGCGCCTCCGAAGGAACTACGGTCAGTCGGTGAAGTACCATCATGCGGTCGCGGGCGAAAACTGCCGCCTGGACGGATTGCAGGCCGCCATCCTTCACGCGAAGCTGGGTTTCCTGGATAGCTGGAACGAGCAGCGCCGGAGGGTCGCGCACCGGTACTGCGAGGCCCTCAAGGATTCACCCGTCACTCCCCCCGCGGCGGATCAGGTCCCGCGCTCGGTCTGGCATCTCTTCGTGGTCCAGGTGGAAGACAGGGAGGGATTTCAGGCGCACCTCCGGCAGCGCGGCGTCGAGACGGGGATCCACTATCCGGTGCCGATCCACCTCCAGCCAGCCTATGCCCATCTGGGCTATTCCCGGGGAGATTTTCCGGTGGCGGAATCGCTCGCGCAACGAATCGTCAGCCTGCCCATCTATCCGGAGATGACCGATGTCCAGATCGAAACGGTCATTGACGCGGTGCTCTCCTGGTCTCCGGCGCCCATCTCCAGGCGATGAACCAAACGACGGACCGCATCCCACTGTCCGTCAGCGTCGTGGTGCCCGTCTACAATGAATCCAGCACGGTCGAGCGGGAGGTGCGCAAGATCCACGCCTTTCTTGAAGACCGATTCGCGGGCAGCGAGATAATCCTGGTGGACGACGGGTCGACGGACGGGTCAGCTGCCGTTCTCGACGCCATCGCGAAGGATCTGCCGCGGGTGCGGCTCTTGCGCCATCCGCGCAACCTCGGGATTGGAGCGGCGGTCATGAACGGATACGCGGCCGCCACCCAAAACGCCGTGACCTATTTCCCCGCCGATTCGCAGGCTGAAATCTCCGATATCGCCGAGTTTGCCCTTCACCTGTCGCCCGGGGTGGATGTCGTGCTCGGCTACCGGTCCGACCGTCGTGACTATTCGCTAGTTCGGCTCGGTTATTCCTACCTGAACCTCGTCTTGCACGCCCTGCTCTTCGGTCGGATTTACCGGGACGTGAACTGGATCCACCTCGTGCGCCGCGACGCCCTGCTCCGCATCAGCGTCGCCTCACGCAGCGCGTTCATGGGAGGCGAGATGCTGGAGAAAATCCGTCGGACGGGAGGTCGAATCGTCGAAAAACCCGCCCGATACAACCCGCGGACCGAGGGGAGAACCCACGTCGGGAACCTGCGGGGAGCGCGAGCCGCTCTCAGGGACATGCTTCGCCTTCGCATCGATCTCTGGGTGCGTCCCCGGGCGGCCCTGAGACCCGTGGCTGCCTGCAGACGGGAGGCCTCTTGATCCGGATTGGAATCCTCGGACTGGGACACTGGGGCCCCAACCATTTGCGCACGTTCAGCTCCCTTCCGGACTGCGCCGTCCTCAAAGCCGCGGATCTCCAAGAGTCGCGCCTACGGGCTCTGGCTCCTTCCTTCCCCCAAACGGAATTCGTGTCGGACGTGCGGGAGGTTCTCGAGGGAGACGGCGTGGATGCCGTGGTCATCGCCACCCCGACCGGGAGCCATTTCAAGCTTGCCCATGCCGCCCTCTCCGCTGGCAAGGATGTCCTTTGCGAGAAGCCGTTGACGTTGACCGCGCGCGAGTCGCGAACTCTGGTGACCATGGCGCGATCACGGGGGCGGATTCTGATGGTGGGTCATGTATTCCTGTTCAACGCGGGAATCCTGTGGCTGAAGAGCTACCTGGACAGCGGGGGAGCGGGTCGCATTCTCTATGTTCATGCCACCAGGACGAATCTGGGGCCCATCCGCAGCGACGTCAACGCGGCCTTTGACCTCGCCTCGCATGACATCTCCATCCTGAATTTTCTTCTGGGGGGAGTTCCCCTCGCCGTGAATGCCACCGGCCAGTCGTATCTGTCTCCCCGCGTCGAGGACGTGGTTTTCGTGAGCCTGGTCTACCCCGGGGATGTTCTGGCCAATGTGCACGTCTCCTGGCTCGATCCAAAAAAAGTGCGGGAAATCACGGTGGTTGGCGAGAAGCGAATGGTTGTGTGGAATGATCTCTCCGCCGAGGGGCCGATCACGGTCTACGACAAGGGAGTCATCCGGGAGCCCTACTATTCGGACTACGGGGAATTCAATCTGCTCGTGCGCCAGGGGGAGATCTCGATCCCTCACGTGAAACAGTACGAACCGGTGCGGGCGCAGGCGGTCCACTTCGTGGATTGCATCAAAGAGCGGAAGTCCCCTCGAGCCGACGGCGAAGGGGGACTCGCTGTGGTCCGCGTCCTGGAGGCGGTGGAAAAATCCCTCACCGCCAACGGGAGAAGAGTCATGCTGCGGAAGCAGGCAGGGAGAGGCCGCCGGTGACAAGGAAAGCCGCGGCCAGGGCCTTCATCCATCCGCTCGCAGTGGTCGAGACCCGGAGGATAGGCGCAGGCACGCGGGTATGGGCCTATGCCCATGTGATGGCCCAGTGTCGAATCGGGAAGGGGTGCAATATCGGGGAGGGCGTCTTCGTGGAGACCAGCTACCCGATCGGGGACCATTGCGTGATCAAGAATGGCGTGGCGGTCTGGGAAAAGGTCCGACTGGAAGATCGCGTATTCATTGGTCCGGCAGCAGTCTTTACCAACGATCGAATTCCGCGCGCCGACCCCCGGTTCAAGAGACCGGCGGCGCTGTGGGAGACAACCCGCGTCAGAACTGGCGCCTCGGTCGGTGCCAACGCGACCATCGTCAGTGGAGCGACGCTGGGTCGCTGGTGTCTGGTGGGTGCGGGGGCGGTCGTGACCCGCGATGTCGGCGATCACGTCCTGGTTCTGGGAAATCCCGCTAGGCCTGCAGGCTATGTCTGCGAGTGCGGCCTGAGACTTTCTGCCAATCTGGATTGCCAGTGTGGGCGGCGATATCGCAGGAGGGGGAGGGGACTGGCGCTCCGGGGCAGGAGGCGCCGGAACGCTCCTTGACAGGTGGGAGGCCTTCTTCCTAACATGACGTCTCGGAGCCCTCTGCTTGAGCCCACGCCGCTTCTCCTGGTTGGAATCTCTCAAGTTGTCCTTAATCCCGCCGCTGGCGTCGATCTGGATTCGGCTGACCCGCGCCACCATGAGGATTCGCCGCGAAAACTTCGGACCTCTGAATGCCTTGTCCCGAAGCGGCAAGCCGTGCATTCTTGCCTTCTGGCACGGCCGAATGTTCCTGATGCCCTATTCCTATATGGGAACGCGCGTCACCATTCTCGTCAGCGAGCATCGGGACGGTGAGTACATCAGCCGGACCATGGCGCGCTTCGGTTTCACGACGGCCCGGGGAAGCTCCACCCGGAGCGGAGCCATCGGGTTGAGGGAAATCCTCCGGGCCCTGAAGCGAGGTGACGATGCCGCCTTCACGCCCGATGGTCCACGCGGGCCGCGGGAGACGGTCCAGCCGGGTGTGATCGCGGCGGCGCGCCTGAGCGGTGCCGCAATAGTTCCAGTGACTTTCGCCTGCTCAAAAAAAAACTTCTAAATTCGTGGGATCGTTTCCTGATCCCCCTCCCTTTCGGCCGCGGGCTGTTCCTGTACGGTTCTCCCATCTACGTGAAGCGGGACGCCTCCCTGGCGGAGCAGGAGGAAGCGAGGCTGCTCCTGGAAACGGAGCTCCGCAGGCTGACTTCCGAGGCGGAGGCACGAATGGCTGAACGGGCCGGGACATGAAGGGGCAGGCTCGACGAATTCTACTGGTGGCGGGGGAAGCGTCAGGAGATCTTTATGGGTCCATCCTGGTTCGCTCCTTGCGAGCGCTTGATTCAGATATCGGCTTTGCAGGAATTGGCGGCCCCCGCATGCGGGAGGCCGGTGTGGAACTCTTCGCCGACTCCAGGGAATTGGCGGTGGTGGGGCTGACCGAGGTGATTTCCCACTGGAAACCCATTCGAGCCGCCTTTCACCGCGCCGTGAACGAGCTGCGCGAGGTGCCGCCGGACTTGCTGCTGCTCATCGACTATCCCGATTTCAACCTGCGATTGGCCCGCCGGGCGCGGGACCGTGGAATTCCAGTGGTCTATTTCATCAGTCCGCAGGTGTGGGCCTGGCGAAAGTCCCGGTTGCAGGCCATCGCCCGAAACGTCACGAAAATGCTGGTGATCCTGCCGTTCGAAGAGGACATCTATCGCAAAGCCGGAGTCCCGGTTCAATTCGTGGGACATCCGCTGTTGGACATCCTCCCGCCGCCCATGGAGAAGAGCCTGGCGCGAACAGCGCTCGGCCTCGATCCCGATCGGAGAATCGTGGGCTTGCTGCCAGGGAGCAGGCGCCGCGAGCTTGAGGCCCACCTGCCCATCATGCTGGAAAGCGCCAAGCTTCTGAAGGAGCGTGTGGGAGATTTTCAATGCTTGATTCCACTGGCATCCACTCTCCAGGCGTCGGAGTTTCGGCCTCATCTCGAGCGGCGCTCGGGACTCCCCGACCCCATCCTCGTGCAGGGAAGACTCTACGAGGCGCTCGGCGCTATGGACGCTGCAGTGATAAAATCAGGAACGGCCACACTGGAGGCGGCACTCATGGGAGTTCCCATGGTGGTTGTCTACCGGACAAGCGCGCTCACGTACGCCCTGGCCTCGCTGCTGGCCGACGTGCCGCACGTGGGACTCGTGAACATCGTGGCGGGTGAGCGCCTCGTGCCGGAGAAGGTTCAAGGGAGTTTCACTCCAACCATTGTTGCGTCGTCGTTGGAAAGTTTTCTTACCGCCGATCCCAAGTCCGCCGGTGAGCTTCGCGCCAAGCTGATCGCCCTGCGCCAGAGACTGGGAAGTCCCGGTTGTTTTGAGCGCGCGGCCGAGGCTAGTCTTCAGGTGCTGCACAGGCCCGCTCCTGGGCCAGGAGAAATTCCCACCCATGATTAAGAGCATGACTGGCTTCGGTAGGGGCGAGGCCGGCAACCCACTGGTTCGGATGGAAGTCGAAATCCGCGGCGTGAATCATCGCTTCCTGGAGATTCGCTTCAGGATGCCTCAGGAAATGTCGGACCTGGAGGCCGAGCTTCGGCAGCAAGTCTCCCAAGTAGCCCGCAGAGGGCGAGTGGACATCTGGGTGGAGCGGGTCAAAGGCGTGGATCCCGAAGCCCTTGTCACTATCAATCGAGGTGTGGTGGCGGGGTACCTGGAGGCGGCGGGGAGAATCGGAACGGAGTTCTCCCTTCCCGGCAGCCTGGATCTGCAAGCCATCCTCGCACTCCCGGGGGCCGTTCGTGTCGAATTCCGCCGCGATGGCGGGGGAAACGAGGAGAAGGTCCTGTTTCGCGAAGCTCTGGCGCAGGCTCTGGAGGCCTTCGACGAAGCCCGTACCCAAGAAGGAGGAAAACTGGCTCAAGACTTGCGGTCTCGACTCTCAGGCCTGGTTGGAGATCTGGCAGGGATCCGTGCAGCAGCCCAGCGTTCACTTCCGGAAGTCCAGGAGAAGATTCGCAAGCGAATGGATTCGCTACTCGAAGGAGTGCCGCTGGATCCGGGCCGACTGGCCCAGGAAGCTGCTTATCTTGCAGGACGCAGCGATATCGCCGAGGAGATGGTGCGCCTTTCGGCGCACCTCGCCAAGGCCCAGGAAAGCCTTCAGTCACCCGACGGTCCGGTAGGGAAGCCGCTGGATTTTCTCGTTCAGGAGCTGCACCGCGAAGTGAACACCATCGCATCCAAGTCCGAAAGCTTGGAAATCTCCCAAGTCGCCCTGCGCATGAAGGGGGAGGTGGAAAGGATTCGAGAGCAGGTGCAAAACCTTGAGTAGGAGCCGCAGAGCGGCAATCGGAAGCGGTGACAACCAGGGAGGTGGCGGCGGGCGAAAGGGAGTCCTGCTGGTGCTTTCGGGTCCCAGTGGAGTGGGTAAGTCGACTCTTTGCCAGAAGCTTCTGCGAAACGTGCGAGGGCTGGAGTTTTCCATCTCATATACCACCAGGCCTCCCCGTCCGGGGGAGCGAGCGGGGGTGGATTATCACTTCATCTCGGAAGCGGATTTTCTGCGACTCAGAAAACGCAAGCGATTCCTGGAATGGGCCCTGGTGGACGGGCATTACTACGGGACGTCCAAGGATCAGGCTGCGCAGGCGCTACGGCGCGGAGCAGACATCTTGCTGGACATCGACACGCAGGGCGCGGAGCAAGTCCGAAGTCAGTTTCGGGATGCTGTCCTGATCTTCGTCCTTCCGCCGGGCCCTGCCTCCCTTCGGGCTCGCCACCAGCGGCGCGGAACCGAGCCGCAGGTCCGGGAGCGGCGCCTCAGATTGGCTCGACGGGAAGTTCTGGGGTCAAAGAGGTATGATTATCTCGTGTTCAACGACCAGCTCGAGAGTGCGTTTCAGGACCTGAAGGGGATTATCCTGGCCGAACGATGCCGGTCAAAACGACAACTCCCCCGAGCCAGGAAGGTCCTTCAGGCCTTCCGGAAGGTTGCACAGGGCTGAAGCCCCCCCAAGAAGGAGCAGAGTTCATGGAAATCCAGTCCTTGGAAAACAAGTTCAAATTCATCAGCATTGCTGCGGCTCGCTGCCAGCAACTGCAGCGAGGGGCCCGACCCCGGGTGGACAGCAAGTCACACAAGCCCACCACCGTCGCCCAGGAGGAGGTGCGTCAAGGACTCGTGGCGGCCCGCGAGCCCGACGTCCCGCACGAGCCGGGACAGGATTCTGAAATCCAGACGCAACCCGAAGGGACCGATGTCGGATAAACCCCAGCGCGAGATTGCCCTGGGCATCAGCGGGGGCATCGGTGCCTACAAGACGCCGGAGCTGGTACGGGAGCTGGTGCGCTCGGGGGTGAAGGTCACGGCGATTCTCACGCGCAACGCCGAGGCCTTCGTCGCGCCGTTAACCCTGCAGACTCTCACTGGAGAACCGGTCATCCGGGGTCTTTACGATCTCTCCGGCAACACCGATGTGGAGCACATCGCGCTCTCGAGGCGCATCGGGCTTCTAGCGGTGGCTCCGGCTACCGCCGCCACCCTGGCCCGTTTCGCCCAGGGTCTGGCGCAGGACTTCTTGTCGACTTTCTTCCTGGCGGTTTCCTGCCCGGTTTTGGTCGCTCCCTCCATGAATACGCGGATGTGGCTGCACCCGGCGACGCAGGCCAACCTGACTCTCCTCCGGAGCCGAGGAGTCCGCGTGTTGGAGCCGAGCGTTGGGGAGCTGGCCTGCGGGGAGACGGGGAGCGGCCGACTGCCGGAGCCGCGAGACATCGCTGCGGAGATCATGAGACTCTTGGATCGCAGGGAAAGCTGGTCGGGAGAGACGGTGCTCGTCACCGCCGGCCCGACGCGGGAATACCTGGACCCCGCCCGGATTCTGACCAACCCCTCCAGCGGACGGATGGGGTATGCGGTGGCGGAGGAGGCTCTCCTTCGCGGCGCGAAGGTCATCCTGGTGACGGGGCCCTCATCGCTGAACGAACCGTGGGGAGCTGAAGTAGTCCGGGTCGAAACCACAGAAGAGATGCGAACTGCCGTGATGGAAGCTCTGCCGCGCTCAACCTGGGTCATCAAGGCGGCCGCTCCAGCCGATTTCCGTCCCAGGCGCCTGTCCCGAGAAAAGTCCCCCAAAGACAGCCTCACTCAGTTGGACCTGGAGGCGACTCCGGACATCCTCGCCGAAATCTCACGCCGCAAGAACGGGCAAAAGGTGGTAGGTTTCTCGACCGGGACCAGTGACTATTTGGAAGCGGCGCGCCGGAAAATGCACGAGAAGGGCCTGGATCTCGTGGTGGCGAACCGGGTGGATGAGCCGGGGGCCGGCTTCGGCGCGCCGACCAATCGAGTGGTTATTCTCGGCGCCGACGGATCTCAGGAAGTATTGCCTCTCCTTCCCAAGAGGGAGGTGGCGGCCCGACTGCTGGATCGTCTCGAGTTGTTGCGGACTCCCATTTGATGACCACGCGTCCAAGCGAAGACTTTCTCGCCCAGCTGCGGGAACGAATTCTGTTCCTCAGGGAATCCGGAGTCGTGGCGCTGAATCGAGCGGAGGGACTTCAGCCGATCCCCTCACCGCTTGCGCCCGCGAGAGACTATCCGGCCCAGAGCGATCCCCTCCCGATCGCCGACCCCGAAGGCGCCCTGGAAGAGCTGCGGGCTGAAATTGGGGATTGCACCCGATGCCGGTTGTGCGAGAAGCGGACTCGACTGGTCTTCGGGACGGGAAATCCCCGCGCGCGGGTCATGTTCGTCGGAGAGGGCCCGGGGTATGAGGAGGACCGGCAGGGGCTGCCGTTCGTGGGCAAGGCGGGTCAGCTCCTGAATCGGATCATCCGGGCCATGGGAATGACCCGTGAGGAGGTCTATATCGCCAATGTCGTCAAGTGCCGCCCGCCCGACAATCGAACTCCGCTTCCTGACGAGACCGCGGTCTGCTCCGAGTTCCTGCGCGAGCAAATCAGCATCATCCGCCCCCAGGTGATAGCCGCCCTGGGGAGCGTGGCGGTCGGCACGCTCCTGCAAACCTCAACCTCCATCAGCCGCCTGCGGGGAGAATTTCGAACCCTCGCAGACGGCACTCCGGTGATGCCCACGTTTCATCCGGCCTATCTGCTCCGGAATCCCGAGAAGAAAAAGGAGGTCTGGGAGGACATGAAAATCATCCTGGATTTCCTCGCCCGAAATCCCCGGGTGTGAGTCCCGAGAGCATGCCGGGCGCTCCAATTGCAAGCGTCGCGCTACCGCTGCCATTGGAAAAAACCCTCGCCTATCGAATTCCCCCGCAAATCGAATCCGGAGTGGTCCCGGGAGTCCGGGTCCTCGTTCCCTTGGGGGACTCTCGCCGCGTGGGCGTCGTGGTGGGACGGACGGAGGAGCCACCCCAACTTCTTAAGGACATTCTGGCGGTGCTGGATGACCAGCCGCTGCTCGATCAGCCCCTCCTGGATTTCACGCGCTGGGTGTCGGAATACTATTTCGCGCCATGGGGATTGGTGCTCCAGGCCGCCCTTCCCATGGAGTTGCGCATCAAGGCTGTGCGCCGACTCCGGCTGCTCCCGGCCGGTCAGGAGGCGCTGGAGCATCCCTTTTCAGATCTGACTCCCCATGCCAGGCGCATCCTGGATCTTCTGGCCAGGCACGGCGAGCTTGCCGAGTCTCGGACGAGGAGGCAGATCCCCCAGGCAAGCCCGCGATTGATCGAGGAACTCTCTAGCAGGGGATGGGTGGAGACCATCCGGGAGAGCCATCTCCCCCAACGGCGTCCTCGCTCGGAGGAGTGGGTGCGTGCGGCAGGAGACGCAAACCCAGCCAGGCCCAGGGGAGCCGCGCAGAAGCGCATCCTGGATCTCCTCGCAAAAGCGATCCTGCCCGTGCGCCTGGCGGAGCTTTGCGAGCTGGCCGGTGTGACTCCGGCTCGTATCCGAGCCCTGGCCAAGGGAGGCCGGATCCTGCTGGAGAGGCGCGATCTATCGAGGGAGCCGGACTCCCTCCAGCTCCCTGGCGAACCTTCCCTGGTCCTCACGTCCGCCCAGTCCGACGCGATGGAGAAGATTCTACCGGTGCTCGAGAGGGGCGGGTTCCAGCCGTTCCTCCTCGAGGGAGTCACAGGCAGCGGCAAAACGGAGGTCTACCTGAGGGCGGCGGAAGCGGCGCGGGAGAGGGGATTGCAGACTCTCTATCTCGTGCCGGAGATCGGTCTAACTCCACTGCTTGCCGGAGAGCTCAGGAAACGGTTCGGAGAATCACTGGTGGTCCTTCATTCCGGTCTCTCGGAAAGGACCCGCTGGGAAGGTCTTCGCAGGATTCGGGAGGGACGGGTGACGCTGGTGCTGGGCACCCGCTCAGCGCTCTTCGCGCCGCTTCCACGCCTGGGTCTGATTGTGGTGGATGAGGAACAGGATCCCTCTTACTACCAGACCGAGTCGCCCCGCTACCATGCCCGCGATGGCGCCCTGATGCGCGCCAAAGGGTTGAGAGCCGCGGTCATCCTGGGCTCCGCAACACCCTCCATGGAAGCGGTGGCCGCGAGCCGCAAAGGAAAATTCGAACACCTCACTTTGCCCGTCCGTGTTCAGGCCCGAGACCTTCCCGAGGTCCGTCGCGTGGACATGAGAGAAGAGTTCCGCTCCACCGGCACGGCCTCGCTGCTTTCCAGAGAGCTTGCTGAAGCAGTCGCCTCCCTGAGGCAATCGGGAAATCAGGGGATGCTCTTGCTCAACCGACGCGGATACGCCACCTTCCTGATATGCCGTGCCTGCGGGTCCACTCTAACTTGCCCCTCGTGCGCCATAGCCCTGACTTATCATCGCGCCGAAGAGCGGCTTCTTTGCCACTATTGCAATCGCCGCCGGAAAGTCCCTTCCGCCTGCCCGCAATGCGGATCCCAACACCTTCACCTGGGCGGCTCGGGCACCGAACGGCTGGAGGAAGTCATCCGTCACCTGGATCCGGATCTGCGGGTCGGAAGGTTGGATCGAGATTCGGCCAAGGGAGCCGCGCAAGCGCGAATTCTGGAGGGCTTCCAGCGGCAGGAATTGGACCTGCTGGTGGGAACTCAAATGCTGGCCAAGGGACACGATTTCCCCGGTGTGACCCTGGTGGGGATTCTGTTCGCCGACTCGTTGCTGGCGCTTCCCGAGTTTCGCGCCGCCGAGCGGACCTATCAGCTGCTCGCGCAGATGGCCGGACGGGCCGGACGCGGGATGCGTCCGGGCAGGGTCATCGTGCAGGCGTACGACACCGACCATCCGGCGTTGATCGCCGCCGCCACGCATCAACCGGAGGTATTCTACGAGAAGGAACTGCGGATTCGTCGCTTGGCCGAATACCCGCCCTGGGTGTCCCTCTTGCAGATTCGGGTGGAGCACCGGAATGCCAGAAAGGGCGAGGAGCTGGCATCGCGGTTGGCTAAAGGCCTGCGCGGAGTCTCCGAGGGTCGCTTCCGGGTTCTTGGGCCCGCTCCAGCACCACTGTCTCGCCTGAAGGGGATGTTTCGCCGGCAAATCCTCTTGAAGGGTCCAAGCCGACGGGCGATGTCGGAGGGAGTTCGCAAGGTGCTTGGTAGGGGCGCCTCGCCGTCTGGGAGAATCCGGCGGGGAGTGATCGTGGAGCCGGATCCGCAGTCACTCCTGTAGGAGGCCGCCCGCTGTCGCCGTCGCCGAATACGCTATACTGACCTCCTTCCAGCATCCGGCCGAACCGGTTCGTTTTCAGGATCGAGGGTGCGGGGGCTCGACTCCTGCAGGGTTTCGAGAAATTCTTGACACGAGAAGAGCATGTGCGGCATTGCTGGCATCCTGCGATTTAACGGCGAGCCTGCTCAGTCGCGGGAAGCAGAGCTCATGGCTCGAGTCCTGTCCCATCGCGGTCCCGACGGCCAGGGGATTCACCTGGACGGCCCGCTGGCCTTCTCCCACCGGCGCCTCAGCATCATCGATCTCAGCTCGCGGGCGAACCAGCCCATGTCCAACGAGGATGGGACAGTCTGGCTGATCCACAACGGGGAAATCTACAACTACCTAGAGCTTCGACCGGAGCTGGAAGCCAAGGGACATGTGTTTCGCTCCTCCGGTGACAGCGAGGTCATCCTGCATGCCTACGAGGAGGAGGGAGAGGATTGCGTCCAACGCTTCAATGGGATGTGGGCGTTCGCCCTGTGGGACTCCCGCCGCCAAAAACTGCTGCTCTCCAGGGACCGGCTTGGAGAAAAACCGCTCTATTACGTCGTCGACTCCGGCGGGGTGCTATTCGCTTCGGAGGCGAAGGCGCTTCTGGCCTTGAGGCCGGAGCTTGCCGAGCCCTCGCTGCCGGAGATAGCGCAGTTCCTGGCAACCGGACTCACCGACACGGGTGGAGCTACCATGTTTCGCAGAGTCCGACAGCTCCTCCCGGGTCATCATCTCGTCGCGAGCGTGGAGGGGCCACACACAGTGAAGCGCTACTGGGCCGCCCCGGAGCCGGGGGAGGTGGAGGCGATTTCCATGCATCGCGCCGCCCAGAGGCTCCGGGAGCTCCTGGAAGACTCGGTCCGGCTGCGATTGAGGAGTGATGTCCCGGTGGGGACCTGCCTTTCCGGCGGCCTCGATTCCAGCTCGCTGGTGGCGGTGGAAAGCGGTCAGCTGGGATCCCAGCCAATTCATACCTTTTCCTCCGTATTCCAGGAACGCGAATTCAGCGAAGGGCATTATGTGGATGCCGTGAACTCCGCATTCACCACGGTCCCGCACCGGGTCACCCCCACTCCCGATTTTTCCGAACTGCTAGAGCGAATCCTGTGGCACCAGGAGGTCCCGATTCCCGGCCCCGGGATCTATCCTCAATGGTGCGTCATGGGCCTGGCCGAGGGCAAAGTCAAAGTGCTCCTGGACGGCCAGGGAGCCGATGAGCTCCTGGGCGGGTACTTCTACTTCTACCCGGATCATTTTGCGGACCTCCTGCGAACCTCCTTCCGCCCAGCCGGGCTCTACCAGCTCGCGATGGCGCTGGCCAGAGTCTGCCGCCGTTCCAGTCCCGCCGAAACGGCCCGTCTTTTGAAGGCCGGGTTCCGCAGGTTGCAAGGCCGTCCCTTCGAGGCAGGGTTCAAGGGCGGTTGGTACACCTCCTATCTGACAGTCGAGGCGGCTCGGGAAGTCACGGAGTCCCTCGGCCCGGCGGCGGAGCCGGGGGCCGGGTATACCGCCACATCCCTGCATCGAGAGGTGGTCCAAACCAGTCTGCCGATCCTCCTGCATTACGAAGATAGAAGCGCCATGGCACATGGCATCGAAACTCGCGTGCCGTACCTGGACCACCGCCTGGTGGAGTTCTGCATGCGGCTGCCGGGAACCCTCCGCATTCACGCGGGAGTGACCAAGGCGCCGCTGCGCCGCGCGATGAATCCCGCGCTCCCACCGGCCGTGGCGCGGCGAATCGACAAGCTGGGATACCCGGAGCCTCTGGTGCACTGGCTTCGCCGGGAAGCGCACGGGAAGGTCGAGGAGATACTCCTTTCGCAGCGAGCCCGAGCCCGGGGAATCCTCTCCCCGGAGGCGGTCGAGAGCGATCTCCGAGAGCACCGACTGGGTCGCAATCGGATGATCCCCCTGTACCGGGCGCTGACGCTGGAGGTCTGGTTTCGGACCTTCGTGGATGGGGAAGGAATGTCGCGATTCGGAACCTACCCCTCGCGGGGAGCGAAGGAAGCCTGCACCACTAGGGGATGATCTCGATGACGGAGGGGTGGGCAGGAAACACCTCGCCGATTTTGGCGGCGCGGGACTCGCCGGTGCTCAGGAGGGCCGAGAGCAGCGCGTCGGCGGATTCCGGAGGGACGGCCATCAAGAGTCCTCCGGAAGTTTGCGGGTCGGCCAAAAGCGTCAGCAATTCCTCGGGCAGCATCCCCTGCACGCGCAGCTTTCCTTCCACCAGTCGGAGGTTGCATCGGGTCACCCCGGTTCCTGTCCCTTTCCGTATGAGATCCAGACTCTCCTCATAGTAGGGGATGCGGCTTGACGACAGACGGATTCCCATGGCGCTTCCTTCCGCCATTTCCAGGGTGTGGCCGAGAACTCCGAAACCGGTGATATCGGTGCAGGCATGCACGCCATGCTCCAGCATGAGCCTGCAGGCTGCAGCATTCAACCGAGTCATTTCGCCCACCGCATCCTTCATGGTGGCCTCGCTGACCCGGCGGTTCCGATACGCGCTGATGAGGGCGCCGGTGCCGACCGGCTTGGTTAGCAGGAGGACATCCCCGGCCTGCGCGGTGGAATTGCGCACCACTTGACGCGCGTCTACCACTCCGGTGACCGAGAGCCCATATTTCAGCTCGGGATCCCGTACCGTGTGACCCCCCACCAGGGCAGCTCCCGCTTCCTTGACCTTGGCCGCTCCGCCGCGCAGGATGCCTGCCAACAGCGACCGATCGATCCCTTCACCGGGAAAGCAGCAGATGTTCAATGCGGTGAGGGGCCGTCCCCCCATGGCATAGACATCGGATAGTGCGTTGGCCGCGGCAATTTGGCCGAATTGATCCGGGTCGTCCACGACCGGAGTAATGAAGTCGACGGTCTGGACCAGGGCCATGTTTCCCTCCAGGCGGTAAACTCCCGCGTCATCGGAGGTTCCGAATCCTACGAGCAGGTCCGCGTCGCCGACCGGCTCCAGTCCATGCACAATGGCCCTCAAGTCCTCCGGACTGAGCTTGGCCGCTCAACCGCCGGAGGAAGAGAATTCCACCAGCCGCGTGCGCGTGCTGAATCTCACTTCCGACTCCTTCTTGAAGGGGGCCAGTTCGCAGGAAATCATAGCACAGCGGGATTGTTCCTCCGGCTCGGGAGGCGGCGTTGGGTATAATGAGAGCGCACCCCAGAGAGGACCCACGAGAGGGGGAGCCTTGCTGATTCTGGTCGCCCTGGCCGAGTCCGTCGATGCGCTGCTGCGGGAGTACGTGGCGGCGCCGGCGCGCACCGATGCTGTCGAGCTCCGGCTGGATCGGCTGACTGATTCCGACCTTACACCCCTGTTCAAGGCAACCGGAAAGCCCCGCATCGCCACTTGCAGAAGTCGTGCTCAGGGCGGTTTTTTCGGGGGCAGTGAGGAAGAGCGTCGCGCGGTGCTCAAGCGCGCCATCGACCTGGGGGCGGAGTTTGTGGACTTGGAGTTCGAGAGCGACGATGAGGAGATCCTGGGCCGAACGGACAAGAGCAGGCCATTGCTTTCCTATCACCACCGCGGCGGCACACCCCTGAATCTGGAAGCGATTTACCGTCGGATGGCGCAACGGTCTCCGGAGGCTATTCTGAAGCTGATTCCCTACGCCGACGCCTGTTCGGACAATCTGCGCGTGCGCGGGCTCCTGCACCTGGCGCGCGCGGAAGGCAGGGATCTGATCGCCTTCTGCATGGGGGAGAGGGGGAAGGTGAGCCGAATCCTGGCCCGAGCGTGGGGCTCGTGGGGTGTCTATGCTCCCGCCCGATCCGAATCGACCACCGCGCCCGGCCAGCTCCTCCTGGACGAGCTCGAAGAGGTATTCCGGGAGGGGGAGCTGCACGAGAGCTCGCCGCTCACCGGCGTCCTGGGCCACCCGGTCTCCGGGTCGCTTTCTCCGCTCCTTTACAATCGGGCCTACCGTGAGCTGGGCCTGAACGGATGTTTTCTACCCATCGATGCCGAGGGAGTGGCGGAGTTCCTTCCGCTGCTCAGCGATCTGCCCATCACGGGGTTGGCGGTAACCCACCCGCACAAGCAATCCTTTGCCACCCATTGTGACGAGCTGGAACCCGCTGCGGGGGCGGTGGGAGCTGTGAATACGGTGGTCCGGCGATGGAATCGGCTCGTGGGATACAACACGGATATTGAAGGGGCCCTGCGGCCTCTATCGGCATTGATGGATCTGCGGGGAGCGAAAGTCGGAATTCTGGGATGTGGAGGCAGCGCCACGGCCGCGGCCTACGGCCTCACCCGGGCCGGGGCCCGAGTGATCTTGTTCGGCCGCAATCCGCAGCCAAGCGAGGCGGCCGCAGCCAGGGCCGGCTGCACAGCCCAAACATGGGACAAGGCGTCATCCTTCCGCGGCGACGTGCTGATCAACGCCACTCCGGTGGGGATGGCTCCTTCCCCTGCGGAAAGCCCGCTCTCCTGGGAGAAGGCCAGAGCCGAGATCGCCTTCGACTTTGTTTACAATCCTCGCGTGACTGCGTTTCTGCGGGAGGCCAGGCTCGCGGGGGCGCGGATTCTCACCGGAGACTCCATGTTCCTGGAGCAGGCGCTCCTGCAATTCGAAATCCTGACGGGGAGGGCAGCGCCGCGAGCCTTGTTCGAGGAGATTCTCTCCTCTCAGCTCCAAGGGAACGACTCATGATCCCCCGGAGAGGTACCTACCCTTCCTCACGATACCAACGCCAGATAGCCCTCCCACCGATGGGGGAGCTGGGCCAGAAGCGCTTGCGAGAAGCGCGGGTCACCCTGATCGGAATGGGCGCGCTGGGGTGTGTCCAGGCCGCCTATCTGGCACGCTCCGGCGTCGGGTTGCTGCGGCTGGTGGACAGGGACGTGGTGGAAGAAGGGAATCTCCAGCGTCAGCTGCTGTTCGACGAGTCGGACGCCCTGGAGGGCGCCCCCAAAGCGGAGGCGGCTCGTCGACACCTCCAGTCGGCCAACTCCGAAATCGTCCTGGAGAGCCGGGTGCGCCACCTGGAGCCGGGAAACGCGCGCGAGCTGCTTTCGGGAAGCGATGTGATTCTGGATGGCACCGACAACTTCGAAACTCGATTCCTGATTAACGACTATTCCATCGCAACCGGGACTCCCTGGGTTTACGGCGCCTGCGTGGGAACCGTGGGGATCGCGGCGCCGCTGATTCCGGGACGCAGCGCCTGCCTCAGATGCCTGCTCTCGCCCGAGTCATCGACACCGGAGCCCACCTGTGAAAGTGCGGGCATCCTGGGGCCCGTTGCGGGGATCATCGGATCGCTCCAGGCCGCCGCCGCCCTGCGGATCCTGGTGGAGCGAGCCGCCTGGGATCCCTGGGGGCCAATCCGCGTGGAAGCGTGGGACGGGATGCCGACCGTACTTCCTCGCAGCAAGCCCGATCCTCGCTGCCCGGCGTGCGCTGAGAGGAAACTGGAGTTTCTGGAGGGTCGCAGGAGCGCAGCGCAGGAGGTCCTGTGCGGGAGAGAGGCGGTGCAAGTGCTTCCATACAGCCGTGCGCCTCGAGATCTGTGCGAAGCGGAGAGAATCCTGAGCCGGCACGGCGAGGTGCGAAGGACCCCGTACCTTCTACGCGCCACGCTACAAGGACATCATTTTTCCATATTCCCGGATGGCCGGGTCATCGTGTTCGGAACCTCCGATCCGCTCCGGGCGCGGGCTCTGGTAGACCGGTACCTGGCCGGATTCTAAGGGAGGCGAAGTTTGACACCCGCAGCAGGGGTGGTCTAGCATTTCGGGGCATTCCGAGGCCGGGCGGCCGTCAGACCTCTTCGCCAGGAAGAGGTCTTTTTATTTGCGGGAATCGAGACAATCAGAGGAGAGGCCGATGTTGTTTCCTGAGTCAGAAGGAATCTCCTGGCGGTGGCTCGCCGGGGTCGCCCTCGCAGGGGAACTGTTGCTGAGCGGCTGCGCGTCCACCCCCAATCCCAATGTCGTCTCGCCTTACTCCACCAAGCTCAGCACCTTCAATTACAAAGATGAAGGGACCCTCGTCTTGATCATCGTGGGGGTGGAAGCGGCCCAATACAATGTCAAAGAGAAGTACTTCCCGCTGTTCGTCACCCTGGCCAACAAAGGGGCTCCAACGCTTCACGTGACTCCCGAGAGCTTCACATTCGAAGACTCGCTGGGGCGCAAATTCAGCCCCGTGCCGCTCACCGTGATTCAGGCGGAGTACCACCGGGGAGAGTTTGATCGGAAGCTCTTCCGGCAGAATTACTCCTTCACGGGTACCTCCGTGGATCGCTATACCCCCATTGCCAGCAATTTCTATCCCTCCATCACGCGGGGCGTGGTCAACGATAACCTGCAACTGCCGCGCTTCGCTTACATGAACGACCTCTTGTACTTCCCGGTGCCCGAGCAGGGAGTGGTGGGAGGCCCTTTTCGCCTCTATTTCAAGACTCCGGAGCTCGAGGAAGCTGTGGTGGTGAGCTTCGAGATCGGGAGGGCGATGTCTCCTTGAGACCGCCTGCCTTCAACCTCACGGAGGAGGAGTTCCTTCGAATCCGGCAGCAAGGAAACCTGGTTCCGCTCTGCCGGGAGGTTGGCGCCGATCTTCTCACCCCCGTCCTGGCCGCCATGTCCCTCACAGGAAAATCGCGCTACCACTTCCTCCTGGAATCGGTGGAAGGTGGCGAGTCCCTGGCCCGCTACACATTTCTGGGGAGGGACCCATATTGCGTCCTGCGGGCCAGGGGGAATCGGTCGCTCCTGGAGGAGCAGGGCCGAAGTCGGGAGCTGCCCGAAGACCCCCTGCGAGCGCTGGAGATGCTGGCCACGCGCTACCAGGCGGTGCACCTTCCCGATCTGCCCCGATTCTCGGGAGGCGGCGTGGGTTATCTCTCCTACGACCTGGTGAGGCTGAGAGAGAAAATCCCCTTGAGCGTCCAGGATGACCTGGGCCTTCCGGACCTGATTTTCGGGTTCTACGACTCGCTCCTTGCGTTCGATCATCTGCGTCAGCGCATCCAGATCCTGGTGCTCGTGCGCACCGAAGAGGCGAAAGGGACGCCGAGACAGCAGTATCGCGAAGCGTGCCGGAGAATTCTCCAGATGGAGCGGGCCCTCTCGGATAGCACCCCGCTCCCGGGAAGAAAGTGTCGGCACCTTGCTCGACCCCGAATGTCCTCCACCCGTCCCGCCGCGGAATTCCTGCGTGCGGTGAAGCTTGCCCGGGAAGCCATCACAGCTGGCGAGATCTTCCAGGTCGTCCTCTCCCGGCGATTCCAACGGCGCTGCCAAGCCCCGGCTTTTGCGGTCTATCGGGCCTTGAGGCGACTGAATCCCTCCCCGTACCTCTTCTGCCTGGGTTTTCCGGAGATGACGCTCTCCGGAGCGTCGCCGGAGATGCTGGTGCGCGTGGAAGGGAGGCGAATCCAGACTCGACCCATTGCCGGCACTAGACCACGAGGCAAGACCGAAGCCCAGGACCGTCTCCAGGAGGAGAGCCTCAAGGCCGATCCCAAGGAGCGATCCGAGCATCTGATGCTGGTCGATCTGGGCCGGAATGATCTGGGGCGGGTCTGCCGGTACGACTCGGTGCGCACGGCGAGCTTCATGGAGGTAGAGAGGTATTCCCACGTCATGCACCTGGTGTCCCGCGTGGAGGGTGAGCTCCGCAAGGAGGTGAGGCCCCTCGACGCCCTGATGGCGTGCTTTCCGGCAGGAACCGTCACCGGGGCCCCCAAAGTGAGGGCCATGGAGATTATCGACAGCCTGGAGCGAGTCAAGCGCGGGCCCTACGCCGGGGCCGTGGGCTACCTGGACTTTTTCGGGAACCTGGATACCTGCATCACCATTCGGACGGCGCTGCTCAAGGAGAAGATCGCTTACGTGCAAGCCGGAGCCGGCATCGTCGCCGATTCCACACCCGAAGGGGAAGATCAGGAGTGCCTGCACAAAGCGCAGGTGCTGTTCGCGGCCTTGAAGGAGGCGGAGGGCATGGCGGGATGAGAGTCCTGGTCCTGGACAACTACGACTCCTTCACCTACAACCTGGTCCAGTACCTGGGGGAGCTGGGAACCGAAGTCGAGGTTTTTCGCAACGACGCGTTGAGCCTTGGGCAGGTGACAGAGGGGAGGTACGATCGAATCGTCATCTCACCCGGGCCGGGGGTTCCCTCGCGCGCAGGGATCACCGTGCGTCTGGTCCAGGCGTTGTCGGGGAAAATACCCATTCTGGGCGTCTGCCTCGGGCACCAGGCCATCGGTGAAGCATTCGGAGGCCGCATCGTCCGGGCAGGCGCCATTTTCCATGGGAAGACCTCGGAGATACACCACGATGGCCGCAGCCTGTTTCGCAACCTCCCCAACCCCTTCACTGCCACCCGGTACCACTCCCTCGTCATCGATCCCGATCAGGTGCCAGCCTGTCTTGAAGTGAGCGCCAGGACCGAAGACGGAGTCATCATGGGAGTGCGTCATCGGGATTTCCGTGTGGAAGGGGTCCAATTTCATCCCGAATCGATCCTGACCCGGGAGGGGATGCGGCTGCTGGCGAATTTCGTGGAGTCGTAAGGCCGATGGGAAGCGTGGAAGAAGGGTTGAAGAACCTGGTCGAGGGGCACTCCCTGAGCGAGGTTTTGGCCCGAGAGTGCTTCGAGGAAATCATGCAGGGGGAAGTGGCGCCGGCGCTCCTGGGAGGTTTCCTGGTGGCTCTCCGCATGAAAGGCGAGACCCCTGAGGAGATTGCCACCTTCGCTTCGGTGATGCGGCAGAGGGCCCGACCCCTCTCCATCCTGCGGGAGGATCTGCTGGATACCTGCGGGACGGGCGGTGACGGGCTGGGGAGTTTCAACGTTTCCACCCTGACCGCCTTGGTGGCGGCCGGGGCGGGAGCCGTGGTGGCCAAGCACGGCAACCGGGCCGTGTCTGGAAAGTGCGGCAGTGCAGACCTGCTCGCCCGATTGGGTGTGACTCTGGATTGCGATGAATCCACTCTCGCGCGCTGTCTGAAGGAAGCGGGAATCGGGTTTCTCTACGCGCCCGCCATGCACCCAGCCATGCGCCACGCCGCGTCGGCCAGGCAGGCTCTTGGAGTGCGGACCGTGTTCAACCTGCTTGGCCCTCTGACGCATCCCGCCCGGGCAGCGCATCAACTGATGGGAGTCTTCGACCGGCGGTGGGTGGAGCCGGTGGCCCGGGCGCTGGGTGTCCTGGGAACCCGGCGCGCCCTGGTGGTGCACGGGCTGGACGGCATGGACGAAATCACCACAACGGCGCCCACCGCGGTTGCGGAGCTGGATGATGGACGCATCCGGGCGTATGTCCTGGATGCCATGGATCTGGGTATTCCGCGGGCGCGGCCGCAGGATCTCGCCGGAGGAGATGCTGAGATTAACGCCGGCATTGCCAGGGCGATCCTCCAGGGTGAGAAGGGCCCCAGGAGGAATCTGGTGGTGGTCAATGCGGGGGCCGCGCTGTGGGCCGCCCGCAAGGCCGGAGACTTCCAGGAAGGGATCGCGAAGGCCGAGGAATCGCTGGATTCGGGGGCCGCCGCCAAACGGCTGGACGATTTGATTCGCCTCACCCGCCAGCCGGGAGCCGGGGAATGATTGTTTCAGGGATTCTGGCTGAGATTCTGCAGAGCAAGCGCCGGGAAATTGAGGCCCTGTCTACGCCTGAAGGGCGCCGCCGGATTGACGCGCAGCTCCGAGAGGCGCCCGCCCCGAGGGATTTCCGGGCAGCCCTGGGGCGCGGTCCGGGGTTTCGCATCATTGCCGAGATGAAGAAGGCCTCACCCAGTCGGGGAGTTCTGCTGCAGCAATTCGACCCCGGCCGTCTCGCCCGGGAGTACGAATCGGGCGGCGCTGCCGCCCTTTCGGTCCTCACCGACGCCGCTTATTTCCAGGGATGTCTGGCCGATTTGGCGCAAGCGCGTGACGCCGCATCGCTCCCGGTGCTTCGCAAGGACTTCGTTCTGGACGAATCGCAGGTTGAAGAATCCCGTGGATGGGGAGCGGATGCGGTACTCCTGATCGCCGCGGCCCTGGAGACTCCGGCTCTCGGGCGGCTGATGCAGCGGGTAACATCCCTGGGGATGAATGCCCTGGTGGAGGTGCACGATGAGCAGGACTTGTCCCGCGCACTGGACGCCGGAGCCAGCGTGGTGGGCGTCAACAATCGCAATCTGGGGACGTTTCAGGCAAGCCTCAAGGTATCCTTGGAGCTGGCAGGAAAGATCACGCCGGGAATTCTCCGGGTGAGCGAAAGTGGACTCTCGTCCCGCGCCGACCTGGAGCTTCTCTCCGGCGCCGGATATGACGCTTTTCTGATAGGCGAGTCCCTCATGTCAGCTGAAGACCGAACGGCGCGCCTTCGGGAGTGGGCGGGGTGAGAGTGCGAGTAAAGTTCTGCGGCATGACACGTCAGGAGGACCTGGATTCCGCCGCGGAATTGGGAGCCGATGCGGTGGGTCTGGTGTTCGTCCCAGGTACCCCTCGCTGCCTGGAAGTCTCCCGGGCGAGAGAGTTGCTCCGGGGATTGCCACCCTTGCTGGCTCGGGTGGGTGTGTTCGCGGATGAGGATCCGATGCGGGTGCGACGGGTGCGGGAGGATCTGGGGCTCACGGCGGTCCAGCTTCACGGCTCGGAATCGCCGGGAAATTGCGCCGCTGTGGGGGGAGTGAGAATCAAGACCTTCCGGGTCAGGGAAGACTGGGACGCGGCAGCGCTGGCGGCTTATGACTGCGAGGCCTGCCTGCTCGAGGCGCCGCTACACGGAGTCCTGGGGGGTGGAGGTGTCGCCTTCGATTGGCAGAGGATTCGCGGCGGAGTTCCGGGCCGGCGCATCGTGCTCGCCGGGGGGTTGACGCCGGAAAATGTGGGCCGAGCTATCGCTGTGGTGCGCCCCTACGCGGTGGACGTGAGCAGCGGAATCGAGTCGGAGGTCGGAGTCAAGGATCGCCACCTGATGGAGGCCTTCATCCAGGCGGTGAGGGAAAGCCACGCATGAGCCCAGGTCCAGACGCGCGAGGCAGATTCGGGAGGTTCGGAGGGAGATACGTCCCGGAAACCCTCATGAGCCCGCTGATGGAATTGGAGGAGGCCTACGAGGCAAGCCGACTGGATGACGGCTTTCGCGAGGAAATGGATCGGATTCTGCGGGATTACGTAGGCCGCCCCACGCCTCTCACCCGCGCACAGAGGCTGGAGGGAGCCCTGGGTGGAATGCGCATCCACCTCAAGCGCGAGGATCTCAACCATACGGGGGCCCACAAGATCAACAACACCGTGGGCCAGGCGCTGCTGGCCAAACGCATGGGGAAGTCCCGGGTTATCGCCGAGACCGGAGCAGGCCAACATGGGGTGGCCACGGCCACGGTGGCGGCGCTGCTGGACCTGGAGTGCGTCATCTACATGGGAGAGGAGGACATGGCCCGGCAGGCTCTGAATGTGGCCCGCATGCGGCTGCTGGGCGCCAGGGTCATCCCCGTCGGCACCGGGAGCAGAACCCTGAAAGACGCGATCAATGAGGCCATGCGCGATTGGGTGACCCATTGTCGCACGACGCACTACATCCTCGGGTCCGTGCTGGGGGCCCACCCCTATCCCAGGATGGTCCGGGATTTCCAGGCGGTGATCGGGAGGGAGGCCCGCGCGCAATACTTGGCGGCGGAAGGAGCGCTTCCCGATCTTCTGGTTGCCTGCGTCGGTGGCGGCAGCAACAGTCTCGGGTTGTTCACGGCCTTCTTGGACGATGCAGCGGTGCGGATGGTGGGTGTCGAGGCCGCGGGAGAGGGAATCGCCAGCGGAAGGCACGCCGCACGGTTTCCGGGCGGCTCGCCGGGGATTCTCCATGGGACCTTCACGTACATCCTGCAGGACACGGTGGGCAATATCGCCGCGACCCACTCGGTTTCCGCCGGGCTCGACTATCCTGCCGTGGGACCCGAACACGCCTACCTGCGGGAGCAGGGGAGGATTCGCTACGAGACAGCCACGGATGCGGAGGCGCTGGAGGGATTCCAGCTGCTGGCCAAGCTCGAGGGAATTCTTCCGGCTCTCGAGTCCGCTCACGCGGTGGGCTGGCTGGCGAGAGCTTGGTCCACGCTTGCGCAAGGCAGCCGCGTGCTTATCAACCTCTCCGGCCGGGGAGACAAGGATGTCGATCAAGTGGCTGCCCGCCTGGGATACGTGCCATGAGCCGGATCCCGGAGGCTTTCGAGGTGGCGAAGGCTGCCGGCAAAGTCGCCCTGATTCCCTATCTGACGGCGGGAGATCCTTCTGCGGATCGAACGGTGGAACTGGCGGGCCTGTTGCAAGACAGCGGAGCGGATTTGCTGGAGCTGGGGGTTCCTTTCTCGGATCCGCTGGCCGATGGAGCCATCAACCAGCGATCGGCCACTCGGGCACTGGCAAAGGGAATGAGCTTGTCCGGAGTGCTGCAGCTGGCGTTGCGGATTCGACGCTCCCGCTCGATCCCGCTCCTGCTTTTCACCTATTTCAACCCGGTGCACCGAATGGGCGTTGCTGAATTCGCCGCGCGCGCCAGGGATGCCGGGGTGGACGGAGTTCTGGTCACCGATCTCCCGGTGGAGGAAGGGGAGGATTACCGCCAGATCCTCGACGCTGCCGGCATGGAGGCGATCTTCCTGGCGGCGCCCACCAGCGGCGCCGCGAGAATTCGATCCATCGGGAAAGCCACCGGGACGTTTGTTTATTACGTGTCACGCACGGGCGTGACCGGAGAGCAGGAGCTGCTCCCCGAGGAGGCCAGGGATAGAGTGTTGGAAATCCAGCGCCTCACGGGGAAGAAGGTGGCCGTTGGGTTCGGGATCTCGCGGCGGGAGCATGTCGAAGAAGTTGCAGGCTTCGCCGAGGGGGTGGTGATCGGAAGCGCCTTGATGAAGGTCGTTGAAGAGACCGGCGAGGGTGACTCTCTTCCCGAGCGACTGGTGAAACGGTTTCGGGAGTTGCTCCCCCGTGAGCGGCCCCGCTGAATGCAAAGGAGTAAAGGGTGCGAATCGGGATCCGAGCTCTGACGGTTTTGCCTTGGGTTCTCTTGCCGGCAGTGGCCACGGGCCTAGCCGCCACCGGAACGGAGGATGTCAAGGTGCAGATTCGGAGGGAAGCGGTGCTCTCGCTTCTGACGGCGGCCGTACCCTACAAGGTGGAAGTAGGAGCGAGCCTGCTGCGCGAGACCCTGACTTTCACCGAGCCCAAGGAGTTGAGATTTGCTGAGGGGAAGATTACCTTCGCGGTGCGCTGCCAGGGAAGCCCGTTTCCCGTTGACCAGGTGATTCATCCCGTCTTTGCCTTCAGGCGGGGAACATCCGGTTATCAGCTCGTGGCGGACAGTCTCCCGGTGGGAATTCCGGGATTCGGTCGCGTCGACCTGAAGGACCTCTTCCCTCCGGTGGAGCTGCAGGCGCTTTTGCGGCAAGCATTGAATCTCTCCGGTCGCCCCACGCTGCTGGAAGTCCGCGTTGAGCAGGTTGAGATTTCCAAGTACAGCATCGAGCTGTCGGCCCGATTGCTCTTGACTCCGCTTGCGGCTCGTTGAAGCAGCTCATGCCGACTCTCGCGTGACCAGGTCGAGCTGACGGAAAAGGGCCGCCACGGAATCCACATTGCGCTCACGATCGAAATCCCGCTCGACGCGCTCCCGCCCCTGCCTGGAAAGCTCGGCTCTGCGCAGAGGGTCCGAGAGGAGGCTCTGCAGGGCTTCGGCCAGCCGCTGGGGGTTTCGCGGGGGAACCAGGGAGCCCAGGTGCCCTCCTTCCAGCAGTTCGCGGGAGCCCTCGTATTCCGTGCTCACCACCGGTGTCCCGCAAGCCAAGGCCTCCACCAGGACATTGGCGATTCCGTCCATGTTCTTGTCCGGAGGCGGGTAGGAGGCCAGCGTCACCACGGTGGCCCGGGCCAGCGCCTGGAGTATTTCGGAGTGCGGTGCCACCCCCTCCAGGAAAGCCACCCCTCTCAATCCAAGGCGATCCTTCTCCCGCTCCAGCGCGGATCGCTGCGGCCCCATCCCGAAGATTCTCAGGCGAAAGGGCACTGGGCCCTTCGCGAGTAGAGCCGCCGCCTGCAGAAGGTCCAGGAAGCCCTTCTCCGGCGTCAGCCTTCCCACCGAGACGATCTCAGGCGGTTGGGCGCGGGGCACGCTTCCCGGGGGAGGGATCTGGGAAAGGGTCACCCCGTGATGGACCGTGTGGATTCTTGCAGAGGAGTCGGGAGCCAGTCGCTCCAGATTCGCGTGGGTTGCCTCGTGGCAGGTCAGAACGAATCGCGCGCCTCGAACCTTCTCGGCAAGAAAAGTCTGGTCGGCAAGCACGTCGAGCCCTGCGTGGCCGGTGAAGCTGTAAGTGATTCCCAACACGCGGGAGATGGTGTAAGCCACGGTGGCGGGGTAATGGGCCCAGGTGCCGTGCACGTGGCGAGTGTCGCGCTGCTGCATGCGCCTGGCAAAGACCAGGCTCTTGGGGAAGAGAGCCACCGCGTGGGCCAGGTAGCGTGGGCTCGCGGCATTCCCCGCAAGAATCGCGAGCAAAGCTCCCAGGGTCCGACCGGGGCGGCTGAGAAGGAAATGCAGGGCCGCTCGGGGTATCTCCACTCCCAGCAGATAGGGAGAGCGCTGAATCTCCAATCCCCGATCGCCCTCCGGGTCCGAGGGGTCGGTGCTCTCGCGGAAATTCCGCGTGGCATAGGCATCGATGGGTAATCCGCGTCGCAGGAGGGCGCGGAATTCCCCTTCGACGAAAGTCTCACTCACCGTGGGAAACGCGGTCAACAAGTAGGCGATTCTGGGCACGCTTAGAAGTGCTTCCCGGTGACGGCGCCCGGCTGACGGGCCACTTGCCGGCACCAGATTTTGAGCCAGAGGAGAACCCAGAGAGGAAGGGCGCGGTCCAAACCGGAGCCGTAGAATTCACCCAGAATCCGGTTCACTTCCCGTCGGCTCACATGGTCATAGAAGGGATCATCGGTGGAGGCGAAGAGGTCGCGGACGTAATCCCGCAAATCGTTTCGCAGCCATCTGCCGATGGGAAGCACAAAGCCATGCTTTCTCCGCTGCAGCGTGCGAGGGGGGAGAAAGTCGGGGAAGGCGCTCTTGAGCAGCAGCTTTCCCCTTCCTCCCCGGAGCTTGTAGCGGCTGGGAAGGGAGAAGACGAACTCCACGAGCCGATAGTCCAGGAAGGGGACCCGGGCCTCCAGGGAAGCCAGCATGCTCATCTTGTCGATCTTCATGAGAAGATCGTCCTGCATGTAGGTCTTCAGGTCCTGAAAGAAGATCCGATTGAGATTGTCCCCGACAGGATAGCCTCTCGACGCATCTTCCATGGCCTCCATCGAGGCATTCGGAATCCCCTCCAGCGAGGCGAGCATGAGCCGTCGGGATTCTTCCCCGGTGAATGTGGATCGCAGACGAAGCTGCCGTGCCGGGCCGGTGAGGGCGGCTGCCTCCAGCGCCCGCCGGGTCCTTTCAGAAAGGTGCGCATGGGGAAGCGCGGCCGCGGCTCGTCCGGCCAGTTTTCCCAGGGGGCCGAGGGCCGCCAGCAACTGCTCGAAGCGGTACTTGTCGTACCCTCCAAAGAGCTCATCGGCGCCTTCGCCTGTCAGAGCCACCGTGACCCACTCGCGGGCATAACGGGAGAGGAGGTAGGTGGGGAGCGCGGCGGGATCGCACATCGGCTCATCCAGCGCCGGCACTGTCTGTTCCAGGGTGGCGGGGAGATCCAGGGAGGTCACCTGAAGGGCGTGGTGATCCGTTTGGAAGTGCTTTGCGACAATCTCCGCCTCGCCGGACTCGTCGTACCAGCCCTCCCCTCGAAAACCCACCGTGAAGGTCTTCACGGGGCGGTCCATCACGCGGCTCATGAGCCCGACCACTAGGCTGGAATCGATCCCGCCGCTCAGGAATGCGCCGAGGGGCACTTCCGACAGCAGGCGGATGCGGACCGCGTCGGAGAGGAGATCGCGAACTCTCTCGGCTGCCTCAGGGAATTCGGGGATCCGATCCAAGGTGAAGGCGGGGTTCCAGTAGCGCTCGACCCGGATGCCAGTGGAATCCGCCACCAACGCATGGCCCGGCGGGAGCTTCCGCACCCCGCGAAAGATGGTTCTGGGAGAGGGAATGTAGAGCAGATCCAGGTAGGAAGCCAAGGCCGCAGGATCCAGGTCGGTCGCGACCATCTGGGACGCGAGAAGCGACTTGATCTCCGAAGCGAAAAGCAGGAGATCCCCCGCCTGCACGTAGTAGAGAGGCTTGATGCCGAGGCGGTCCCTGGCCAGCAGGAGCCGGCGCCGCGGAAAGTCCCACACGGCGAACCCCCACATGCCGTTCATACGGTTCAGCCCGGGGATTCCCTCTTCCTCCACCAAGTGGAGAATGGTCTCGGTGTCGCTGGCGGTGCGGTACCGATGGCCCTGCTTCTCCAGGAATTCCCGGATCTCGCGGTGATTGTAGATTTCGCCATTGAAAACGATGAAGCGGGTCTCGTTCTCGTTCGCGATGGGTTGGTGGCCTCCCGCCAGATCGATGATGCTCAGGCGGCGATGTCCCAGGGCTGCGGCTGCGTCGAAGTGAAAGCCCTCATCGTCAGGTCCGCGGTGCCGGAGAATGTCGGTCATCCTCCGAACCACTTCCGGCCCCGGAAGCCGGGCCTGCGGCGTCAAAGCCACGATTCCGCAGATTCCGCACATCAGGAAAGACCCTCGTCGTCAGAATCCATCATTCAAGCTCAGCGTGGTTTTTGGAACATTCGCCACCTTGGCAGCACAAGTATAACGCAAGGAAATGCCCGGCCCCGCGCTGCCTTGACCGGTGTCATCTCGATTCATGCCCCGCAGGCCGGGAGATCAAGAATGACCTCGGTACCCTCTCCAGGCGCCGAAATCACCCGCACCCGACCTCCCTGGTCCTCGGCGGTTTTCTTGACGATGGAAAGCCCGAGACCGCTGCCCGTGGCCTTGGTGGAGAAATAAGGCTCAAAAAGCCTCGACTGGGTGGCGGCATCCATTCCAGGCCCACTGTCGCGCACGCGGATCCGGACCATGGGACGCCTGCCTTCGCCCGAGTTGGGCATGGGGTCGGCCGAGACCGTGAGCGCGCCCCCCCCGGCCATGGCTTCCATGGCATTTTGCACCAAGTTGACCAGAGCTCGACGAGTGAGCGCCGGATCCACCTGAAGGTCCGGGGTGAGAGAATCTATGTTCAGGAAAAAGCGCAACCCATCCGGCGGATTGTTGCTGTAGGGAGCCAGTGCCTCCTCCAAAAGCTCGCGAGCGGAGATGCGCTGCGTTACCAGGACGGGGATCCGGGCATAATCGGAGAAGTCTCCGGCGATATTTCTCAAGGAGCGCACCTGTTTCTGAATGGTCTCGAGGCATTGCTCCAAGATCTCCGCAAAGCGAGGATCCGCCGAGCGGTAGACCTTTTTCAGATGATCCGCGGAGAGCTGGATGGGGGTCAAGGGGTTCTTGATTTCGTGCGCAATCCTGCGGGCCATCTCCGCCCACGCTTCGAGGCGACTGGAGCGCACGGCTTCCGTGACGTCCTCGAGCAGCAGGATTCTGCCGGGAGGCGCATCGGGGGTCTCCCGAAAGGGAAGCGATGCCACGCGCAGGGTCGCGGTGCGCTCTCCGAGCGGTAATTCCACTTGCCAGCGCGCTTCGCGATCCGGCGGACTGCCGGATAGAGCACGACTCAGCGGCGCCAGGGCCGCGGAATTCCCCAGCACCTCGGTGAGAATTGACCCCGCGCCGGGAGCGCTGGTAAGCCCGAGGAGGATCCGAGCGGCGGGGTTCAGCGTGACGATTCTCTCGGAGGAGTCCGTGGAGATTACGCCCGTGGTGGCGTTGAGCAGGATCTTTCCGATGTAATCGCTGCGTCGCTGGAGATCCTCGCGCTGCCGGCGAAGCGACGCCGCCATGCGGTTGAACGATTCGATGAGGAGAGCCGGCTCATCCTTGGCCCTCAGGCGCACCTCCGCGTCATAATCACCCGCCTCGATGCGCCCCGCCGCCGCCGACAAGGCCGTAATCGGCCGCGAGACCCGTCGCGCCAGGTAATCCGATAGAGCGGAAAGCAGGAGCAGCATCGCGACGGTCACGATGAGAATTGCCTCATCCACATCGGCCCGCTTGCGACGATTCTCGCGCTCCTTGAGCGACAGGGGAAGAGAGAGGATGCCGGAGGCCGGATCCGCCGGGGAGAGAGCAGCGGAAATGGTCAGCGTGTCAACGCTTCCCTCCCTCCGCCGGGACAGCGAGAAAGGGCGTCCCTCGAGGTTCAGCTCGCTGTAGACGGCTGCTTCCAGCCGCGTGGGGAGGAGCCCTGAGGAATAGAGCTCGCGCGTGCTCGACGCGGTGAGGGTCTCGCCCCGGTACAGATTGACGTCCTGATCCACCACCCGGGAGATCCAGTAGGCGACGCCATCGTCGATGGAGGCTTCTCCTTCGTCGGAGGCTCTCAGATAGTCCTCCACGATGCGTCCCGCCGCTCCCAGCGAGTTGAGGCCCTGGGAGAGGAGATTCTCCTGAAACTCCCGGCTGGCGAACTGGTGGAGGAAAATCGCCAGAGCGAAGAGCGGCAGCAGCGAAGCTGCTAGAAACCCAAGCAACAGCCGGCGTGAGTACCCGCGGGGAGGAAGCGGCTTCCATGCGTCGCTTCCCGCGAGCAGCGCCAAGATTCCTGTGGCCGCTCCTCCCAGCACCAGACCGAGCAGGGTGAAGCGGACGAAACTCCCGATCACCTGGAGAGCGGTGGGAAGCAGGAACCCCAGGATCACAAAGCCGTTCGACGAGCGACTCACCAGCGCCCGGTAGCGCTCATCTCCCACCTGGGCGATGGTCCATCGAGGCTCAGCGGCGCCCGTTTGCTCGAGAGCACCTCGCGGCAGGAAGGTGCCGCCCTCGAGATTGCACTCCATCAGGCGTCCGCGGGAATCGAAAAAGGCCAAAAGGGGCTCGGAGGAAATCAGCTCCGGGTTGGTGTCGCGGGGAAAGGAGGCTTGGAATAGGCGGATATCGGGATTCGCCGATCGGATGAAGAAGAGATTCTCACTCTCGTCCAACAGATACACTTGCGCCCGATACGTGTCGTCGGCGGCTCCCCGCAACTCAACCTCGCCCGCGAGGACCCGTCGCCTCAGTCCACCCATGGTCAACAGCAGCTGTTTCACCCGGGCATTCGGCGTTCGGGGCAGCTGCTCGAATTCCGGTTCGGCGGGCAGGTTCAATCCGAAGCTCGCCATCAGATGGCCGTCCGGGGCAAACAGGCGGAGCGCTGAGCTGAATCCACCCCGCTTAAGCCGGGTGATGGACCAGAGCCGGTAAGCCGTTCCTTCGGCACTCACGGACTCGGCGGCCGCCAAGATTCGGCGCGCGCGGGACGAGCTGGAGAGGTCCTCCATCACCTCCCGCAGAATGCGCTCGCGGATGGATTGCTGGTTCTCGACTTCGGGCAGCAGGGTCTTGAGGAAGAATTCCTCCCTCTGGCGCGCGGATTCTTGGAGGAGCACAGGGAGGAACAGCAGGACACCAAGGGACACGAAAGCGGCGGTTCGGGCTGGATGAAATGGGTGAGACTCGGCGGCGGGTTCTTCGGAGG
>JAKEFJ010000060.1 GCA_022616665.1 Acidobacteriota bacterium
GAAGAGATATCGCGAAGCGCTTGCCATCCAGGGGGGGCACGAGGATTCTCTCTATTACCTAGGGCAGTGCCTGCGGGAAACTCGCGACTTCGCCGGCGCCGCTCGCGCCTGGGAGGAGCTCGTCAGGATCAATCCCGTCAGCGCTCGCGGGCATATGGCCCTGGGGAGCCTCCACGCTTCGCCGGACGAGCAGGCGCCGATGAATCTGGGTGTCGCTGAGGATCACCTTCGCCGCGCGCATGCCATCAACGGCGAGGAGACGGGCCCCATGCTGCGTCTGGGTGAGGTGTTGATAGCCGCGGGGAGGCTTCCCGAGGCGCAGCACTGGTTGGAGTCGGCGGAGCGGACCAACCCGAAAAGCGGGGAGGCAGCCTGCATGGCCAGCTACGCGCGCTGGAGAGCAGGCGATTTTGCTGGCGCGGCCGAGTTCTACCAGAAGGCCTCACGGGCGGGAAAGGCCGATGTCCCGGTGAAGGGTGTTCTCAGTGAAGGTGACCGGAGGGCGGCACCATCATCTGACGGTGGAAAGGTGGCGGCGCCGCCACTCAGGGAGCCGATGGGGAAAACGCTGTTCGGTGCCCTGTGCGACGGTTTGAAGAGCACCGGAGACTCCTCCACGAGGCGGCCCACGAAGGAATCCCTCGATCGCATCTACAGGCCCATCCAGGATTTCGCCACACGTCTTGCCCGTCTCTCCGTCGCCGGCCCGCCCGGTCGTGCTGCCAGTGCGATAGGGGCGCCGGACCCTGCAGAGGGCAGTCCGTAGTGTCGGCAGGAGAAATCCGACCGCGGATCGGAATGACGAAGGGGCATCCTCGGCAGGTTCACTGATGAATCCCCGCTTGCCTTAGGGATGATCCCGCGAAGCGGCGCGCCGTCGATTTGTCAGGGGACGGATTGGCAATCGAAGGTGGGAGTGTTCGCGGAGGCTGGATCGGGCATGGGGCGTCCCGGAGCGTTCTTCCCCGATGAGTCGGTGATGGGAGGAGGTGAATCGTCTCCCGGGCCGGCCTCCATCCGCCACCATGCGACCAGGGCTCCAGAAGAATCGTACGGGCCCCAGTCCCGGGAAAGATCGCCGCGCCCTCTGGCGGAGTAAATCGCTTCGATGGAATCGCCCGTCAAGTCCGTGTTCCAGACGGCCACTTCATCAAGCCACCCTTTGAGCTCGCGACCCGGCTCGTGATTCCAGGTGCCCAGCCGAGCGGTGGTGGCGATATCTGCCGGAAGGGCATGCGACCCGCTCTCGTAGCTGGCACGGCCGTCTCTCCGGCCATCCAACCAGATCTCCAAACCGCCCTCCCTCGCCACAACGGCCACGTGATGCCAGGCTCCCATCCGATAGGCTCCTCCAACGCTGATGAAATCGCCTCCCTTTTTTCCACCGTGAACATAAAGGTGAATGCGTTTTTCTCCGGGATCCACCGCGAGGGCGTAACCGTTGCGTCCCAGCACTCCGTCACTCTTGTCGAGGATCCGCTGGTAGGGGTCTCCGCCGGGTTCCTGGCGAAACCAGGCGCTCAGGGTGAAGGGGGAGCCTGCAAGCATCATGGGACTGCCGGCGACGATGGTACCCAGGTCGACGAAGTCGTCATCTCCATCCAGGTGAAGAGAGCAACGATTGGCAACCTCGACCACCTGGTAGGGCGCCGGACCACAGGCGAGTTGTAGGAATACGATGGCCATAGCTGCCCATGGTAAAGCGAGAGGCCGAGTGGACCGGAGAAACGACATGACTGATTGCAGCATGTCACAATCGGCCCCGCCGGGGGAAGTGGCTCGCCTCGGTTTTCACAGGAATTCGCCCTGACATAGAATGAATTGCGTAGGATCGCTGAAAGGCGGAGGTAGCTTGCAGAGCAAAAGCCTGAAGTGGGTGGCTGTGTTCGCGGCGGCCATGGCTTACGTGGAGGCTGCTGCGGTGGTGTACCTGCGCCGGATCCTGGGAGTCACGGATCTCATCCGGGACATGGCGCCTTTCGATCCCCAAATCGCCCGGGTGGAGGTGGGGCGGGAGCTGGCGACATTAATAATGATAGCGGCCCTGGGGTGGGCTCTGGGCCGATCCTGGCAGGCGCGCTGGGGTTTTGCCTGTTACGCTTTCGGGCTGTGGGACATTTTCTATTACGTCTGGCTTAAAGTTCTCCTGGGCTGGCCGGGATCCCTCCTCGAGCCGGACGTTCTCTTTCTGATTCCGCTTCCCTGGTGGGGGCCGGTGCTGAGCCCTGTGCTCATCGCAATCCTCGCGGCGGCGGGCGGCGCGCTGGCGGTGAGGATTGATGATCGGGGATGGGCCATCCGCCCCGGCCCTGCGCGATGGGCCGCCTTCCTCGCGGGAACCTTCACCGTCCTCTACGCCTTCATGGCCGATGCCATCGCCGCGCTTCCGGCCAGCGCGGAAGAGCTGGGGCGGCTCAAACCCACGGCCTTCCTCTGGCCGGTCTACCTCATCGGATTCGCATTGATGGTCTGGGCGGTTTTCTCTGCCTTGCGTGGCGCGGCGGTTCAGCCCACCAGGGGAGGAGCCCGCTCAAATCGTCATGCAAGCCCCTCCCGGCCCGGCCAGGGAGACTGAATCGGGGCCGTCCACCTCGACGAATCGGCCACTGAGCGCTCCTCTTCGGCCGCTCGTGAGATTCGGCTTGGAGGAGTGGGCCGGATCGCCTATCCTCACCGCATGAACCTCGCCCGACTCCTTGCCCTCTTGATCTACACCTACGGCGCTTTCTCGTTCGGCGCCATCTTGATTCTCTGGCTCGCCCAGATGGGAAGGGTCCGCTGGGGCGGCAGGGTCAGCCAGAGCTGCAGCTGGAAGCCCCGCTCGGATCTAGTGGGAGGCGCCCTCACCTTTCTGAGCTTCAGCTGGTTCGTCTGCTGCCTGCTCCTCGTGCTCATCCAGCTGGATCCCAATATCCGGGCCTACCCGCTCATGACGGTCCTGTTCGTGCAGGTCTTCCTCTTTCCGCCGCTCATCGCGCATACCACCTACGTCGAGGTGAAATCCCAGGCCGGCGCTGCGATTCCCCGGATTTGGTGGTGGGCACTCGTCGCCCTCTATGCCGGCTGCCTCTCGGTGATGTCTTACAGTCTCCTGGGTTTCTACGATGTCATCTCGCTTCCGCACGAGCGGGCTGGAACGATTTCGGGCGTTTCCATGGGCATCTTTTTCAGCCTTGCCGGCGTCTACAGCGTGCTGGCGATATCCCGCTATTCCAGGAAGCCGAGCACTCCAAAAGAGAGGTCTTCACGGCGCTGGTGGCTGGCGCTTTTCACCGCTCTCTTTCTGATGGGGCTTCCCATCATTCTGATCAATCTGGGCTGGCTTCGGTTCGGCGAGCTGATGGAGGTGGGGCTGCGCTCGCTGCCTCTGGCCTTCCTGTTCGCGGGGACCTATTTCGGCAACCGTTTCGAGTTTTTCGATGTCTTCATCAAGCGGGGACTGGCGCTGCTGGTGAGCATCATTCTGCTGACCGCCTACTTCGTCCTGGTCCCCCCGAAGCTGCAGGGGCTTCCGCTGGCCTGGGCGCGGCCCTGGGTGTACGCCCTCACGCTTCTCCCGCTGGTCATGGGGCTTCCATGGATCTATGGGAAGCTGAGCGCCTGGCTCGATCATGTCTGGCTGGGCCGCCAGTTCAGGACCGTGGAGGCGGTGAAGCACTTCCTCTCGGGGATTCAGAGCGCGATTTCACAAGAGGATCTCGTCCGTGAGGCGGAGACCAGGATCGGTGAAGTCATGCATGCCCCCGTGCGGATTCTCCTCCCCGGGTCGCCGGCGCGGGAAGCGCTCCCCGAGACGGCCCTGCAGATCCCCATCGGAAGGCGCGGCGACACAGCGGGGAGCATTCATCTCGGCCCCCGCCGCAATCAGGTCCCCTACTTCAGCCAGGACGTGATCCTCCTGGAGTCGCTTTCGGAAGTCTTCGCCTACATGCTGGAAAATGTGCGCCTCCAGGCGAGGAAGCAGGAGCAGGAGCAGCGTGAGAAGGAGCTGTCGCTTCACGCCAGCCGCTCGGAGCTGAAGGCGCTGCGCGCTCAGATCAACCCGCACTTCCTGTTCAACGCACTCAACGCCATTGCCGGGCTCATCCCGAAGGACCCGGAGAGAGCCGATCGGGCGGTGGAGCAGCTCGCGGAAGTGTTCCGCTACACCTTGAGGCGCTCCGAGAGCGAGTGGACGCGACTGGGAGAGGAGATGGAGGCCGTGAGGGCCTACCTGGATCTGGAGCAGGCCCGTTTCGGGCAGCGGCTCCAGTGCCGGGTCGCAGTGGATCTGGCGGTGGAGGATGCCCGGATCCCGACGCTGGTGGTGCAAACGCTGGTTGAAAACGCCGTGAAGCACGGAGTTGCCGCGATCCGGGGACCGGGGCGCATCGAAGCGGAGGCTCGTCTCCAGGGGGGCTCGGTGGTGATACGCGTGTCCGACAACGGCCCCGGCTTCCGGCCGGGAGCCGACACGCAGCCCTCCAGGCCCGGAGATTCGGGCTTCGGTCTGAAGAATATTCGTGATCGCCTGCGCGGGCACTTTGGCTCCGAGGCATCGCTGGAAGTTTCACGCGATCCGGAAGGGAAGATGACCGTGGTGAGCTTGAGAATTCCCTTGGAGACGACGAGTCGCGATGAGGTGCCTGAAGCGAAAACTCCGGGGCATGCCGCCGCCCGTCCGGCGGAGCGCGCGACTCCAGAGC
>JAKEFJ010000061.1 GCA_022616665.1 Acidobacteriota bacterium
GGAAAGTCCGATGTCACCGGCGGGACCGGCCACTTCACGGGCGCCAAGAACATCGAGGAGCTGTACGGCTCCTATGCCCAGTCGGAAGCCAATGCGGGAGCTGGCAAGTCGGCCGCCGCCCAGGCCATGACCAAAGGCGAAGTCTCCTTGACCCTGGCGGGCACGGGACGGGGCGTCAACGTCGGCTTCTCCTTCGGCAAGTTCGACGTCCTGAAACCCGGCGAGAAGGATGACGATAAAGAAGATAAAGACAAGTAACGTCCGGCGACGCGGACCAGGGAGAAGCTCAAGGTGTGGTTCCAGCAGATAATCCGCGAAGAAACCGGATGTGCCACCTACCTGGTGGGCTCCTCCAAGACTGGCGAGTGCCTCGTCTTCGATCCACTCTGGGACATCGAGCCTTATCTCGAGTTCGCGTTGAAGAAATCGGCGCGCATCACCCACGTGGTGGATTCCCACAGTCATGCGGATCACGTTTCGGGCGCCCGGCGGCTGGTTCAGTCGACGGGCGCCCGGCTCTTCCTGCCCCGCCGGATCGAGGCACAGTACGAGGCCCATCGCCTGGAGGACGGGGAAAAGCTGCGGCTGGGAGACGTCGAAGCGGAGGTCTTGCCCATGCCTGGACACCGCCCGGAGCAGATCAATCTGCTGATCCGCGATCTCAGCCGGGGGCCGGAGCCCTGGTGCCTGCTCACCGCCGATTTCCTCATGGTGGGGGACATCGCCCGCTCCGACCTGGCCCAGGACGGCCGGCAGGGGGCGGCGATTCTTTTTTCCCAGTCGATCCCGCGCCTGCGGGCGCTGCCTGACTTCGTGGAGGTCTATCCCGGCCATCTGGCCGGATCGACCTGAGGCCGGGTCACCAGTGGCAAGTTTGCCACCACCATCGGCTACGAGAAGCTCTACAATCCTTCCCTGCAATTCAACGATGCCGACCGATTCATCGCCCACATGAACGCGGACCAACCGCCGCGCCCCGCCAACATGCGGAACATCGTGGCCATCAACCAGGGGCTGCGGCCTCTGACTCTCCTAGAGCCAACCTGCGCGACCCTTTCGCCCGAGGAAGTCCAGGGACTCCTGTGCCAGGAAAATCTAGTGCTGGACACCCGCTCTCCCGAAGCATTCGGTGAGTGCCACATCGTCGGAGCCGCCAACGTTCAGCTTTCCAGCTTGGAGTTCGAGCAGCGATCAGGGTGGCTGCTCCCGGCCGAGGGAGGGGTGGTGATCGTGGCCGAGACTCACGAAGCCGCACAGACGGCGACCCGCAAGCTGGCCTTCGTCGGGCTGGATCAGCGGGTCCGAGGTCAGGTGGAAATGAGCGCCTGGACCGCCGCGGGCCTGCCGACCGCCACACTCGCGCAGATGACGGTGGAGGAGTTGAGAGCGTCCCTGGAGGGTGGAAACCTCAAGGTTCTGGACGTGCGGGAAGTCTTCGAGTGGCGCGGAGGCCACCTCGCCTCCGCCCTGTACATGAATTTCAAGCAGCTGTCGGAGCGCTTCGGCGACCTCCATCTCCGGCAGGACGATCGGGTGGCGGTGATTTGCGCCACCGGCATGCGCTCCAGCACCGCCTGCAGCTTGCTCCTCAGGAAGGGCTTCCGCAATCTACTCAATGTCACCGGTGGGATGACCCTCTGGACGAAAGCGGGCTACCCCATCACCACTTAGCAGAGACAATTTTTTACGATTGCGGAGCGGACTTTTACATCTGCCTCGCCTACCCTGGTAGCGAACCGCATCGGAGAGGCGAGTGGCTTCCAATCTCTGGACCGATCTGGAGGCTTTGCGCAGACTGGCACGCTCGCAGCGGGTGACCCGCTACGTCCAGGGCAGTGGCACGGCTTCCCTCCGAGGAGTTCCCCCCGCCGGTCCATTCCCCCCTTTTCCCAAGCTCCCTGAGCTGGAAATCCACGCCATGGATCTCACCGCCCGCCTGGCGACGGGCGATTTCTGCGATTTCTTTTTCCTCTCTGAATCGGAGCTGGCGCTGGTGATGGCGGATGTTTCGGGAAAGGGAGTCCCGGCGGCGGTGCTCCGCGGGGTTACCCGCAGCGTGCTGAGGAATCTCGCCTCCACCGAAGCGTCTCCGGGAGAAACGCTGTCGCGGCTCAACCGAATCCTGTGCGATGCGAATCTGGGCTCCATGTTCCTCACCCTCTTCCTCGGGCAGTACCGGATCTCCACGGGGCTGCTTCGTTACGCCAATGCGGGGCATCCCGTACCTTTCCGGATTGGGAAGGATGGCGAGGTGGAACCGTTCGGAGAGGTGACCGGGCCCATCCTGGGAATTCTGGATTCGAGAGTCTACGCGGATCGAGAGGGATGGCTGGCGGTGGGAGACAAACTGGTTCTGTTCACGGACGGGGTGACCGAAGCCCGCGACCCGGAGGGAAACTTCTTCGCTCCCGCACACCTGGCGGCTTGCCTGGAGGAGCAGGCACCTTCCCCTCCGGACGTGTTGTGCGAGAGCCTGGGTCGGAGCGTGCGCGCCTTTCAGCAGGGCCTTCCCCAGGACGATGCCACCGTCCTGGTGCTGCAGCGCAATCTCTAAGAGATCTTCACCGAGTCATCGACGACCGCGAAACGGATAATCGTGTCGCCCACCCGGATTTCGTCCCAGTGATTCAGCTTGGCCTTATCCGAGATCTTCTTCCCGTTCAGGCGAGTTCCGTTGGTGCTGGCCAGATCCCGCACGATGTACGCGCCGGGGCCGTAGAGCCCGATCTCGGCGTGCTTGCGGGAGACCTTCTCATCGTCCAGGGGGATGTCGGCCCCCTCCCGGCCGATGAGGTAGGTTCCCCCGGCCGACAAGGTGAAGGTCTTTCCGCTGCCCGATCCCTGCTCAATCCTGAGGAAGATGCCGGTGTCGCCGGAGACGAGCCCTTCCTTGAGCCGGGGCCGTCCCATGCGAGAATCATATTCGGTGGTCTCGGCGAAGCGTGACTTCTTATCGGACATGGTGTTCTCCTTTCTTGGGCTCATCCCGAACGGGGTGGGGTGTCAATCGAGTTTGAGTGAAACGGGGGTGCCGAAGGTGCGCCCCGCTACCATGCGAAGGGTTCTCGTCTCCCCCGCCTTCAGGTCCACCACGAGGGAATCTCCAAATTGAGGGCCTGCCTCTTCCGAGATGACTCGCGCCGCCAGCTCGTGCCGGCCGGGAGGCACCCGAATCCAATCTTCGAACGACTCCTGGTCTCGGCGCAGCAGCTTTCCAAGGACCCGATTCCCGGTCCTGGGGGCGGAGAGCTGCCGGGAATAGACTTCCTGCCCATCCAGCAGCAGGCTCAGCCGGCCCGTCTCGAGAGTGCTCCTGGCATCGAGCTTCAGATGCGCCGGCCGCATAAACCAGTAGAGGGCTCCCGCAAGGATCATGAGCGAGAGGGAGGCCGCAAGAGAGGTCTTCAGCACCAGGAATCGGCCGCGGAATCCCCTGCGGGATGGCTTGTTCGGCGTGTCGGAGGGTGATTGGCTTTCCCCCGGTGTGCCGGATGCCTCGGCGGCCAGGGAGTTCTCCTCCGTGCCGACCACGGACGTTCCTTCCTGCCGCAGCGAAGGCTGGCTTCGCTCGATCTCCCACAGCGCCTGACGAAACGAGGCGCCGTCGGGAAAGCGGTTCTCCGGGTTTTTTGCAAGAGCCACTTCGAAGAATTCATCCAGACCCACAGGTAGATCCCGCGCCCTGCGGGAGATGGCGATGGGAGTCTCATGGGCGATGGAGTAGGTGAGCGAGGCGATATCGTCGCCGGTGAAGGGCCTTCTTCCACACAGCGCCTCGTAAAAGAGAGTCGCCAAAGAAAAAAGGTCGCTGCGCGCGTCCACCGTGCCGCCGCGAATCTGCTCAGGGGACATATAGGCCGGAGAGCCCAAGGCCGCGCCGGTATTGGTGAGATCTGAAGTGGACAAGCGCGCGACACCGAAATCGGCAATCTTTGGGGCGCCGTCGGGTCTTCGCAGCAGAACGTTGGCGGGCTTGATGTCACGATGAATGATGCCCGCCTCGTGAGCCACCTGCAGTGCGTCGGAGAGGACCGCTCCCATCCGGAAGGCCCATCGAGGGGCAATCCGGCCCCCCTTTTCCAGGAGCTGCCGGAGGCTCCGGCCGGGGACGTATTCCATCGCGATGAACGGAAGCTTGAGCTTGGGATCGTCGTCCGCGTCATAGATGATGACGATTCCAGGATGAGAGAGGGATGCCGCGGCCTGCGCCTCACGCAGGAAGCGCGCGTGATATTCGCGCAGGCGCTCGTCATCCAGTCCCTCCGGGAGGGAGAAGGTCTTCACTGCCACCTGGCGGTTGAGTCTCGGGTCACGGGCCAGGTAGACCACACCCATGGCGCCGCGTCCAATCTCCCGCTCCAGGACGTATCGGCCAATCTTCTTCGCCATAACGGGGTAAATATAGGTTTGCGCCGTCCGTCGGCAATGACGCCGAGCTTGGCCTGGAACCATTTGGATTCAAACGGACAAACCGGCTCCGACCTGGGGACTTGCGCTGCTCCAGTTCGCGGAGGAGTGTCCCATCGGGTCTCGAGCGCTCAAGTGCTTGTTTTTAAATGGGTTCTGGAGCGCCCTGGACTGCTGCTCTCCAGGATTTTGAACGGATGCCCTGGAAGACTCACACGCCGGCCTATGGCTGTTCAGGGGGTGATCAGGGATGGAAGATGGGAAGCAAAAAAACGCCGGCGGGCATCCACGGCATCCTGGGGGGGTAAGGAGGGTTTGAAAAGGATGCCCGCCGACGAGAAGGGGGACCGACTGCTATTTCTTGGGAGTCGCAGCGACCTGCATGTTCGCGTGCTCCAGCATGTGCTGGCCGATGTAAGCCGCCATCACGTCCGCCGGCATGGGGGCCAGGACCAGCTCCACCTTCTTGTCCAGCCCGTTGGTGCTGACAACATAAGTGACCGTCTGGCCAGGCTTCATGTCCTTCTTGGTCTGCATGATGGCCTCTTCATTTCCCTTGGCCAGCTTGGTTCCATTCAGGGAGACCAGGATATCGCCCGGCTGGATGCCGGCCGCCTCGGCCGGGCTGCCGGGGACGACTTTCTTGACCACGCGCGCGCCAGTCTCCTCGTCGATGTCCAGCTCCACGCCGATCCAACCGCTGCTCTTGAGGTTGGCCGCCATGTAATCCAGGCATTCCTGGGTCGGGTGGTTGCACTTCTCGCCACTGTGCCCGGCCCAAGCCGGGATGGCCAATGCCAGCACGAGAGCCGCGAGTCCGAGCCGATTAAAGTTTCGCATCACTTGCTTCCTCCCGATTGCGGCGTGCGCTAGAGGGCAACCTTGCCGACGGACGCATTCCACCGCTAAATAATTCCGCAGGCAGGATACAGGGAGGGGGTGTAAATGTCCCACCTGACCCGGTAAAAAGATGTCGCACTTGTCACCAAATTGTAAAAAGCAGGAGGCCAAGAGGTTAGGGGACCGCCGGATCGCCTTATACTGGCAGCGCTATCTCAATGGTGGAGGGCGATGTGATTCGTGATTTCTTTCGCCGGCACACCCTGCTGCTGTGCTTCGAAGCGGTGCTGGTGCCCCTGGTGATTCTGCTGGGGATGCAATTCGTCTGGCTGGGGCACTTGAAAAAGGCCTCGGCGCTGGCCCACAAAGCGGCGCTCCACAATTTCCTGGAGTCGGTGGGGACCGAAGTCCAGTATTTTTACCGTTCCGGCGCCGAGAGGGCCCTGAACCTGCCCGCCTCCCTCTTCAAAGAGGGGAAGCTGGACCAAGTGGCGTATCACTGGAAGAAGAAGCCGGTGGAGGGGACACGGCGACTGTTCCTGGCCGATTTCACCCGTGAGCAGTTCGGCAACTGGCTGGTCTTCAACGAGCAAAGAAACAGTCTGGAGAGCCCACCCGCCTCCGACGAGTCGCTGGCCATGATCCTGGCTTCGAGCCCCTGGCAGCTGGTGCGGTTTCACGGGCTTCGGGAGGGCACCTCGTCGCTCCAGGTAGACGAGAGAAACCCGGAATACCGTTTTGTCCTGAACCCCATCTTCGACGAATCCACCAAAGTCGTGGGGGTGACCGGGATGCTCCTGGACGAAGCTTACTTTCGGGATCATGTTCTTCCCTCCACCATCGGTCGACTCATGCCGGGATTTTTCCCCGACTCCGCCGCCGGGGACATGCAGGTGACGGTGCGGGATCGCCGGGGAGACGTCATCTACTCCAGCGGGGAGGAGGATGGGAAGGGGGAAACGGTCACCGCCCGCTTCCCCTTCGTCTTCGCGGACTGGACCATCGATCTGGTCAGCGCCCGGAACATGCCCGAGCAGCTGGCCAGTGCCAGCTTCGCGTTCAACGTGACCTTGTCGATCCTCCTGGCCCTGGCGCTGCTGGGAGGGGTTGCCTTCGCGTTCCGGGCGGCGGATCGGGCCATCAAGCTTTCCACGATGAAATCCGATTTCGTCTCCAACGTCTCCCACGAGCTGAGAACCCCCCTGGCATCCATCCGGGTTTTCGCCGAGCTGCTTCGATTGGGCCGGGTGCGGTCGCCCGAGAAGATCCAGGAATATGGGGAGTACATCGAGGCGGAGAGTCGGCGGCTTTCAGGACTGATCAACAACATCCTGGATTTCTCCAGAATCGAATCGGGTCGAAAGACCTATGACTTCACGGTATCGGACGTGGGCGAAGTGGTGGCCGCCGTGCTGAAGAGCTTCGAGATACGCTTGGCGCCCGAGGGATTCCAGATCCACTTTCAGGGTTCGGGGACTCCGCTCCCGTCCGTGGAAATGGACCCTGATGCCATCAGTCAGGCGGTGCACAACCTGCTGGACAATGCCGTGAAGTATTCTGGGGAAAGCAAGGAGATTGCCGTGCGGCTCTCGCGGGAAGATGACTCGGTGGTGATTTCCGTGGAAGACCACGGGGTCGGCATCGCGGGAGAAGAGCAGAAGCGGATTTTCGAGCGCTTCCACCGGGTCAGCACCGGCCTGGTGCACGACGTCAAGGGAAGCGGGCTGGGGCTCTCCATCGTTCACCACATCGTCCAGGCCCACCGGGGGAAGGTGACGGTGCGCAGCGAATTAGGTAAGGGAAGCACCTTTTCCATCCATCTTCCGGTGAAGCGATCGGCGCCGTCCTTGGGGCTGCACGGCACGGGTGAGAGCCCTCTCCGGCACAGGGCCTAGCCGCCGGGCGGCGGCGCGCAGCGAGGCCGGGAGGCGTCCCCTCTGAATCTGTGTTGGACGGTCCCGTGGGGAGAAAATCGATGCCGAAGGTTTTGATTGTTGAAGATGACGAAGCCATGGCCACGGCGCTGAGGGACGGCTTCTCGTACGAAGGCTACGAGGTGAGCGTAGCGCGGGACGGCGCGGCCGGACTGAAGCTGGTGGGCGAGGGATCTCCGGACGTGATCATCCTGGACGTCATGCTGCCGAAGATGAGCGGGCTGGATGTCTGCAAGCAGATCCGCCGGGAGGGAAACCCGGTGCCCATCCTGATGCTCACTGCTCGGGGGCAGGAGATAGACAAGGTGCTGGGCCTCAAGCTGGGGGCCGACGACTACGTGACCAAGCCCTTTGGCTTCCTCGAGCTGATGGCGCGGGTCGAGGCGATCCTGCGACGCGGATCGGCCGGCAAGCCGGGCCTTGAATCGTACCGCTTCGGGGACGTGGAAGTGAATTTCAAGAAGGGGGAGGCCCGCAAGAAGGGCAAGCTTCTGGATCTGTCGCCGCGGGAGCTGCGGTTGCTGGAATTTTTCATCCGGCATCGGGGCGAGGTGGTGCCCCGGGAGGTGCTGCTCGACACCGTCTGGGGCTACGATTCCGTGCCTTTGACGAGAACCGTGGACATGCACGTGGCGAAGCTGCGCAAGAAGATAGAAGACCCGCGCGCGGAGCCGAAATTCCTCATTACCATTCACCGCATGGGCTACAAATTCACCGGGTGATCCTGCGCCTCAGCGACCTGACGGCTCCAGCAGCCTGCCCACGGCGTTCTGCTCCAGAGCCTCGTGCAGGCGGCGCACCAGAGTGGCCACCTCATCGCGACTGATTTTGGCTCCGGGCCCCAGCCGCTCCACGCGGTCCAGCGTCGCCCGCGCCAGCAGAACCGGCAGCGCCGTGAAGGCCACGATGCCGCGATCCGATCCGGCGCTCTCCAGCCGGGACGAGTAGCCCACGGCAGTTGTCAGATTGCGGCGCGCCAAGGCGAATACGTCCGCCCGCGGCAGATTTTCAGGCAGGTAGTAGCGCCCTTCGCCCGCATCGGTGACGCGGTCCTTGAGGATGTTCACCAGCTGCAGCCCCTCGCCGAACGCGGCCGCGTCCTGCCTCAATCCCGACGCGATGGGCTGCAACGAGTTGCTGCTGAGGAGAAACAGCTCGGTCAGCATCTCCCCGACGATTCCGGCGACGGCGTAACAATAGCTCCGCAAATCGGCCAGGTCCGTCAAGCGCAAGTTGCCGTCCTCCTCCCGATCCACGAAGGAAGACATGCCGCGGCAGGTCCGGCAGGTGTGGGTCGCGACCAGGCTCCAGGCTCGCGGGGAGAGGGACTGTGCGGCGCGCATCACGGCGGGGAATTCCCCCAGCAGCTCCAGGTAACTGGGGAACGGGAGAGGCGGCTGGGACTTCCATTCCGCTGCGAGGGATCGCGCCGATCGGGAGGAGGGATCTTCCAGAAACACGGCCAGCTGCCTGAGCTGGGCGCTCTTCTTCCGGCGCGGCCAAGCGGTGGAGTCTTCGAAGATGTCGGCAATCCGGAAGAGGAGGTAGGCAACCGTAACTTCGCATCGGGTCGGCTCGTTCAGGAGTGGAATGGTCAGGGCGAAGGTACGACTGCACCCTTGAAGCAGGTTGTCGAGAAGCGGCGGGGTCGCCAGGGCCCTGGCCGACCCGCGCGGCTCACTCAACGCACCCTCCCGCCGGGTAGAGCCGCGTCTTGCGCAGGCTTTCCAGCGTCCCGGCTCCGGCGCAGAACATGCTCATGCGCAGCTCTTCGACGATTTGGCGCACTTTCTCCACCACCGCCTCGGTGGATTCGTTGGCGGCGTGCAGGAAGCGATAAGCCATGCCCACGAGATCCGCCCCGGCGGCCAAAGCCTTGGCGGCATCGATCCCGTTGCGGATCCCGCCGCTGCCGATGATGGTCAGGCCGGGAACCTCGGAGAGCTTTTGGATGGCGACGGGAGTCGGGATGCCCCAGTCGGCGAACAGATCTCCCAACCCCTCGTCCCGAGCCCGGGCGGCCTCGATTCTTGCCCAGCTGGTTCCGCCTGCCCCGGCCGTGTCCACCATTTTCACTCCCACACGCATCAATCTCTCCGCCACGGCTCGGGAAATCCCGCAGCCGACCTCCTTGATGATCAGCGGCACCTCCAGATTCCCGGCGATGTGGCCAATCTTGTCCAGAAGCCCCGCAAAGTTTCGTTGCCCTTCGGGCTGAATCACCTCCTGCAGAGGGTTGAGGTGAAGAACCAGCGCATCGGCCTCGATCATGGCCACGGCACGGCGGCAGTGGTCGAGCCCGTAGCCGTAATTGAGCTGGACGGCCCCCAGATTCGCCAGGATGGGCACCGAGGGTGCGTAGGGACGGATGCGAAAGTCGCCCACCGTCGAGGCATCCTCCAGAGCCTTCCGCTGGGAACCCACTCCGACCGCGATGCCCATCGTTTCCGCCGCCAGGGCCAGGTTCCGGTTGATACGGGCGGCCTCCGGCGTGCCTCCGGTCATGCAGGATATCAGCAATGGCGCGGCCAAATCCCGCCCGAGGAAAGAACAGGCAAGATCGATAGCGTCGTAATCCAGCTCGGGGAGGGCCTGGTGCTCGAAGCGGTAATCATCGAAATAATTCTTGTGCGGCTGCATGGCTGGATCCAAGGCGAGGTGAATATGCTCGGCCTTGCGGTCGGACGGATCGGAGGCCTCCCGAGGAGCCGGCACGGGTCGGGCGGGAACGGGCTTGGGGCGGGTCATGGGGTACCTCCGGACAGCAGCGTTTGCACGGCACGGGCAAGTTTCTCCGAGCAGAAGGACACTCGCCGGCGCCAATCCCACAACGGGGGAATAAGCCGGGGGCGAGTCAATGCCCGAAGCGCGACGCGGCGACTGTTCACGGCGCCGGTCCGGTCGCGCAAGGTGTTGAAGTCCAGGGGGAGCGATTCCTCCGCCGTGTCGGAGATCGCCCGCAGAGCAATGTAGGGAAGACCCCGGAGCGAGGCGGCGCGGGCATAGGTGGCGGTCTCCAGGTCCACGGCGGCGACTCCGCCGCCAGCCAGGCTGGAATAGGCATCTGCTTTGTCGTGTGGGGTGCAGAGTACGTTCCGCGTGGAGACGAAGATGGCGGGCGTTGCTCCCGTGTCGCGCCGGGCGCGCTGGAGCCACCCCGCATCTGGAGCCGGGACCGGCCGGCCATCCTCCATCACTTCGCGCGCCACCAGAAGACTTCCCAGCCGCAGCGACGGAGAGAGCCCCCCGGCGACTCCGACCACAATCAGGCGCCCCACCGGATAGCTCCCCAGGAGAGCCCGTGCGCCTCGGGCGGCATTTTCCCGCCCGTCTCCCGTGCAAGCCACGATGACCTCCGTGCCATCCAGTCGACCCACCGAGGCCCGAAAGCTCCCGGTGCTGCATCGTCGCGATATCGTCATGCTCGCTTCCAGGGAGGCGATCTCCCGGCGCAAAGCGGCGACAATCGCAACCGTGCCGCTGGTGGAGGGCTCCGAGCCCAGCGCGGCAAGATTTGCGCGGCTCACGCGGCCCTCCCCTCGACATAGCCGTTCAGGCGGAACCACCTCACCGCTCGCCCGAGAGCTTCCTCCACGGGAGTCTGGGGCAATCCCAGATCGCGCACCGCCTTGCCGGAATCGAAGAACATCTTTTTTCTTGAGAGGCGCACGGCATCCAGCTCGAAGCGGGGTTTTCCGCCGCGCACGCGGGCCAGCGCAGTGTCCGCCGCGGCGACGGCCAGAGGCAGCCAGTGCGGCACCCGCAGGCGGGGAGAGGGCAAGCCGGCGATGGAGGAAAGCGAGTCCAGGATGGCCTTCAGAGACATGTCCTTATGCCCGAGGATGTACTTCTCGCCAATCCGCCCGCGCTCCATCGCGAGAATGTGTCCCGCCGCCACATCACGGACATCCACCAGGTTGAGGCCCGTGTCCACATACACGGGAATCCTGCCTCTCAGGAAATCCAGGATCATCCGCCCGGTGGCCGTCGGTTTGATGTCCCGCTCGCCCACCGGCGTGGAGGGATTGACGATGACCAGGGGCAGCCCTTTCGAGACCCATTCCTCGGCCACCCGCTCCGCCAGGAACTTGCTCCGCTTGTAGTGGCCGACCATGTCGGAGAGGCCGACCGGAGTCTGCTCGTCTGCGGGGCTGGCGTCGGCGTTCAGCCCCAGCGCCCCCACGGTGCTGGTGTAAACCACTCGCTGCACGCCCGCCTCGGCCGCGGCTCGCAGGATGTTACGCGTCCCCTCCACATTGGCGGCGTACATGGCTTCCGGATCGGCCACGTAGAGCCGGTAGTCGGCGGCGCAGTGGTAAACCGCCTCGATTCCAGCCAGGCCGCGCCTCAGGCTGTCGAAATTGGTGAGATCTCCCAGGGTCACCTCGGTCTTGCTCGGGTCCAGCAGGGCCGCGCTGGCAGGCCGCGCCAGGCAGCGCACCTCGTCTCCCCGGGCGAGCAACGCCTCCACCAAATGCCATCCCACGAATCCCGTGGCGCCGGTGACGAAGACTCTCATGAGACTATCGTCGCGCTCCTATCCCAGAAGGTTCCAGGCGGCCATCCGCACCAGGTCCTTGGGGCTGCGCCGGATTTCCCGGACAGCCGAAGCCTCGAATCCCGAGTGCATGGCGCAGTTGGTGCAGCGGGAGTCTTGCCGCGACTCCCAGTATTCCCAGTCGGTCTCTTCCCAGAACTCCTTCCACGAGTGGGTGTACTGCTTGGCGATGAGGTAGCACGGCCCCTTCCATCCTCGGACGGTGTAAGTCACCGTGCTCCAGGGCGAGCAGGGAAGATCCCGCAGCCCCGCCGCGAATTCCAGGAAGAGAGGGGTCGAGGTCAGCCGGTAGTGGCGTGAGAAGCCCAGAATCCTCCTGAACTTCTTCTGGATCTCCGCGCGGGTGAGGAACATGTCCCTTTGAATGGTCTCGTAATGATACCCGGGGGCCACCAGCATTCCATCCACCCCGAGACTCTTGGTGAGCTCGCACAGCGCCCTGACTTCGGAAGTCTCCGTCTCTTTGAACACCGTGGTATTCGTCATGACGTGGTAACCCAGTCGCTTGGCCTGGCGGATCATGGCTACCGCTTTCTCGAAGACCCCCTCCCGATCACAGACCCGGTCGTGGGTCTTGCGCATGCCGTCCAGGTGAACGTTGATCGTGAGGCGCTTGTGAGGGGGAATCAGCCCGAAGACCTTTTCGTCCAGGAGCAGGGCGTTGGTGCACAAGTAGATGTGGCGCCGCCGCCGGATGGTCTGGGCCACGAGCTCTTTCAGCTCGGGATAAAGCGTCGGCTCGCCGCCGCACAGAGACACTCCCGGAGCTCCGCATTCGTCCACGGCCCTCAGGCACTGCTTGAGAGTCAGCCGATCGGCGAGCTTGCCGGTGTGCCGCTCCGGCGTGCATCCCAGGCAGGCCAGGTTGCAGGCGTACAGCGGCTCCAGCATCAGGACGTAGGGGTACCGCCGGTGGCGCAGGATAGCCTGGCGCGCCTGGTGCGCCAGCATGTCCATGGTGATGTGCAGCGGGAACCTCATGACAGAAGCCCTCCGGTGGAAACCGCCGGCGCGAGTGCTCTCTCCCTGGAAAGCGGATGGCTGCGGGATGCAGCCGCGTCCTCTTGCGCGGCCACGCCCAGCGCCAGCAAGGGGAAATAAATCGGATAGAGGTGATAGCGCAGGTAGAAGACCCGGGGAAACCCGGTGCCGGTCCACGCCTCCTCCGGCCAGGACCCATCCTCGGATTGCCGGTCCAGCAAAAACTCGATCCCGCGTCGCACCGCTTCGCCGTGGCGCTCACCGGCGGAGATCAGCCCCAGCACCGCCCAGGCAGTCTGCGAAGGAGTGCTGGCCCCTTTGCCTTTGAGGGAGGGGTCGTCGTAGGAGCCGAGGGTTTCGCCCCACCCTCCGTCGGGATTCTGACATGACCGCAGCCAGGCGGCCCCTCTCCGGATGGCAGCATCCTCAGCGCCAATGCCGATCTTCCGCAGTCCCCAAAGGGCCAGGTAGGTTCCGTACAGGTAGTTGCACCCCCACCTCCCGTACCAGGCGCCTTCCGCCCCTTGCGTGCGGCGCAGGAATTCGATCGCGCGTACCGCGGCCGGGAAGTCCTTTTCGAAGCCCAGCTCGGAGAGGGACTCCAGGCCGCGGGCCGTCAGGTCCGCGGTGCTGGGATCGATCATGGCGTTGTGATCGGCGAACGGCACCCGGGTCAGGATGACCTTGTCGCAGCCTCGATCGAAGGCGGCCCAGCCGCCGTCCTCATTCTGCATTCCCAGATGCCATTCGTGGCTGTCGAAGATCGCCTTCTGGCACCTGGCGTAGTCCTCTCCGTGAGGCAGGGTGACCTTGCTCAGGGAGGTGAGAACCTGCGAGGTGGTGTCGCAATCCGGGTAATAGGGATTGGCATATTCAAAGTACCAGCCCGCGGCCCGCCGTCCACCGAGCTTGGCTCTCCAGTCGCCTTTGCCATGGCCTCTGCGGTCCAGGAGCCACCGGGAAGCGCTCAGAATCGCGGGATGATCGGCGGGGAATCCGGACTCAACCAGGGCGTTGATGGCATAAGCCGTGTCCCAGACCGGCGAGAAACAAGGCTGAACGCGCAGCGTATCGGCCTCCTCGATCTCCAGCTTCTCCAGCTCGCTGACCTGCCGGAGGATCGTGGGGTGATCCAGCGCGTACCCTTGAGATCTGAGCGCGATGATGGTGTTGACGATGGGAGGAAAGATGGCTCCCAGTCCGTCGCTTTCCTGGAGCCGCTCCAGAGTCCATCGCTCGGCGCGATCCAGCGCCAGGGAGCGAAGATGTCGGAAGGGGAGCTTCTCCAGCTGCTTCACCACGATGTCCATGGTGAA
>JAKEFJ010000062.1 GCA_022616665.1 Acidobacteriota bacterium
ACGAGAAGCTGCTGTTCCGCTCCGGCAGCCATCCCGGGAAAAGCCATGGATTCGAAGTGATGACGCTGGATCTCCCGGAATCGGTCGGCCTGGAGATCTCCGAAGGGGATCACAAAATGGTGGCGGGCGTGGCGGCGAAAGCGGGGGCGGACTGGCACGTGGTGGGCAGCGCCGAGTTGAAGAATGTGACCATTCGGGCCGGGGAGACGGCGAGCCTTCAAGTAAAGCTGGGCGGCAACGTGGTGGGCTCACACATGACCGGATTCAAGGAAGAACAGACCGTCACACTCCTTCAGATCCCCACCCAGGAGATCACTCCATGACCGCCCCGCCCCCCTCCCTGGGAGAGGGAAAGCGGGCTCTGGTGCTGGTGGGAGGGGGAATCACCGGCGCCATGTACGAGTTCGGATGCCTGCGGGCCTTCGACGACTTTTTCCAAGGGGACTTCTCCTCACTGGACTTCGATCTCTACATCGGTACCAGCGCCGGGGCGGTCGTCGGGATGCTCATGGCCAACGGCGTGAGCCCAGCCTCGGTCATGGATATCATTGCCACCAGCCAGAAGCACCCCTTGAATTTTCGCGCCGAAGACATCTTCCACTTCGACTGGGAGAACTTCAGGCACAGCCTCGGGAGGAGCCTGGTGATGCTCCCCGCGGTGTACCGATATTATCGGAAGCACCGGACACCCTTCTCGCTGCAGAGCCTCATGGGCCTGCTCCAAGAAAACCTCCCCTCGGGGCTTTTCTCCATGCGGGACTACATCCGCTATCTGGATTCGCTGATCCGGCAGATGGGACTGGCCACCTCCTTCCGGGGGCTCAAGAAGGAGCTCTACGTTCCGGCCATCGGTCTGGACCGGCCCATGCGAACCGTGTTCGGGGACGAAGGGTCCCGGGACGTTCCCATCTCCCGGGCTATCGCCGCCTCGTCGGCCCTCCCCTTCTACTTCGAGCCGGTCTCCATCGACGGCGTGGATTACGTGGACGGAGGCACCGCGCAGCTGGCCCACGTGGACATTGCCATCAACAAGGGCGCCGACCGGATCCTGGTGCTGAATCCCATCGTCCCCATTCAGAATGACCAGAGCAGGGTTTGCATCCCCTCCTTTGCCGGGGGCTGCGCGCGGATCGCCGAGAAGGGAATCTCCTTTGTGTGGGACCAGGCCGCGCGGATCAACAGCCATGAGAAGCTGGAGATGATCCTCGCGCGCCTGCGGGTTTCCCACCCATGGGCCAAAATCGTCCTGGTGGAGCCGGAGGCGACGGACACCGTGCTCTTCGCCCAGCACATCCTGAGCTACGCCTCCCGGGTGCAGATTCTGGATTACGGCTATCGATCCACCCGGGCCTTCTTGCGGGACCGAGGCGACGAAATGCGCCAGATGTTCCTGTCTCCCCAGCTTCAGAGGGGAACCGCCGAACGGCGTGGATAAGTCGCGCCGGGAGCTCCTGGCGCTGGGCCTCGCGGCCACCGCTGGGTCATTATGGTCTTGCCGGGAAGGCTCAGCCGACCGGTCCCCCGCTCCCGCAGCACAGGCGACCCTAGCGAACATCGACATTCCGCCGCCGGTACCAGCCGCGCGCTACGCTCAGCGACGCCAGGAGATGGCCGAGAAGATGCGCCGCGATGGGATCGATGCGCTGCTCATCACCCCCTGTGCCTCGCTGTTCTACCTGACCGGAGCCGACCTTTGGCGCAGTGAGCGGCTCATCGCCAGCGTGCTGCGCTCCGATGGAAGCTGGGAAAACCTCGGTCCCGCTTTCGAGGCGGAGCGCCTCAGGCGCTCGGGTCTGCCCGGCGAGATCCTGACCTGGGAAGAAGCGCAGAACCCCAACCCGCTGCTGGCGCGCATGCTCGCGCCAGGAGGGGCCTCGCTGAAAGTGGCCGTGGAGGGAACCACCTGGTTCGACGATCTGGCGCCGCTCTCCCGCCTTCTCCCCTCCGCCCGGGTCACCAGCGCCACACCCCTGATCTCTCACTTCCGGATGAAGAAAGACCCGGAAGAGATCGCCCTGATGCGGGCGGCGGCCCGGATCACGCTGGCCGTGATCCGCAGTCTCATGGATGAGATGAAGGAGGGTATGACGGAGGAGGAGGTGCTGCAAAGGGCCGGAGAACTGTCACAAGCGTTGGGCGTGCCCCTGGACGGAATGGTGCAATTCGGCGCCAACTCCGCTATCCCGCACGCCGACGCCGGTAGCGTCAAGCTCAGGGAAGGACAGGTCATCCTCTTCGACATGGGCGTCACAGTGCACGGCTACCATTCGGATGTGTCGCGCACCTTCGCGTTCGGCAAGGCTCCCGATCGGTTTCAGCAGATCTACGGACTCGTCAAGGCGGCCCAGGAGGCGGGATTTCGCGCCGCCCGGCCCGGGACCTCCGCCGGCGCGGTGGATGAAGCGGCCCGCTACGTCATTCGCAAGGCCGGGTTCGCGAAGGATTTCACCCACCGTCTCGGGCACGGGCTGGGATTGGAGGTCCACGAGCAACCTTACCTGGTGGCGGGAAACAGCCTGCTGCTCGAGGAAGGGATGACCGTCACCATCGAGCCGGGCATTTACCTC
>JAKEFJ010000063.1 GCA_022616665.1 Acidobacteriota bacterium
ACCTCTTGTTTTTTGCTCCATAGCGCTCCGAGGCACCTGCTGAAACGACCGCCTGTGCTACGATTCGCCGATCCATTTGAAGAGGCGCCGTGCTTCATCGGAATCGACCGACACGACACTCTTGGCGCCGCTTCGTCCTGCTCGGAGCCGGGCCAAGGCTGCGGGAAATGCCCGATGATGCACCCAGCACAACTGATTGGCCTGGTGACCTGGTGACCTGCAAACGCGCCCTGCTCTTATTCGCTCGCCTCCCCAGGCTGGGGCAGGTGAAAACTCGCCTCATGCCTCGCTTCAATGCCGAAGAGGCCCTGGCCCTTCACAGGGCTTTGCTGACTGACAGTCTGGACCTTTTGCGCCGTTGCGGTGAGTCGGTCGGAGCGGAGTGCCGGCTTTATCTGAGCGAAGAGGGGGGGCTGGACTCTGAGATCGGCGCCCATCTGGGCTCCACAACCTCACGCATCCAGCAAGGGTCTGATTTGGGGGAGCGGCTCCAGCATGCTTTCCAGGAGTGTCTCGGAGACGGCTATCGAGAGCTCGTGGTTCTCGGATCTGACAGTCCGCACCTGCCGGATGGCTACGTCGTCCGCGCTTTCGATGAGCTCGGGAAGGCAGAAATCGTGGTGGGACCGGCGAGGGATGGTGGCTACTACCTGTTGGGAGCCTCCCGCCTCCACCCTGCCCTACTGGCTGACATGCCTTGGGGGACGTCGCAGCTCTACCGGGAGACTGTGCGCCGGGCCCGAAGGGAGGGCATTCCCATCTCCTCGCTCCCTGCCTGGTATGACGTGGACTTGCCGGAGTCGGTGGCGCAGCTCTGGCAGGAGCTTTCCCAACGTCGCTCCCGGGACGAACCCGACGTGCCGCAGGCCTGCTTCACGCTTCTGGAGGCCTGGTCTCGCGATGGGAGGTTCGCCTAGACCGGATTTCCATTCCAATCTCGACTCGAGTCGGCACAGGTGCCTCGGTAGGCCCTCCCTCCAATGGCTTGGAAAGTGCGATTCCGAAAGGATTCAATCCCGCAAGGAACCGAAAGTACGACACACTACCGATGTGTCTGGTAATTGGAAGGATGGCGGTTGGGATGTCGAGGGCGCTGTAGCGCTACATTCCGGAGAACAGGCCGCCGGCCCAGCCGTTGTTGGTCAACAGGATAATGCTGCCATCGGGACGGAAGAGGGCTGACCCGCTGAGGGTGTCGGGACTGCGGTAGCTGAAATTCGAGCCAGAGGAAGATTTCAATATCTTGAACGTTAGCTTCACCATGATCGCGGGGCTGGTCAGAGTCTTTCCTCCGAGAGGCGCGATGTCGACCAGCACCTCGCCCGGCCCCACCTCCGTGACCAGATAGACCGTACCGGCACTGCTGGTTCCAAGGGCCGTGCCTTCCGTATATCCCTGATAATCTGCAACCGTCGGATCGAAGCCCACATCCAGCGAGGCCTCGCCGATGGTAGTGCTCAGCTTGTTCAGCCAGAGATGAACTTCGACGATATTGCCCGAGGTAGTTCCCTTCTGGCTGGTTATCGCGTTGCTGGAGCAGGGATCTCCGTTCAGGCAATTGGCGGCGAAGTCGGCGATGACTCCGCCTCCTCCCCCGCTATCATCCCCACCGCCCCCTCCACCGCCGCAATTCACCAGCGCCAGCAGCAGAAAGCAAGCCAAAAACCCCCTTCGACTTTCCTGAATAACCTTCAAGCTCGATACCTCTCGGTGGTTCTCGCCTAGAAGAAGATATGTCCGTGCCAGATGGCAAGCAAACTCACGTCGGCGCCATCCACCTTTCCGTCACCGTTCAAGTCCGCGTCGCCATTATAGTTGGAAGCGGTGGGGCAGCTGGGAACAAGGCTGGGCTGACAGCTGCCGTAGGCGTTCATGAGGTACAGGAGGTCGCGTCCCTTGACCTTACCATCAGGATCGATGTCGGCACGACGCTCATTGAAGGACACCGAGAACGGTCCGCTCTTGGAACCGCGCGGACCGCCATTGTTGATGATTGTGAGGAGGCGGGGCTGCGCGGGGGGGGAGTTGACCTTCGCTCCCTCCGTGATGGTGATGTTGGCCGTCATCTGGCTGCAGGAGCTGGTGGAGTAGCTGTTCACCAGGATGTCGGGCCCGAAATCGGGCTGCGCCTGGGTGTCGAAATTCGTGCCGTAAATCGTCACTTGCTGAAAATTCGTCGCCTGTTTCGCCGAGTTGGGAGTCACCGAGCTGGGGACCGGCGCGGATATGCCGGAAATCTCATTGGAGAAGGAGACGCTCTCATTTCCATTGGCGTCCACCGCTTTCACTGCCAGGTAGTAGACCTTACAGTCCTGGAGATTGTTGATGTCCACGGTGGTCTCCCTCCCCGTGGGGGTGCTGTTCGTGTAGATACCGGAGTTGGTCCCGTAGTAGACCTTGTATCCCGACAGGTCAGGATCCCCCACCGGGTCCCACGCCAGCTTGATGGTGCCCGCAGAGACGGCGCTGGGGAGCAGAATGAGCAAGAGGGTTGCGCCGGCCCAAAAAATCCAGCGCAGAGCCCGGAAGCCCGCGTGTTCCTGGGAATTTTGAATCGCGCTGAACATGATGCCTGTCCCTCCGATCCGGTCCGGATGGAGCCGGGGGACGAGACAGCAACATCAGTGCCATTTTGGCTCGAGTTCTAATTAAATCCAGTCCATGTAAATTGCCTACTTACAGTAGTTTATGTTGGGGAGAAATGAGAGGTGTGGCGATTCGGAATATCGGTCCATTATCGGCTTACGAGGGTGTAATTCACTTACGGTAATGAACTGGACCGTGCTCGACTGACTTCTCGATAAGCGCCTCTTATCCGCCCACGGCCCTGTTGCTGGTCCGATGTGGCGCGCCGCAGGGGCGAATCATTCACTCGCGACTGGAGTATTGAGGTCAATTGTCGGTAGACGGTGGCTTGTTGCGGCTCCACCGAGGGTTCGTGAAGTTGTACTTCTTGATCTTGTAATTCATGACGCGGCTGCTGATCCCCAAGGCAGCGGCGGCGTCTTTCTGGACCCAGTTAGCGCGTTGCAGCGCCTCCAGCACCGCTTGGCGCTCCATCCCTTCCAGGTCGAGGCCCGTGGGCATGCTCAGGGAGTGGGAGGCCAGAGGAGCGGCGGAGGGGCGAACCTCGAACAAGGAGATGTCATCAGGGGAAATCCACTCCTTGTCGCTCATGAGAACCGTGCGCTCCATGGCATTTTTCAGTTCCCGCACATTGCCCGGCCAGGGGTGCTCCAGGAGCAGCGCCTGGGCTTCCGGAAGGAATCCTCTCACTTGCCGGTGCATTTCGCGGCCGTATTTTTCCAGGAACTCCTTCGCCAGGGGCAGGATGTCGTCCTTGCGATCCCGCAGAGGCGGAATCCTCAAGTTGACCACCGACAACCTGTGAAAGAGATCCATGCGAAACTCCCCATGGTCAATGGCCTCCAGTAAGTCCCGATTGGTCGCTGCGATGACGCGGACATCCACTCGCATCGTGCGCTCGCCACCAACCCGCTCAAACTCTTGATCCTGGAGCGCCCGGAGGACCTTCGCCTGGGTGCGGGGAGACATGCTGCTAATCTCATCCAGAAACAAAGTACCGTCATCGGCGAGCTCAAATCTTCCTATCTTGCGGCGTAGGGCCCCGGTGAACGCGCCCCGCTCGTGCCCGAACAGCTCGCTCTCGATCAGCTCCTCGGGGATCGCGGCACAGTTCACTTTGATCAGGTTGTGTTCGCTTCGCCACGATTGGCCATGGATGGCTTCGGCGACTTTTTCCTTGCCCGTGCCGGTCTCCCCGGTGATCAAGACAGTGGCTTTGCTGCGAGCCACCTTGCGCACCACCTCGAGGACCTGCTTCATCTCACTGCTTTCCGCCACGATGTCCGATTCAAGCTCCTCTTTGACCTTCAGCGCTTCAAAATGGCGGGATTCACGCTGGTGGTCGAAGGCGCGCATAATCTTCAGCTCCAGCTCGTCCAGTTCGAAGGGCTTTTGGATGTAATCGTAGGCTCCGAAGCGCATGGCATTGACCGCGGATTCAACCGAGCCGTAGGCCGTCATGACGAGTACCAGCGTGTTCTCGTCCACCTGTTGGGCCTTCCGCAGGACTTCCAACCCGTCCGCCTCGGGCATCCGCATGTCGGTAATCACCAAATCGAAGTGGTCCTGGTCAAGACGCCGGATGGCTTCCCCGCCGTTGGGCGCCACCTCGGTCTGGTAGCCGTGCTCGTTGAACATGGTTTGGAGATTTTCGCGCAGGATTCTCTCGTCTTCAACAATGAGAAGGCGCTTCATGGGTAGACCTGTTCCACGGCCGCGTGGGAGGATCCTGGATAGGGCAGCTTGACAGAAAAAGTGGCCCCTTGGCCCGACTCGCTCTCCACGTCGATCATCCCCTGGTGGGAATCGACGATTTTCTTGGCGATGGCGAGGCCGATGCCGGAACCCCCGGGCTTGGTGGTGAAAAAGGGGAAGAAGAGCCGCTCTCTCACCTCGGGCGTGATCCCGCGCCCGGTGTCCCGGATCCGGATCACCGCGAAGCTTTCGCTGTCCTTCTCCGGAGCCGAGCTGGCGGGCTCCAGAAAAGTCGCGATTTCCAGGTTCCCTCGCCCGCCCATGGCGTCGAACGCGTTGGAAATGAGATTGTGCAGCACTTGACGAAGTTGGATCCCATCCGCCTGCAGCCCGGAGACTTTGGGATCATGAGTCTCCTTTATCTCCACACGACCGGAAGGCCATTTCGCGCGGACCTCCTGCAGCGCCTCCGCCAGCAGGGCAGGCAAGTCCACCGGTCGGGGACGCAGGTGGATTGGCTTGGCGTATTCCAAACACTGGGTGACCGTGTGATTGAGTCGCCTGACCTCCTGGACAATATTGTCAAGCGCGATAATCCCAGAGTCATTGCCACTGAGCTTTCTCTTGAGCAGGCTGGCCGTCGTGCCGATGTTGCCCAGCGGATTACGAATCTCGTGCGCCAGCCCGGCCGCCATGTGACCTAAAGCCGCGAGCCGGTCCTTGAGGCGCTCTTGTTCTTCTCCCTGCTCGATCGTTGTAAGGTCTTTGAAGAAGAGCACCGCCCCATCGCGGGACCCGTCGGCCCCTCGGACGTGGGAGATGCTTCCGCCGATCATTCGCTTAGGACGGCCCTGAGCTCTGAGGTCCAGCTCAAACCGGATCGGAGGGTTTTCCATTCGCAGAGATTCCAGGAGGATTCGGCAGATTTCCGGGTAATCCGCCAGCATCTGTCTGCAAGGGACCTTCTCGGGTGCCTGGTTTTGAAGATTGAGTATCTGCCGGGCGACCTGGTTAACGGTCGTGACCCGGCCCTCCTCATCGATGGTGAGGATGCCGCACCTGAGGCTCTCGAAAATCTCCCGATAGAAGTTGGCCTGCATCCCACTCCCCAGGCTGTCCCAAAGCTATGGATGAGTTACGGATTTGTAATATAGGGGGGAAAGGGGCGCCAGTCAAGGAAAACGTTCGGGGATACTCACTCCAACTAGTAAAGCGAAGACTTCAAGGTCAGCTCGAATACGGCCCCCACCAACCCCACAACTAGGATCCCTCACTTTCCTTCCGGGAGCGATAATGTGAAACTTCGACTCCGGAGAATGAATGTCCTCCCGCTGGCCGGAAGTGTTTATCCAACAGATCGTGAATCACATTCAAGGGATCCGATTCCCACGTCCGTCCCGCCACGACCCACAGTCCCGAACACTCCTCTGACCACTCGCGGAGAAGTTGATCGCCTACAGGAATGCGGTCCCTTTGTCTAAGATCCAGCCACCGGCTCTGAATCTCACTTCCCTCATAGTACCGGAATGCTTCGGTAACTCCGATAACCAAGACGCAATCTCCGGGCTGTCGCTGCGCTTGGATGTGACGATATGCTGCTCGGCTATCCGCATTGGCATAGACGGGATTATAGTAACGCCCCATAAGGCTCGCCACCATCAAGGCGGCTAGGCTGCCTCCGAGAAGCCACGCTGCCCGCCCCCGCAGGGAGACGATTCCGATCGCAACGATCAACAGGTAAGCTGGAAACGACACAATGGCATACCGTGCATTGAAGGTTACCTGACTCACTAGCGTTATCAGCACCGGGAGCACAAGTGGCAGAGATAGAATTAGGAGCAACAGTAGGCCGAACCGGCCACAGTATGCTTTCAATCGCTGAAGTCCTCTCAGGAACGCTACACCGAACAGGACGGTTACCAGGAGGATGACAGGCCAATGGGCAAGGAGCAAAGCACTCGTCCGTTCTTGGTCGTGCAACTCTGCCACTGAGGGTCCCAAACTGTACCCGACGCTGAACGCATAGAGAGCATAGGGTAACGAGAAGATGCTAATGGACCGATAGAAACCGGCGTCAAGCCGGGACGTGGTGAGGGCGATCCAGATCCAAGGAACGTACGCTGCTCCCACCACTACAAGGGTAGTGAAGACAGGGAATAATCTAATTGGGGGGATGTCCTTGCGTGAAACCCATAGGAACAAAAGCAAAGGTGGAAACAGAAAAATCGCATAAAGGTGAGTGTAGAGGGCACATTCCAGCGCAATACCCGAGCCGATAAGAAAAAGCAGCCCACCACCTCGGAGATATCGCAGCAAAAACAGCAATCCTGCGTAGGAGCTAACCAGCATTAGCATATACACTCTTGCATCCTGCGAATGCCAAACGGCTAAGGGGGCTACAGTAAGCAGGCCAGCCGAAACCAGGGCAACTGCCTTCTCCGCAAATTCACTTACGAACAGATAAAAAACCCCGATCAATACTGTTCCCAAGAGAGCAGAGAATAAACGAGCCCATGCCTCTGTTTCCGGTCCCAGACGCATCCACCACCGGAGGAGGATGAAGTACAGAGGGGCCTGATTGTCGTGCGCCCCTTCGTACACAATGGATGTCACCGGCAGCTTTGCCCAAGCGAGGGATAGGGCTTCATCGATCCATACACTCTGGGCACCGAGATCGTAGACACGCAGGGTCAATCCAAATAAAAGAAGCAAGGCTAAGAGAATGCCCTGCCGGTCTGCTATTCTGATCATTGGCTGACCCCGAAAGCCCGAATCCCAGATGCCGCAGAAACCGCACATCAGAGATCCCTCGCTTTCTGGCGCGCAACCACTTCGGACAAGAGCGACTCCACGCTCGCCGCGTTCGCCCTCCAGGTATATCGCGACCCAACGGTTCTCTGGGCATTTCCTCCAAGACACTTCCGAAGCTCAGAATTCTCCGCCAGGGTCCTGAGCGCTTGCTGGAGGGATGAGGAATCGCTCGGGTCATAAAGTATTCCGTCCACTCCATCCTGGATTAACTCGGCGATCTGCCCCACTCTGGCTGCAAGGACTGCCTTGCCTGCTGCCATGTACTCGAAGATTTTGATGGGTGAGAGGTAGAAGAAATCCTGAGGCTCGTAGGGGGCTAATAAGATGTCGGCTGCTGCCATCAACGCCGGCACCCTCTCCGACAGCACGTGCCCGGTAAAATAAACCCGGCTGGTCAACCCCCTGCGGCTGCAATAATCCTGAACTTTCTCGGACATTTCGCCGGAGCCCACCAGCAAGAATCGTGCATCCGGGCGCTGGGCACAGAGGAAGCCCATTGCCTGTTCAAGTTGATCGATCCCGTGAAAGCGGGCAAAACTTCCGACAAATCCAACGATGAGGCTTGCCTCGCCCAGCTTCTCTCGCACCGATGGATCAGCGGCCGCCGAACTGAATCGCTCCACATCGGCCCCATTCGGAATCACCCGGATATGGTCCGCCGAGACCCCTCTATCCACAAAATACCTCTTTAGAACTTTCGAGACCACGAAGATGCCGTCGGTCTTGGAGAGCATGTGCCTCTCCAACCATTCGGCTAATTTCGGGATAAGCCGGTACTGGCTTTGATAGTGACGATACTCGAAGGGTGCCGGAGCATTAACTTCATAAACTACTGGCACACGACAGCGCCGGGCCGCCCAGATACTCGAAAATTGGTGAAGTGAGTGACGAGTCAGAACCACATCCGGCTTTTCTCGTCTAATCAGCTCTATCTCCACCCTTATTCCCTTCAATGCCCGCCCCATCGCGGCAGACTCATGGAGATACGGGCTCAGTCGGGCCCTCCATTGGGGCGCAGCCGGATGACTTTTTGAAAGAGTTTCATTCGTTAGGGACTGCACAATCGGTTTGCGGCGGCGATCGATGACGGTCACTGAATGTCCGAGTTCTCTCAGTCCTTTGCTCAGCTCTCGGATGTGAGTCAGCGCGCCCGTGGACTCCTGGGGATCCCACTCGTAGTTCAGATAGAGAATTTTCATTCTTTATGGTCGGGCCACATTCACGACTCCACGATCACGCACTTCAGCGAGACTCCCATGGCGCATCTTAACATGCTGCCCGATGCGGATTTGGCAGCAAACGCCGTTCAGCTGCCGGTAGTCGGGGGCTTATGGCGCCTCCAGCGGGGGCTTGTACTTCATGTCCCGGTAGCTCATGCCCAGAGCTTGCCGTAATGCCGATGTTGTCCAGTGTATTCCGGATCTAGTGGGCCAGGCCGGCGGATCTCACCATCCTCCCGTTTCGACTCCAAGCATGGAGCCCAGCTGGGGAATTTGGACGTAAGAAAGCACCCAGACCGTGGCGGCTAGGGCGAGTGTCAGTAGCATGAGGCGTTTGTCCCGATACAGCTTTTCCGGGTTCTGGGCCACGCTGTCGTGAAGGTAGGTGAGATGGCTATAGTAGGCAATATAAACGAGGATAAGGGGAAATGCCAGGATGTACTCGATGTGGTACTTCACCATCAGGACGCCAAAGAAGAACATGAAGCCTGACGCGTAGGAGAGCATGGCTGCGGCGAGGATTGGCTCGGAGTAGTGCCGGAATGACGAGCGGTAAAGCCCGGCTGTTTCAGAATCGCCGATGGAGCGGTATTCTGAGAGGCGCTTGGCAGTCATCAGGTAGGCCCCGATGAGCCAATAGGAAATGAGGAACGAGGAGGGCGGGAAGGAAGTTGCTCCCACTGCGTACCACCCGAGCAGCAGGCGGATGGGATTGTTGATCGCCTCCGAGAGCACGTCCAGGTAAGGAAGCTCTTTGGTGCGCACGGGTGGAACGTTGTACACGAGTCCCATGACCCAGAGGGAGACTAGGCTTAAGAGAAAGCCCCCCGGTAGCGCGGCGCCCAAGACGAAGCCTGCCGCCGCCAGGATCAGCCACTCGGCATAAGCCAGCGGTACCTTCACCGTTCCTGACACCAGCGGACGGCTCTTTTTGGATGGATGAAACCGATCGGTATGGGCGTCGAGAATCTCGTTGATCACGTAGTTGCTGGAGGCAACGAGGCAGACGGCCAGAAGGCCCTCGAGTGCCGGGAACACGGCCGAGATCGTTCGGGTCCTAGGCTCCAGCAGAAAGGCCGCCACCATGCCGGGCAACACAAAGACGTTTTTGAACCAGTGGTCTACACGGGCGATGTCAACGTAGGAGCGCACCTTCGCCGCCAGAGTCGGCGTCATCGCTAGAGTCCCTCCTTACCTGCTTTGCGGGCATAGTAGGTGACCGAGTCGCCCGGATTAACCGGAATCAGCTTCTGGAGGAGGGCCCGTCCCGTCGCTGTCCGCGTGAGCGCTCGCTGGAAGGGCCCCACAGGCAGGTAACGCTGCAGCCGCGTGGACAGATATCCCAGGGTCATGAACCAGACATAGGGCTCCGAAGTTTCCAGAGCCAGCCCAACACGTCGCAGTGCGTCCGCCATGGTCGCTCGATCGAAATACCCCACGTGCGCCATCCGGTAATGCCACCACCTCCGTCCAAGAATCCGGGCCGCCAAGCTGCGCACATTGGGCGTGGTGACAACCGCAAGCCCCCCGGGATTCAGGGCCGCGTGCACTTCCCGGAGCAGTGTCAAAGGCTCTGGGAGATGCTCGATAACGTCGATCACGGTGATGATGTCGAACCGCTTTCCCACCAGGTCAGGGTGAGGGAAAGTCCCGCGTAGCAGATTCAGGCCATGAACCTTGCGACCGACCTCTACCGCCCAGGCACTGGGTTCAACCCCCCATGCATCCAGCCCCTCTTCCCGAGCCGCCAGGCACATCAGTCCAATTCCCGCGCCGACGTCCACCAGGGTGCAAGCCTGCGGTAGCAGGGCCCGGCACCTCTTGACGATTCGTCGAAAAGGCCGGATTCTCCCCTCGCTCCCCTCACTGTATTCAGAATCCACCAGATCTTCATAGAGACGGATCAGATCGGGAGCCGGGAGCGGGTCCGCGTAGCGGAACCCGCACCGCAAGCATTCCACGATTCGTGCGGTCCTGCCATAGTGCAGATCTGAAATCTTCATATCCTGGCTACGCACCTCTCGACCTGCCGTGGAGGGGAGGAATTCCCGGTTCTCGTGCGAACCACAAAGCCAGCATCCACTCACGGGAACTCCCCGACCCAGTTCGATTCCCGTTCCAAGACTGAGGTTGCCAGCATCTCGCTCGCGTTCTTTTCCATTAGGGGCCATCGATCGTCCGGGAATTTTTTGAAGAATATGATCTCGGTGGGTTCTCTAAAGAACTCTTCGCTCAGGTAAGGGACCATCTACTCATGAAGTCGCCGCAGCGTCCCCTTTGGGCTCAGTGTGCGAGTGGGGCACATCATACCACGCGTACCGAAAGGAACTCGGCAGAGGAGCTCAGCCCTGGGTTCTTGGAAGACTGGGGCGCAGGGATGGAGATCGAGAGGAATCCATTGGCGTCTGCGCGGAGGGAC